>JAISTE010000043.1 GCA_031272825.1 Propionibacteriaceae bacterium | reverse complement strand
GCCGGTGAGCAGGTCGTGAACCTGGTCGGCGGTGATCTCAGCCACGGGCCTTCACCCGGTCCAACAGCCACAGGCGATTGAACTGAGAGACGACGATGCTCGCATCGTCGTCCGAAGTGATTGAGCCTGTTGACGAACGAAGTGAGGAGTACAGGCGGCTCCATTGTTTCGACAGGCGGCGGACTCGCGCGAGGTCGCCCGCGTTGAGGGCTTTGGCGATGTCCCTTTCGATCCGGGCGAGTCGTTCCGGTAAGGGCGCAAGCCTAGAGTTGGGCTTGTTTCGCACAAGAACCCCAGGTATGCTAGCAACAGTGCTAGCACATGGGGAGGTTTTGATGCACACACTTACTGTCCGACAGCTTGACGACGAAACATATCTCGGACTCAAAGAAGTAGCTGAAGTACGACATACCTCAATGGAGGCCCAGGCACGCGAAGTGTTGCGTCTTGCCACCCGGCGGCTGTTGCGATGGCGCGGCGCGACGCTGGCTGACTTGTCCGGCCCTGAAGATATTTCCGACCTCGAAACCCCCTTCGTGCGCAGCACCGACACCCCGAGGGCCGCCTTTTGAGATTCTTGCTCGACACGGTGACCGCATCGGAGCTGCGCAGAGCTCGCTCCCCGAAGACTGACAGAGGCTTTGCAGCTTGGGCTGAACAAACCCGCTTGGAAGATTGCGCGCTATCGGTGATAACCCTGTTGGAAATGGAGATCGGCTGCCAACTTGTCGAACGCCGCGATCCAAAACAAGGAGATGTCTATCGCGACTGGCTCGAATCTTTGCGCGAGGCAATGTACGGCCGTGTCTTCGACGTGGACGCCGACGTCGTGCAGATTGCTGCTGGCTACCACGTCCCAGACCCAGCGCCGCTGGCTGATTCTCTGATTGCCGCTACTGCCGAAAACCTCGGTCTGGTGGTCGTCACAAGGAACGAGCGCGATTTCGCACGATTCGGAGCTAAGCTCCTCAACCCTTGGCATTCCTCCGAAGGGTAGGCCCCAAATCCTGAGATGCTACTGACGTATTGATGCGCCCTGGCCGGGCCAGGGCGCATCAATGTCGAAGAGGAGTTCGATTTACTGGTTCAAGGTGGCAAGCTCCTTTTTCGGGTCCGCGCCGTCGGCAATGTTCTGGAGCACCACTCCAAGGTCGTTTTCGAGCGAATCCCTGCCAGGGGCAACCAGCTTGCGGGCATATTTTCCGGCCATAAGTGTCTCGGTGACGAGCGCTACGGAATCTTTGCCAAGCTGGGATTCGTCGCTGCCGAGCTGCACTTCGACTCCGTTGGCCACAGGGAAGCCCTGAAGGGTGTTCACCCACAGCTGTTGGCCGGTTCCGGTTGCCATGAATTCGACGAATTTGGCGGCCGCAGCCTGCTCCTCTGGAGAGGAAGAATCAGAGACGGCAAGCGCAAAGTCCACGCCTACTGTGGCGCCGGCGTCCTGGATGCCGAGAGTCGGGAAGTAGGCCATGCCGATCTCGTCATTCTCCACAGCGGAACCAGGCACCTCGGTGCTGATCTTCAGCGTGGCGTTCACGTGCCACGAGCCGGTCGGGAAGAACAGCGCCTTGCGGGCCAGGAAATAATCGTCGCGGGCCTGCGGGTAGGTGTTGACCGTGGTGGCGGCGTCCTGGAACACCCCATCTTTGAACATCTTCTGCCATGTGGTGGCGGCGGCCACAAGGTTCTCGGAATCCCAAGCCAGCTCGCCGCTCGCAGCCTTGTAAATATCGCCTCCGGAGCCGAATTGGTTGGACATCCACACGAAGAAGTCGGCATCGTGCCAGGTGTCGGCGGCACCCATAGCGAATGGGGAATAGCCAGCCTTACGGGCAGCCTTGGATACAGCAACGACTTCCTCGTAGGTGGTTGGCAGGCTGAGCTTCAGCTCGTCGAGCAGCGTCTTGTTGTAAAGGTAGTACTGCATTCCGGCGTTGAGGATCGGCACAGCCTTGGTTGCACCCTTGGTGTCAGTAGTCTGGTTTACGGCTTCGGCGTTTAAGTTTCCAATCCAGGCAGATGCGTACTGGCTGGTATCGAGGGCATACTGCGAGTAATCGTCAAAGGAGGAGCCCACCTGAATGCCGTAGATGTCGGGAACGTCTCCGGCGAGTATCTCGTTGTCGAGATTGGTCTTGTAGGTTTCGTAATCCTCCTCGCGCGTGAAGTTGATCGTGATATTCGGATTCTCCTTCTGGAAGGCTGCGTACAGCTCCGTCCACTGGTCTTGCGTGGGAAGCCAGGAGTGGAATGTAATTTCCACCGGCTCCGAGGCGGCAGAGCTATCGGGCGCGGTGGTGGGCTGGTCGCCGCCGGAGCAGGCGGTGAGCAGCATGGCAGTGGCGAGCGCGAGGCCGATCCCTGCGCGAATGGTTTTTGTCATTGTGGTTCCTTTCGGTCGGTTGACAAATTCTTGGTTTTAGTGAGTGCAAACCCGCTGAATTGCGCGATCCCGTTTTCCGCGTTGAGCGCCAAGCGTGCCGGTTCAATCGGCGCGCGGAAGGCAGCCAGGGGGAGGCCCGCCAACCGGATTGAGACGTTTTTCCCTGCTCTTTCGATCTCGATGAGCTGCCACTTGGAAAGGTCCGCCTTTGGTGCTCCGGCTGTTATTAGGAGGTCGCGGCCAACAGAAGTGACGTGTGAGGCGCGGACGCCATCGGGGGATACGGAGACTTCAATGTAGCTCCCGTCTGTGAAACGGGCGGGGCAGAAGGCGTAGCCAAGCTCGCCTTTGGCGCTGAATTCGGCGCGGTAGCCGACGGCTAGTGGCCCGGCGGCGAGCAAGCTGCCAGGCGGGAGGGCAAGCCCATCTTCACTTTGGGAGAAGCTTCCTGAAAGCGCACGCCAGCCCAATCCCTTTTGGCCGGGCGCGTCGGAGTAGTCCGCCTTGGCGGGCGCAATCTGCGGTGTCGATGTCGGGGCGTTAGTTGCCAGCTCGCCGGCTCCGATGCGCAGGCGGTCGATGCGCAAGGTGCGCTGCTCGGTTCCTTCGACCAGCGGCTCGCCCGCGTCTCTCCCGTGGTAGGCGATCCAGGTTTCGAAAAGGTCGGGGCCCGCGATGACGGAGTTGTGCCCGGTTCCCTCCACGTAGGCGCTTCTGCGGATGAGTGGCGAGAAGGTGTATTCGTCTGGGTGCTTGGTGAAGTGCAACTCGTCGATAGCCCCTATGAGCGGGGCCGTGGCATAGCCGACGAAGTAGTCCTCGTGGGTGTAGGCGTTTCCGGAGTAGGTGAGGTACGCCATCCTCCCCGATGTGAAGTAAGTGGCCCCCTCGATCGTGTGCCAATCGCGCCCGTCCCCGAAGCGGTTGCGCTCGAAGATCTCCTGCTCAAGGGTGGGGATGACCACGTGCCGCGCCTTGCCCGCAGGGGCTAGAGGATCGGACATCGGCTGCACCAGGATGGAGGTTCCCTCCAGCGCCCCATCACATGGATCATTCGCCGAATAGAACAGATAGCGCTGGCCGTCGTCGGAGCGGACAAGCTGGGGGTCGATGGTGAAGCGGTCGAACAGAACCCTCGCTGGGGTAAAGGGCCCGAGCGGGCTGTCAGATACGGCAACACGCAGCCGCTCGTCGTGCGGGTCGAGGGAACCTGCGGGAGCCGAGGAGTAGTACAGGTAGAAAACCCCGTCCTCATAGTGGACGGCCGGAGCCCAGAAATTGGCCTGCCCTGCGGTTTGCAGCACGAAACCCTGGTAATCCCAGCGCACCAAATCTTGCGAAGTGGAGGCCTGCACCCCGTCGCGGTGGGTGGAGTAGCAGTAGTAGCACCCCCGGTGCTTGAACAGGAACGGATCC
>JAISTE010000128.1 GCA_031272825.1 Propionibacteriaceae bacterium | reverse complement strand
GGTTCACCGCGAGCTGACGGCGAGAGTTTCGCTGGACGTCCTGGATCGAAGGGTGAACGACCTGCCGCGCAAGCAACGCTGGGAATCCATGGCCCGGGCCGCACTGCGCGATGAGCTGTTGTCCGCCCAAGACGTGCTGACCGGACAGGCGATCGATCTGGCCGGAAAGGGTCTCACGCGGCCCGAGTTGGCCGTCGTCTTGGCGCACACCAAGATCGCACTGAAAGAGTGGATGCGCGCCACCGACCTGCCCGAGGATCCATACCGGGCCGACCGGCTGCGCGACTCCTTCCCCGACCCGCTGCCCGCCCGCTTCCCCGATCTGCTGGGCAAGCACCGGCTTTCGCGAGAGATCATAACGACGGTGGCAGTAAACCGGTTCGTGGATTCACAAGGTATAACGGGCTACTATCGGCTCTCTGGTGAGACGGGTGCCGGGGTAGCGGACGTCATCCGCGCTCAGCTCGCCGCCCGCTCGATCTACGCGGTCGGCCGCTCGGAGGTGCTGCTGGGCCGCATCGAGGGGCTGGACGCCACGCTGGCCACCGACCTGCGTCTGGAGCTGCGCCGGATGGTCGAGCGCGGCGCCCGCTGGCTGCTGCACAACCGCCCCCTGCCGCTGGACATCCAGGCGGCGCTCGACGAGTTCACCGCGCCGGTGGCCGCCGTGCGCGAAAACCTGTTCGACTTCCTCACCCCGATGCAGCAAGCGCACGTCAAGGAAAAGTACGACCGCTGGATCGAAGCCGGCGCCCCGGAGGAGCTGGCCCGTGCCCTGTGCGTGGCCGGGTACTCCCACTTCGCGCTCGGCATCGCCAACGTCTCCAACCGGCTGGGCAAGGATCCGAAGCAGGTGGCGGCGGTTCACCGCGAGCTGACGGCGAGAGTTTCGCTGGACGTCCTGGATCGAAGGGTGAACGACCTGCCGCGCAAGCAACGCTGGGAATCCATGGCCCGGGCGGCACTGCGCGATGAGCTGTTGTCCGCCCAAGACGGGCTGACCGGACAGGCGATCGAGCTGGCCGGAAAGGACATCTCCGACCCGGTCGCGGTGGTAGACGCCTGGACGCAGTCCGGCGGAGTCCGCCGCCGTGCCGCGCTGATCGAGGAAATCACCTCGGAACCGGCAGACTTGGCCAGGGCGTCGGTAGCTCTGGGCCAGGTGCGGGGGCTGGTCGCGAAGTAGTGCGCGGTTTATGTTCTAGATGAACGGATGTTCTTTGAGCACCGTGCCCTTTCAGATCCTTTAAGGTTTTTAGAAACCTTTAGAAACCCACCACCCCGGCGACATCATCACGATGCGTCACAGCTCCTGCTCCGTTCTCGCGATACAGCACACACGTGGGGACGACCCCACCACCCCGGCGACATCACCGCTACGCGTCACAGCTCCTGTTCAGTTCTCGCGATGATGTCGTCCTGAGTGGCTTTGCTTAGGACGTTGAAGAAGGCCGAGTAGCCGGCCACTCGCACTATTAGGTCGCGGTGGCGTTCGGGGTGGGCCTGGGCGTCTAGCAGCGTGGCCCGGTCGACCACGTTGTATTGGACGTGGAAGCCGTGCAGGCGGTTGAAGAAGGCCCGCAGCATCGCGATCAGTTTGTCGCGGTCTTGCGGCTTGGCAAGCACAGATGGGTTCACCTTTTGGTTTAGCAGCACTCCGCCCGTGATTCGGTCGGTCGGCAGTTTGGAGACGGACTTGAACACGGCCGTCGGCCCGTGGGTGTCGACGCCATGGGTCGGGGAACAGCCCTCGGCCAGCGGTTCGCCCGCGTGGCGGCCGTCGGGTGTTGCCATCGTGGATGCCCCTTGGGGTACGTTCGCCGAGATCGACGACGTCCCCGCGTAGTATCCGCCGCCGATCGGCCCGCGCCCATAGCGGGTGTTGTGGTGCCGGAAAATCTCGCTGATGCAGCTGTCGTAGGCGCGCACGGTCAACGAATCGACGTAGTCGTCGTCGTTTCCGTACTTTGGGGCCGACAACAGAAGCTGCCGGATTTCCTCCCCGCGCTCCCCCTCAAAATCGCCCATCAGGGCTTGCCACAGCTCGTCGCGCCCGACAGTGCCGTCCTCGAAAACGCACTTTTGGATGGCCGCCAGCGAATCGCCGGTGTTGGCGATGCCGACCTGCAGGCCGGAGATGAAGTCATAGACGGCCCCGCCCTCCTTGATCGTCTTGCCTCTGCCCAGGCAATCCTCCGTCAACGCCGAGCACAGTACGTCGGCCACGTTCTCTTCCAGCGCGATGTCGCAGGCGGTATCCAGGGCGACGCAGTGGCGCTGGAATTCCCGAACGGTTACGTCCCAAGCGTGCAGCAACTCGTCCATCGATTCCATGTCCCTAAAGTGCTTGACCGGGGTGGCGATGAGCTCGCCGGAGGCCGGGTCAACGCCGTCGTTCATGGCGGTGAGCAGGGTCTTGGGGAAGTTGAGGAAGCTCATCCCGGTACAGCGGTATCCCCACTTGCCCGGCACCGCGACCTCGACGCAGCCGATCGCGGAGTAGTTGTAGGCGTCTTCCCTCGCCACGCCCTTTTCGATCAGGGAAGGGATGATGATCTCGTCGGAGTTGAACGCGGGCATCCCGAACCCCAGCCGCATCACCTCGACGCACTCGCGCATGAAATCGTCGGAGAGCCCGTGATGGTAGCGGACGGTCAGATTCGGCTGCGGCAAGCGGGTTTGGGCCACCGAGCGCAGGATCAGGTAGGAGAGCCGGTTGACGGCGTCACGGCCATCGGGGGTTTGGCCGCCGACAGTCACGTTTTGATAGAGCGGCCCGCCGGCGGAAAAGCGAGTGTGCGACCAGGAGCGGATTTTGGCCACCGTAATGGTCTTGAGCCACAGGTTCGTCAGCCATTCGGTCGCCTCATCTTCGGTGATGGCCCCGTCGGCGAGGTCGGCGTCCAAGAACGGGCCGAGGTACTGATCCATGCGTCCGTAGCTCAGCGAGTGGCCGTTGGATTCGATCTGCAAGGCCAGTTGCACCAGCCACACCGACTGTACGGCCTCGCGGAAGTCCCTGGCCGGGTGCTCGGGGACGCGCTGCAACCTGGCAGCCATCTCCTCCAATTCCTGCCGACGCCCAGCGTCAGTTTCGCGTTCGGCCAGCTGGCTGGCGAGATTCGAGTAGCGGTGGGCGAAGCCGATGACGGCGTTCAAGGCGATCTGCACCGCGCGGTAGAAGTGGGCGCTCTTTAGCCCCTGGGCGGTGGTGGTGTCGGTGGAAGCCAGCAGGGCGTCCGTACGTTCGAGGTAGCCGCGCAGGCCGTCGGAGAGCAAGCGGGGATAGTTGACTGAAATGTGGGCGTCGCCCGAGGTGATATTGCCTTCCGGGTGGATGATGCCGAGATCGTAGAAGCGCTTGGAATCCGGCGGCATCAGCGCCAGTCCGCGGTCTTTGAGGGTGTTGTTTTGCCAGTAGGGGGCGATCTCGCGCAGGGTTGATTTGGCTTCTTCGGAGATCTGGAAGCGATCCCCGGGGCGTTTGTCGAAGCCGTCGAGCTCGGCGAGAACCCAGTCCATCGCGTACTCGGGCATGATCGGGGCCGCGCGGTTCTTGGAGGCCTGGTTGCCCGCAATCAGCGTGGCGGGCTCAATGAAAATGCTCATGTTTGCAAGGACGTTTTCTAACATGCGCGCGCGCAGGATCACCATCGGCTCGTGCTGGTGCTCCCGGTAGGTTTCGGTGGTCAGGACGGCCCGCTCGACGCACACGGATTGGGGGGTGTCCAGCAGTTCTTCGCGCCAGGCGGCCATGCGCTCGGTGAGCTGGCCGAAGTACGGGCGGGCGGCGGTGGGGTTCTCGAATGTCGTAGTCATGTCAGGCGTCCTTTGCTAGACTTGCATACGAATCATCCCAAGCTTTCATATGAAAGTCAATAGGAGGGGCAATGGAGCTCGCGCTGGGCGTCGATATTGGCGGGACGGGAATCAAGGGTGCGCTTGTGGACGTCACTAATGGGACGATCTCAGGCGAGAAACACTACCTTCCCACGCCCCAGCCGCCGACGCCGACCGCCATCGCGCAAAGCGTGCGCGAGCTGCACACGCGAACCCTCCCAAGCAAGGACGTCCCGATCGGTATCGCCATCCCGGCGGTCGTCCACCGGGGCCGGACACGTACGGCGGCCAACATCGACCCCGAGTGGATCGACTTTGCGGCGCAAGACCTCTTCGAGGAGGCGTTGGGCCAGCCGGTTGCCCTGCTCAACGACGCCGATGCCGCAGGGCTCGCAGAGATGCGCTTCGGCGCCGGGCGGGAAGAGCACGGCTCGGTGAGCATCATCACCCTGGGTACGGGCATCGGCTCGGCGATCTTCATCAAAGGCGAACTACTGCCGAGTACTGAGCTCGGGCACCTGACGATCGACGGCATGGATTGCTGCCCCTGGGCGTCGGCGGCTGCCTTTCACCGCGACGGCCTGAGCTGGGCCCAGTGGATTTCCCGGCTGCAGGAATACCTGTCCTACTACGAATCGCTGATCTGGCCCGAGCTGTTCATCATTGGCGGGGCGATCAGTGAAGACGCCGATCGCTTCCTGCCGCTGCTGCAGCTAGAAGCGCGGGTGACGCCCGCCCAACTGCGCGGGGACGCCGGTATCGTGGGTGCCGCCCTGGCTGCGTGCTGAAGGGCTGCCCCGGATCGAGTCCGGGGACGAGCGCTTCCCTACCCCTCCGGCACGTATTGCCCGTGCCACATGGCCGTTTGGAAGGTGTTCCACATGAAGAAGACGATCGCGAAGCCGAACAGCCAGCGTCTTTGGGTGCGCGTGTGCGGGGCCAGGCCTAGGAGGGCCAGAGTCCAGGGCAGGTACCACGGGTGAATGGATTGTCCCGCTACCACTACGACGAACGCGCCCCAGCCCACCGCCGAGATCGGGCGGTCGGCGAAGCGGATGAGGACGAACAGCAGCAGCCCGAGCAGCACGACCGCGCTCAGGATTGCCCACCAGAAGGTGAATACCGGCCACCACGGCGGCTCGCCATTGAACAGCAAGATGAGCTTCGGGATCGAGGCCATGGGGGCGATCGTGTTGGCTTTGCCCATGAGGTCTAGCCATTTCGTCCAGCCGAATCCCAGGCCGGAGACGACGCACACGAGCGCGAAGGTGGCCAGCGTCACGCAGCAGGCGACCGCCACACGGCCCACCACCTGCTTCAGCACCCCGGCCCGGCGCAGGCGCATCAGCCCGTTTCCGACTTGCAGATCTAGCCCGGCGGAGAAGATCACGGGAAGCGCGGCGACGGCCACCGCGGTCAGCCCGCCCTGGGGCTTGTACGCCATCCCCAGGCCGACGACGATCGGCGCGTAGACCAGCGACATCGCCAAGGTCGGCTTTTTCACCACCATGTACAACGCGACGACGGTGATGGCCACCATGGGTGCGTCGTTGTGAGCTCCGCCCACGTAGTGAACGATCAACAGCGGGTTCAACACCCCCAGCCACACGGCCAGGCGGGCGGCGAAACAGGCGCGGCTCTCCAGCGCCTCGGACGGGCAGTCCAGCCCGGGGGCCTCGGAGAAGCGGGTCATCATCAGCGAATGCGCGAGCCGGGGCAGCACGTAGAGCATTACCGCAACGGAGATCAGCACCGGGATGCGCTGGGCGATGATTCCCCAGTAGGGGTGGAAGCCGGTAACGGCGTCGCACAACCAGGCAGTGAGGATCGACAAGGGAGGATATGCAACCCCCGAACCGGCCCACAGCTTGTCCACCTGGTCGTGGTAGGGCCCGGGAAGGTACGCGAGCCCGACGTCGTACACGTTATATCCGTTGGCGTAGGACCACCCGGCGTCGGCGTACAGGGTCGAGTCGTTGGAAAGGATCGGCGGCAGCGCCAGCATCGGCAGGCACCACAAGATCAGCGCCCAGGTGAACTGGCGGATTCCGCTCCACATGCCGTCGTGTACGTCTGCCCCGGCGGCTCCGGCCATGGCCCGAACGGTACCCGGCATGTTGACCAATCCGTGAAGCGGTTGGCCCTTGCGCGGACGCAGCACCCACCAGGCCCAGGTCAGGGCCAGTGCGCCGAGCGTGGTTTCCCACACCCCTTCGGCGCCGGTGGCGAAGCGGCCCAGCCACTCGACCCAGTTTTCCCCCCAGCCGTAGGGGGAGAAGGAGTATGCGGGCGACGTGGCACCGAGAGCCATCGCGGAGGTTCCGGCCATGCCCACCAAGATGGGGACGATGGGGTAGGGCATGAGATTCCAACAAGACCAGCGGGGGGCGTCAGCTTTCATTTGCCTGCAATCACCTCGTGGTGGCGGACGACTTCTTTGACGATGAAGTTCAGCAGCTTTTCGGCGAAGTCCGGATCCAGCTCGGCCTCCTGGGCCAACGCCCTGAGCCTGGCGACCTGCTGTTCCTCGCGCTCGGGATCGGCAGGCGGCAGGCCTAGATCGCGTTTGAGGTAGCCAACTTGCTGTGTCACCTTGAAACGTTCGGCCATCAGGCAGATGAGGGCCGTGTCCAGGTTGTCTATCGAGGCTCTCAGACGGGCGAGCTGGGGATTCGTCATAAGCTGTAGCCTATCGAAAACTTTCCAAAGCGAAGATTGGGGCCACGTTGGAAGTAGCTCAAGTGCTGACCATCGTCTTGGTTGTGGCCGCACTCGCCCTGGGCGTCTGGGCGGGGTTCAACCAATACACGAAACAGCGCCTCCAAGAGCGTATCCGCGAGCAGGACGCCGAGCGCGAACACGAGCGCCAGCAGATAGAGGAACTGGCCAAGAGCGCCGAGCGTTCGCGCATCCTAAGAGAGATGCACGACGTCGTCGCCCACTCGCTGGCCGTCATGATCGCCCAGGCCGACGGGGGCCGTTTTTCGACCAAGGACGAGGCCGCCCAGCGCACCTTCCACACGATCGCCGACACTGGCCGGGCCGCCCTGGCCGACACCCGCCGCATCCTGGGTGTGCTGCGCGGCGGCGACGCCCAGCTCTCCCCCACCCCAAGCGAGCGCGACCTGTCTCACCTTGTCAAAGAGCTGCAGGAGGCCGGAAAGGAGATTTCTTTCATCACCCTCGGCGAGCCGCGCGAGATTCCCCCGGCTGCCGGGCTGGCCCTGTTCAGGATTTGCCAGGAGGCGCTCACCAACGCGCTGAAGCACGCCCCGGACAAGCCCGTGGTCGTCACCGAGAACTGGATGCCCGACAAGGTGGCGCTTTCGATCTCCAACCCGTGCGCGGCCGTCGAATCTGACGGTCGGGGCTTGGGTTTGATAAACATGCGCGAGCGGGCCGAATCGGTGGGGGCATCGTTTTCGGCAGGTCCGACCGGTGATACTTTCCGGGTTCGGGTAGAGTTCCCATACCCGTCAGGCAAGGAGTATTGATGATAAAAATCGCCATTGTGGACGACCAGCCGCTGGTTCGCACCGGAATGGCCATGGTCGTCAATTCCCAAGAAGATATGCACGTCGATTGGCAGGCCAGCTCTGGATCCGAGGCTGTGCGCGAGGTGGCGGCCCGCCCCGTCGACCTGATTCTGATGGACGTGCGGATGCAGGAGATGGACGGGATCGCCGCCACTGCCCAGCTGATCGCCGACGCCGACGCCGCGGGCAAGACGGCCCCCAAGGTCATCATGTTGACCACCTACGACCTCGACGAGTACCTGCTGGCCGCCATTCAGGCCGGGGCTTCGGGGTTCTTGCTCAAGAACGTCGAACCGGAAGAGCTGCTGCGGGCGATTCGCACGGTCATGGACGGGGACGCGGTGCTCGCCCCCTCTTCGACCAAGCGCATGTTGGAGCATGTGGCCGCCTCCGGGCAGCTGGTGTTCGAAGAAGATCCGCGCATCGCCTCGCTGACCGAGCGCGAGCGCGAAGTGCTCGAGCTGATGGCGAAAGGCCTAAACAATGCAGAAATCGCCGAGCAGCTCTACCTCGGCGAGACGACGGTCAAGACCCACGTTCGCCGCGTGCTCGCCAAGCTGGACGCCCGGGATCGGGTGCAGGCGGTCGTCGTCGCGTTCAAGTCGGGAATCGCATAGAGCGCGGCCACCAAGAAAGCGGCGGCTTGCCCAGGGCTTTGACCAGCTTGGCCGAACCGGAAACCTTCGGGTGTCCCTTGGCGAACCTCCCCCTCTCCACAGCGACGGCCAGCGTCCAAATATCCGAACGATCGGCTGCCTCAAACGCGGGAGCAGCGGCCTCGGCCTGCTGCCTGGGTGTACCGCTCACCCATTCCCCGCCCAAATCGCGCGTCAGATCGCGCACTTCGGCCCAGATCTTCTCGGGGTCGTCGGAGGAGATGCGCAGGGCGCGTTTGGCGCGGCGCCAGATGGTTGGGCCGACAATCACCAACACCACAACCAGCCCCACAACCCCGAGCGCCCAGGGCAGCTGCCCGCTGTCACCGCCGCCTCCCGCGCCCTGCGGGGCGACAGATGGCGTCGGGGTGGCGCTTTGGGATTCCGGGGCGAGCGTGGGTTCCTCGGTTTCGGCTGACGTGGGCGTCGGGCTGACGGTGTTTTCCTGTTGCGCGCGCTCGACCCCCTGGGCTAGGCCGGAGGCGGGGGTGGGGTCGAACGGTACCCAGGCGCCGTTCAGCCCGAGCTCGACCCACGCGTGCGCTTGGTAGTTGGTGACGACCCAACTATCGCCGTCGAGATAACCGGGGGCGTAGCCGAGCACCACGCGTGAGGGGATGCCCATCATGCGGGCCAAGATGGCGAAGGTTCCGGCGAATTGCTCGCAGTAGCCGGTCTTGTCTCTGAGCGCGAAGTCTGCAATGGTCTCGACAGAGCTGCCCTCCGTGTTGACGATCTCGTACTTGAAGTCCTTGAAATATCCCAGCAGCGCCCGCACCAGCTCTTCGGGCGAATCCGCATAGCGGGAGAATTCCTCCTGCGCCAGGTAGCCGAGCACATTCCAATACGCATCGGGCACCTGCAGGTACGGCGAGCTCGAATCCTGGTAGTTGACCTGCACCTGCTTAGACAAGGTATTGGGCTGCTGATAGTAGCTTCTCACCCCGTAGGTCAGGTCGTGCGGGGCGTTCTCGCGGAAGAAAACCGTGCGGTTTTCCTCGTCTACCTGGCCGAGGGGCAAGGCCGAGGTCGTCATCGGCTCCCAAACGAGCGGCAGCCACGTGTGCACGGCCTTCAGGCTAATGACGACATCAACGTGCTCAGTCGTCGCCAGCGAGCCCATGCTCGGGGGATCTTCCCCGATTACGCCGCCCGCAAAATCCCTTCCGACGACCGCGGGATAGAACCCCTCTTCGTCCAGTTCCTGCAACACCGCCTGCCTCAGGTAGAGCCCTTCGCCCATGTCGCCGGCGTGCCGGTAGCGCAGCATCTCGCGCTTCTCCCCTTGCTTGAGGTCGCGGCGCAGGTTGAGGGAGGGGTCGGTGAGTTGGTCGTCGCTCTTGTTTCTGGAGGTGTTGATGAAGGACTGGGCGACGGCCGTCAGCGCGCATGATCCGGCGGCGAGGGCGACCACGAGCAGGAGGATCGGCCCGGCCTGGCTTCTCCCGCGCTCGGGGTAGCGGGCCATGGTGGTGCCGAACAGCCACAGCACGACGGCAACCACCGGAAAGAGGAAACACTCGGCTCCCGGCGGGTTTACCACCGCGAAGGCGATGATGAGATACGGCACCCACAAGGCCAGCGACCCCAACCACACCGAGCCCAGGGCTAGGGCCGAATCCGCGATCAGGTACATCGCCCACACGAGCAGCACCAAGAACAGCCTAAAGCCCGGGTCGGCGGGCATCGGGGGGACGGATTGCATGATCAGCGAGTAGGTATCGCCCAGGCGCTCGGCGAGCCCGGCGGCCAGCGTTGCGGCTACGATCAGCAGCCCGGCGAGGATCAACACCAGCTTTGCGGCCAGCTCGGAGAATTTGGAAGCGAGCAGCGAGTTCAGCCCAACGGAGATAACCAACACGAGCGCGGCCAGCGGCATCCACTGGATGTCCTCCGTGATGCCGGAAAAGACAAGTGCCGATAGAAATACCGTGGCGGCGGCCAGGGCGGACAAGGTTGCGCGCTTCATTCCATCCCCCCGACCAGTTGCTCGGAGCTCAGGATTTGCCAACCGGCGTCGATCAAGGATTCTTCGGCCTGCGGATCGCGGTCGACGCCCTCAACCAGCACCGCGATGCGCTCGCCCTTGCCGGGGAAGTCTTCCACCAGCCCGACCACATCGTGCCTTGTCAGCTGCCCAAAGACGGCTACCACGAACTCTTGGGCGACGCTCAGCGGTGGGACGGTGAGGGTGTTGGTATCCGCGCGCTGGACGTCTTTTAGGGCGAACAGGAGGGGAAGCTGGGATTCTTGGCCCTTGCCGTCGTAGAAATCGCTCTTTCCGTCGGCCTGGATGAGGTTGAGGCCGTAGCCGTGCGAGAGCAGCAGGCAGCCCAGCGACGCCGCCAGCTCGACGGCCAACTCCAGACGCCTGTCTATCGCGGCCTTTGAGTAGGACGCGGCCCGGTTATCGAGCAAGACCACGGCTGCCTGATCCCACGCCTGGGCCTCGCGGCGAACCATCAGCTCGCCCACGCGGGCCGAGGTCGCCCAGTGGATCCGGCGGGTGTCGTCGCCCTCGCGGTACTCGCGCAGCAGCACCTCGTCGTGGCCCAGCGAGCCGACCTTGGGCACCGGGTTCTCCACCGAAGCCCGCCCGGCCTGGACGTCGAAGGTTTCGAGCCGGTGCACTCTGGGGAGCACGTGCAAGGTTTCCTGACCAGGGATTTTGCGCCGGGTATAGGCCAGCGACAGGGCGTGACGGAAGCGCACGACGCCCGGCCCGACCTGGTAATCACCGCGGAACAGGGGCCGGATGCGGATCTCGAACGAGCGAACCACCGGTGCCAGCGCAGTACCGAAAGCGGTGCGCCAGGACCTTCCGAACGAATCCGGGAGGGCCTCGGTAATCTGGCCGATGCCGCCGGGGTTGCCGCCGGGAACCGAGATGTCGATGCGCCAGCTCAGCTCCTCGCCTGCGGTGGCGACCGTGCTGGGAACCGTGCGCTTTGCCGAGCCGCCGCGCAGGCTGGGCAGCATGGTGAGCCAGCTCAGCACGGCCATGAAGGCCAGAAACAACCCGACCCAGGCGGCCGTGCGGTACCCGGCCAGGGCGCAGCCGATCGCCCAGGCGATACCTCCGCCCAGGAGCAGCCAGCCGCGCAGCGTGAACACTAGGCCTGCCTGGTCGGCACCGGGACGGACGCAACCGCCTGTTCGACGATCTGCTCGACCGGCCTGCGGGCCAGCAGCGCCTGCGAGGAAAGCAAGATGCGGTGGCCGAGCACCGGGACGGCGAGCGTCTGGACGTCGTCGGGAATGACGTAATCTCGGCCCTGGATCAGCGCATATGCCCTTGCCAGCCGGATCATCTGCAGGGATGCGCGCGGGGAGGCGCCGATTCGGGTATCGGCCGAGTTTCTAGTAGCGGCGACAATCGCAATCAGGTATTTCTTTACCCTTTCGTCGACATAGATCTGGTGAACGGCGTTGATCGCGCGGGCGATGGCGTCCCTGGAGACCACCGGCTGGAGTGCGTCCAGCGGATCGGCCCACTCGCGGGCGTCTAAGATGGCGAGTTCGGCGTCCAAGCTCGGATAGCCGATCTGGAGCTTCATGCCGAAGCGGTCGCGCTGGGATTCGGGCAGGGGGAAGGTGCCCTCCATCTCGATGGGATTCTCGGTGGCGAAGACCAGGAAGGGCCGGGGCAGCGCGTGGGTGGTGCCGTCGACGGTGACCCTGCGCTCCTCCATCGCCTCCAGCAGCGCCGATTGGGTCTTGGGCGAGGCGCGGTTGATCTCGTCGGCGATGACGATATTGGCGAAGATACCGCCGGGGCGGAACTCGAACTCTCCGCCGCGGTAGATGGAGACGCCGGTGATGTCGGAGGGCAGCAGGTCGGGGGTGAACTGCACCCGCTGCACCGTGCAATCGAGCGAGCGGGCCAGGGCCTTAGCCAGCGTCGTCTTTCCGACACCCGGGACGTCCTCAAGCAGCAGATGGGATTCGGCCAACAGCGCCGTGACGGCCAGCTGGACGGCCAGCTTCTTGCCCACGATCACCTTTTCGACATTCGCGACGACGGCGTCCACAGCCTGCATCGCCTCGCTTACCTCGCTCAACCTCGCTCCTCACTTTCGCGCCAGTGTAGCCAGCGGGGAGTGCGGCCACGGGGCGTCTTACCGAGTGCCCGACGTCACGGTCGGGTATGGCGGTTGAGGCCAGTCTACGAGTGCGGGAAGTTGCGCGGAAATCGAATGTCGAGCGCTCAACATGCCGCTGTTGAATACCAACAGCGGCATTAGGGCTACTTAACCTTCAAACTTTGGCTCTTGTTCGCGCTCTTGGCCTTCGACCAGGTGGTCGTCGTCGTGGCCGGGGTGGTTACCGTGCCGGTTATGTCCGCCGAAGGAGTGTAGTAGCCCACCCCATTTATGAAGCCGGAAGATACGCTCTTGGAATCGAAAAGGATGCCGCCGCTTGGCAGACCTTCAGGCGCGACGTTGCAGCTGACAAGGTATTGCGTGACCTGGTAGGAAGCGATGCACGTGATCGACGTGTAAACGATAGATGCTGTGAGCTTGTCCGACGAGCAGACAAATCCGTGGTAGGTGAAGTACCTCGGATTGCCGAAGGTCTCGGTTCCGTACACATACCCGCAATCCATCTTGAACTTCTCCCCGGCCTTTGCGATTACCGTCGTCTCGGTCTTGGCAGGAACCTTCTTCACGCTGGCGACCTTGTAGCTGGCCGTCGTCGTGACCTTGTACGTCCCCGGCCCTAGCGTCACGGAGGCCTTGTTCTTCGCCACCGTCTTCGAGCCCTTCTTCACGGTGAGCTTCGCGGAGACGACGTCGACCTTTGCCGAGTCGGTGAGCTTAGTCTTGAGCACGACCTTATTGCCCTTGCCGACCTTAATCGTTGCGACCTTGCCGAAACTGACCTTCGAGCCAGATGCCTTCACTGTGATGTACTTGGTCGGCCGCTCCCACTTCGCGTACAGCGTGCCCCCAGCCTCGACGACCGTGGTCTTGGTGACGAATACGCTCCCGTTCTTCTTGGTCGTCCAGCCTTGGAAAACGTAGCCGGAGCGGGTTGGTTTCGGCAGCGTGCCGTAGGCCTGCCCGATCTTGACGGTCTTCTTCGCAGTCTTGACCTTGCCGCCGTTGGCATTGAATTTCACGGTTACGTCCGCGCCGACGACGTCGAAGGTCTTCGTCTCAATGAAGTATCCGGATTTGAAGATGCAGTCAAGACCGCTGCCCCAGTTCTGCCAGGTAACCACATCCCAGCTGGCGGTGATCGTGTAGGTTCCGAGGGATTGAGCGGTGAACGTCGCCGTCTGTTTCCCGGTGTCGCCGGGCATGTAGTACATCCACTTGGCGACGACGTTCCCGGCTGGGTCTTTGATGTTGTACTCGCTCACGCCGTAGGCCTCCACTCCGACTGCGGGCGTGGGCCAGTGGGCGTCGAATGTGACGGTGACGGTCGCGCCTGGAGTAACGACTGCGGGCGAGATCGTGACGGTGTGCGCATCCGGGGATGCCGTAGTGTCGGCCTGCGCGGCGGTGCCGGCGGCGAATGACGCGACGAGTGCGAGCGACAGCGCGGCGGCGATGCCGGTGCTGCGGGCAGGAATAGAGTTGGCTCTCATTGCTTTCCCTCCCTTAGTAAAGCAACGTGGGATGGTTCATCCTATTGCGATCGACCCTCGCGAACAAGCGCTCTTGTGCAACTTTTGCGTACAGGGCAGGGTGGGCGGGACGCAGTCCCCGCCCCGGTCTCAAGGAGCGACGCGACGAATAGGATCTCACCCTCACCCCGTCCACCCACGTCGTCATCCTGCGCATAGTCGCAGGATCTCACCCCACGCCGTCATCCTGCGCGTAGTCGCAGGATCTCACCCCCACGCCGTCACCCTGCGCATAGTCGCAGCATCTGACCCCACGCCGTCATCCTGCGCGCAGTCGCAGGATCTCACCCCACGCCGTCATCCTGCGCGCAGTCGCAGGATCTCCCCCTCACCCCATCTCACCCAATATTTATTCATCATGAGATTGTGATATATTGACTTTATGAGTGCTTCCCATGGATCTCATGAACGCTCCCGAAGCTGGGAGCTGCGGCTGGCAATCGCCTCGTGTGTGACGTACATCGTCGGCTTTGCCCTCGATCTTGCCGGCTCGGAGATCGGGCTTTGGTTCTACGCGGCCACGTACTTGCTCGCCTCCTGGTTCACCGTCCAGGAAGCTTGGGCAAACCTTAGGCATGGCAAGCTCGAAGTGGACTTGCTCATGATCGTCGCCGCATATGGGGCCGCGTGCGTGGGGCTGTGGGCCGAGGGCGCGGTGCTGCTGGCCCTGTTCTCGCTCGGCCACGCGCTCGAAGAGTACGCGATGGGCAAGGCCACCAAGAACATTGAGGCGTTGGGCGAGCTGGCCCCGCGTACCGCATTGGTTCTCCTCAACGACGGAAGCACCGAATCCCGCCCGGTCGAACAGCTGCAACCAGGTGATCTCCTGCTCGTCCAGCCCAACTCCCGCATTCCAGCCGATGGTTTCGTGTTATCCGGCTCGACGTCCGTAGACCAATCGGCGGTAACCGGCGAATCCATCCCCGTTCAGAAAACCCCATTCGACTGGAAAGCAGAACTCGGGGATGGTCAACCGGTACAACCCCACCGGAAACCGGTGACGCTGCCCGAGGCGAAGAAGCTGGTCGAGCTCGGCGCGGCCCGTATCCCCGATTCTTCTCGCCTGTTCGCGGGCACGGTGAACGGCAATGGGGCCATCACCATGCAGGTAGTGGCCGCCGCCTCCGATTCGACGCTGGCCCGCGTGATCGCCCTGGTTGAGGACGCACAGTCGGCCCAGTCCCCCACCCAGCTGAAGGTCAAGAAGGTCGAGCGCGTCTACGTCCCCATAGTGATCGCCGTTGTGGCAGCCCTGTTGATCGTCCCGCCGCTGTTCGGCGTCGCCTTCAACAGCGCCTTCTTGCAGGCCATGACAGTACTGGTCGCCGCCTCCCCCTGCGCGCTGGCCATCGCCACCCCGGCGGCCACCTTGTCTGGAATCTCTAGGGCCGCACGGGCCGGGGTGCTGGTCAAGGGCGGGGCCGCGCTGGAGATGCTCGGCGAGGTCGACGCCATGGCCTTCGATAAGACCGGAACCCTCACCTGGGGCCAGCCCAGGCTTACCGACGTGATCCCCGCCAAGGGGGTAACCCGAACCGAACTGGAGGACGTGGTGCGGGCCGTCGAGCTTGGTTCCGACCATCCGCTGGCGAACGCGATCTTGGCCGGGATCGGACGCCAGGGCCCGCTCACCGCCACTGGCGTACAGGCCGTGGTCGGGCGGGGCGTGCGCGGAATGGTAGACGGCCGCAGGGTGGTGGTCGGTTCCTTCGACATGCTGCGCGACGCCGGCATCAAGATGCCACCCCAAGTCCAGGATCTGCAAGATCAAGGCCGAACGGTGATGCTGGTCGGCCGCGAAGGCACCTACCTGGGGCTGCTCGCCGTCCAAGACACTCCGAAGACCGAAGCCAGGGCCACGCTCGAAGTGCTGCACTCGCTCGGGGTGCGCCAGGAGGTGATGTTCTCCGGCGACAACCAGTCTGTGGCCACGGCGATCGGAAACGCTGTGGGCGTCGACGAAGCGAAGGGCGGGTTGCTGCCGGAACAAAAGGTGGCGGGAATCCGGGCCCTGCAGCAAAGGGGTTTCAAGGTGGCGATGGTCGGCGACGGCGTGAACGACGCCCCAGCCCTGGCCCAGGCAGATCTCGGCATCGCCATGGGGGCCGCGGGTTCGGCTGTCGCACTGGAAACCTGCGATGTCGCCCTAATGAGCGACGACCTGGGCCGGGTACCCTTCGCCAGGCGCCTCTCCCAAGCCACCTCCAAGATCGTCAAACAAAACCTGTTCATCGCCCTAGCGGTAGTAGCCGTGCTAGTCCCCGCCGGATTACTCGGCCTGAATATTGCCCCGATAGTGCTGCTCCACGAAGGCTCGACGGTACTGGTAGTCCTGAACGGCCTGCGGCTGCTAAACCACGACAAAGGCGGCGACCACCGCGGCATCGAACACGAAGACAAGCCGGTTCTGGTGGCCGCGTGAGCGCTGCGAGTTGCCGGGTGGTTCGCTTACTCGCGCACTTGCCGCGTCAGCTGTCACCAACCTCCTTTCCCGCACTCGCTTCGAGCAGCAAGTCGAAATCGCTGGCGTAGAGCCGATCTTGCACCACGCGGAACCGCTCGAACTCGCCCAGCGCGTGCTCCTTGGCTTCCTCCATACTCACCTGCCCTTGACCGGCGAGCACACCCCGATCGTCGAAGACCAGGAAAGCATCAAGTCGAGAAGCCCAATCCTCCATCGTCATCGGGATGTGCCGCCGAGCGCGGCTCTCGGCGAGGTCGAGGAAGGAGTTGACGAGCCTGCCCAAATCCTCTAGTTCTTCCTTGGTGAGGTAGTTCTTGCCAATCACCACATCGGAGGGCACGATCTTGCCCGTCGGCGCCTTACCCCACGACGTCAAACCCATGTTCGCTTGTTCGGCATCAGCCCGGCCGCGAATCAATTCCGCCGCAGTGTGCCCGTGGATGGCGTAGTGCAATTTGTTCTGCACACTGGCGAAAAATGCCCGCGACGTTGGAGCCGCGGGATTGTAGTCGACGGCCGTGGCGTAGATGTCGGTGACCTTCTGGTACAGCTTGCGCTCCGAGAGCCGGATCTCCCGGATTTCCTCCAGCAGCCGCTCGAAGTAGTCTTCACCTAGATATGCACCATTTTCGAGGCGTTTCTTGTCGAGTACCCACCCTTGTACAGCGAACTGGCTGAGCACTTTCGTGGCCCACTGACGGAACTGGGTTGCCCGCAGCGAGTTCACCCGGTAACCCACCGAGATGATGGCGTCGAGGTTGTAGTGCTTAACTAGGTATCGCTTGCCGTCGGCGGCAGTTATCCGGAATTTCCGGATAACTGCCTCGGGTTCCAACTCCTCACTGGCGAAGATCGTCTGCAAGTGCTCGCTGATCGTCCGCACGTCCACTTGGAAGAGCTCGGCCATCAGCTTCTGGGTGAGCCAAACCGTCTTGTCTTCGAAGCGCGCTTCAATGCTCTCTTCCCCCGACTGGGAGGTGAAAATCAAGAATTCCGCAGTGGAGTTGCGGATGAGCTTCTTGCTGGAATCACTCACGAGCCTGTCCTCTCTTTGACGCCACAATCCAAGCATCTGCTTCTAACATTTTTCATTGTTGGGTTCTTGCCGACGACATGGGGCGGCTCAGTCAGGACATCCTCACTCGGCGGCCAAAACACACGACTTACGCCAGAGCCCGCTTACTCGCGCACTTGCCCGTCGCCCATCACAATCCACTTGGTCGTTGTAAGCTCAGCCAGTCCCATCGGACCGCGCGCGTGGAGCTTTTGTGTTGAGATGCCGATCTCTGCGCCTAGGCCGAATTGGCCGCCGTCGGTGAAGCGCGTGGAAGCGTTGACCATCACCACCGCCGAATCGATGCGCTCGGTGAACTCTCTGGCAGCCCCTAGCGATCCGGTGACGATGGACTCGGTGTGACCCGTCGACCAGCGTTGGATGTGGGCGATGGCTTGATCCAGGCCGTCGACCACAGCTACGGCCATCTCAAGATCTAGGTACTCGCGGCCCCAGTCTTCTTCGCTTGCTCGCTCGGCGGCGATCCCAGCGGGTACCAGGGCGAGAGCGCGGGCGTCGGCGTGAAACTTGACCCCGGCGTCGGACAGGGTTTGGAAAGCCGTGGGCAGGAAATCGGGGGCAATCGCGGCGTCGACCAGCAGCGTCTCTGCGGCGTTGCAAACCGACGGACGGTGGGTCTTCGAGTTGAGGACGATCGGCAGGGCCTTGGTGAGGTCGGCGTCCTTGTGGACGTACACATGGCAGTTCCCCACACCGGTTTCGATCACCGGGACTTGGGCCTCGCGAACGACGGTCTGGATCAGGCCCGCTCCGCCGCGCGGAATCACCAAATCCACCAGCCCGCGCGCGTGCAGCAGCTCGGTAACGCCGTCGCGTCCGAGCGGGTCGATGGTCTGCACGGAATCACCCGGCAGACCGACGCCAGCCAGCGCCTCACGCAGAGCATTAATAATGGCCGCGTTGGTGAACTCTGCGG
The DNA here is from genome assembly GCA_031272825.1 of Propionibacteriaceae bacterium. Classification (GTDB taxonomy): domain Bacteria; phylum Actinomycetota; class Actinomycetes; order Propionibacteriales; family Propionibacteriaceae; genus Propionicimonas. The sequence goes on along the minus strand of JAISTE010000128.1, from coordinate 2,008 downwards.
CGTGCCCGCCGCGCAGGATCATCGCGTTGCCGGATTTCACGCCCAGCCCGGCGGCGTCGACGGTGACATTCGGCCTGGCCTCGTAGACCATCCCGACAACACCCATCGGCACCCTCACCTGGGTGAGCTTCAGCCCGTTCGGGAGCGTCGAACCGCGCACGACCTCGCCGACAGGATCGGCCAGCCCGGCCAGCTCGCGCAGGGCGTCGGCGCATCCAGCCAAGCGCCCCTCGGTGAGCTGCAGACGGTCAAGCAAGCCGGGCTTCATGCCCTCGGCGCGTCCGCGCTCCATGTCTCGCTCGTTAGCGGCCAGGATTTCAAGGCCGTTTGTGCCCAGGGCGTCGGCCATGGCGTGTAAGGCGGCGTCCTTTAGACCGCGGGATGCTAGCGCGAGTTCGCGGGCGGCGATGCGGGAACGTTTAGCAATCTCAGCAATGCTCATACCGCGAGTCTATGTGAGATGGGTTTGAGCGACCAGCGTGCTTTCTAGATCCGGCGTACTGCGACTATCCTTCGCTCCGCGCGCGGGATGATAGGTAAAGAACCCGTCATTTCTCTTTCAGCGCGAAATACACCGTCGCAGAATCATAGAATCCCCCGAAGCGCGGGGTTCCCCATTGCACCGCGGCATCCCACGGGTAGCGGCCCGGATCAAGTTCGATATTCGAGCCCGGGACGATCCGCGAGGGAGCTTCGGCGAGTTTCTCGGCCCACGAGCCGTCGGCGAGCTGCTTACGGAAGTGGTAGTCGAAATCGGCAGAATCTACCTGTATCCCCTTGCCGGCGTCAATGTCGTGGAATCCGACGCGCATCGCCACCCGGTAGAACCCCTCGGGAACCGGTGCCTGGAACCCGGCCAGCGGCACGTACTCGACGCCGTTTTCCTTGAAGTAGTCGAACACCACGGCGGCGAAGTAGTCGAGCCCGGCCTGCACCCCGCCCTTGTCGTATTCGCGCTGCAGCCGCTTGGCGTCCATGCCGATCTCGTCGGCGTACAGGTTTTCCTTCACGCCCATGGCATACCCCAGGCAGTTGCCGTCGGCCTCCTTGGCCGGGGTGAACGGGGCTGGCTCGCCGTGCGGATGATAGGTGAGCTCAAGCTGCGGCCCGTCGTCATCCCCGGCCGGGGCGAACTCGGCTTCTTTCCCCATGCTGGCGACGTACACGCCCGCGTTCTCACGCTCGCCCGCTAGCCAGGCTTTGACGATCTCGGTTGCGTCGATCGTGACGCTCTGCCCGGCGGCGTTCACCTGCGCGTCCACGGGCTCAAGCGCTTCGGACAGCGCCCACGTGGTCTCAGTGTCCGACCAGAGCTCTTTCACATACCCGACGCCCAGCGTCGGTTCTCCCTCGGCTGTGGTTTTCAGGGTGATAGAGGCCCCGGCCACCTGCTCGGCGGTCACCGCCGCCGGGAGCTCGAAATGAACCAACGCGATTTCGCGCTTACCCTCCTCGCCCGAGGCGCGAAGCTCCCCGACGACGTCCGAACCCAAGTTCTCCGGGTCGGCCTGCGATATCCACGACGACACCACCTGTTCGGGCGTCGTGGTCACGCTCTGGGTGGTAACCGGGGTTTCTTTTTCGGTCTCGACGGGTGCCGTCGAGCATCCAACCAGCGCCAGCGAAACTGCCAGCGCGCACACAATCTTCCTCATACTCTCGCTTTCCGGCCCGGTAGCCTACAAAACCGGTTCTGGTTGAGCAAGCTGAGTGTTCGGCTTTGGATTGGCTGGGTGATCGACAAAGTTTAGGTAACCCTAAATTGACTTTCGGTGATGCCGATCAACTTTGGGTGATCGAAACGTTGACGATCCCCAAAATCGGCATATGGTGCAGGTAAGCAACCGAAAGGAGAACGAATGGCCACTCAGGACATGACAACGAGCTAGCCAGGAACCTCCCATTGGATGCCCGTCCAAGCTCAAAACTGAATATCCACAGCAAGCCCGTCCCAGCCCCGGCGTTCTCAGTCGGTTCCCCTACCCGGCGCTGGGACGGGCGTCTACGA
>JAISTE010000136.1 GCA_031272825.1 Propionibacteriaceae bacterium | reverse complement strand
CGTTGGCGACCATGGGCGTCACCACGGGAATGAAGAAGAGCACCCGAAGCACGTTGCGTCCGATGATCCGTGAGCCCAGCGAGAGGGCCAGGAGCAGGGAGAAGAAGATGTTCAGCGGCACGTAGGCAATGGTGTAGACGGCCGTGTTGCGCAGTGCCGGCCAAAAATCGGGTGAGTTGGTGAACAGCTTGATGTAGTTGTCCACGCCGTTGAAGGAGCGTTCCCCGAACGTCGGCCAGTCGAAGAAGCCCATGATTATTGACAGGCACAGTGGCACGAAAGTGAAGATGGCCAGGCCCACCAGGGCTGGGCTGGCAAAGCCCAGCGCCTGGCGGGATTCCAACTTCGCTAGCGCGCTGCGTTGGGGACGGGCGGACATCTATTCCCCGAACTGCTTCTGCGCTTCGGCGAGGATGTCGGCCATTGAGGTTTGCCCCGAGTATACGGAGACGAGCTGCGGCTGCAGGAAGGTTCCGACCTTCGACCAGTTGTCGGTGACGTACTGGCCCTGGACGTTCTTGAAGGCTTCCTCGAACGCGGCCTTGACCGGCTCGCGGTACTTCTCATCCAGCGACTCGAAGTACTTGGGCTGGGAAGCGGTGCGGGCAGGATAGGAGCGGCCCGAAGAGGCGATGTAATCCTGCGCCTCGGCGTTCAGCAGCCCGCCAAGCACCTTGAGCGCGGCTTCCTTGTTCTCGCAGGTCTTGGAAATGCCGTAGCCGGAGCCCAGAACCAAGCCGAGCGAGCCGTCGGCGCCCACGGGCAGCGGGGCCATTCCGGCGGTGAAGCCCAGGTCGTTGTTGAGGTAGCCCACGGCGTTCCACGTTCCGTCGACGGCCATCGCGGCAGCGCCGGACGAGTACTGATTTTCGCCCCAACCGGTATCAGAGGCCGAGGAGACGGGCGCGGCGACCTTCTCCTTGGTCACGAGGTCGGAGTACCAGGTGGCGGCCTCGACAAACGCGGGATCGGTCAGCTGCAGAACACCTTCCTTGGAGGCCGGCTGCACGCCGGACTTGCTGATCGGCAAGGCCTGCCACTGGAACTCGCCGAGTGCGATGCCGAAGCCGTACTTGTCGCCGGTGGTGGCCTTCTTGGCGGTAGCGAGGAAATCGTCGAACGTCCAGCCTGCCTTGGGCTCGGTAGCCCCGGCTGCATCCAGCATGTCCTTGTTGTAGTAGACGAGCATGGTGGAGACGTCGAAGGGGATGCCGTACAGCTTGCCCTTGTTGGACAAGATCTCCAGCGAACCGTCGGCGAACTCATCCTTGACGATGCCCGCGGTGGCGAGGTCTTCGTCGGTGAGCTCGGCGAAGGCATCGACGTACGAGGACAGCATCCCGGAGTTCATGCCCGTCACGCAGGCCACGTTTCCGGAGGCCATGTTGGTGGTGAGTTTGGTGAAGTAGTCGTTCCAAGGGGCGGTGCGGACTTCGATTTCGATGCCCGTCACTTTCTTGGCGATCTCGACCTGCTTGTTGATGGCGTCGGTGTCGTCCTGCGAGCCCGCCCACATGTCGAAGACGATGGTGGTCTTGCCGTTTGCGTCGGTACCGCCGCCGCCGCTGGTGTTGCCGCCGCAACCGGTCAGGAGCAATGCGACTCCCAGTACTCCGGCCACCGCTGCTTTCATATTCTTCATTGGAAACCTCCTCGGGTTTTCATCTTGTGTGCTTGGAGGACAGTTCTCCTGCCCTCTTGTTTTCCCTGGTTGTATTTGGGTCGACGTCTAATCCGGCCCTTCTATCGCGTTTAGTTACCCTCCTCGAGGGTCAGTTCAACCACCGGCAGCAGCACGTCGGGCCGCTGCAGGGGCAGGGTCAAGGTCGCCGTTCCGGGCGGCGGGGCGATGGGCGAGAGCGAATCGTGTGATTCGTCCTCTTGGATGGCCGAAATCTGCACTTCGCTACCGTCGTTGAGCAGCCGGGCAAAGCTGATCTTCCCGGCCAGGCCGGGCAGGTGTAGGTGGTGAAACGGCCAGGTGGTGACGTGGACGTAGATGCGGTTGCCCAGCCCGCCACGGGAGCGTGTGTAGATGGCTCCGTTTGGCTCGGCGAAACCGGCGGGCCCGCAGCCGTAGACCGACGCCGAGTGCAGCCGCATCCATTCGCCGATCTGGGCGAAGGTCTGAGCGTCGTGCGGCGCGATCTCTCCGCGTCCGTTCGGCCCGACGTTCAAGATCAGGTTTCCGCCCTTGGCCACGGAGTCGACCAGCATCCGCACGAGCAGGTCGGCAGGTTTGTGATCGAGGTTGTCGCGATGGTAGCCCCAGGAGCCGTTGATGGTTTGGCAGGCCTCCCAGGTAACCGCCTTGCCGTCTCGGATGACCGGCGAAACCGGCTGGTACTGCTCCGGGGTGGTGACGTCGGCGGGAATGCCCGTGCGGTCGTTGATGACCATCCCGGGTTGAAGCTCCCGACACATGGCCAGCAGGGATTCGGCGTCCCAGTCTTTGGCCGTCTTGCCTTTCAGCCCTCCGATTTCGGATGAGTTGGTGAAATCGAAGAATAGGTAGTCGATCTGCCCGTAGTTTGTGAGCAGCTCGCGCACTTGGCCGTGAAGGTATTCGCGATAGGTGCCCCAGTCTTTGGCCGCGTTGAGCTCGGCGACGTCGGGGCGGTTGCGCAGCGGGTGCTGCGGGTCGATGGTGTAGTCCGGGTGGTGCCAGTCGAGCAAGGAGTAATAGAGCCCGACGTGCAGCCCGGCCTCGCGCAGGGCGTCGACGTATTCGCGCACGAGGTCGCGCCCGAAGTAAGCCTGCGAGGTGTAGTCGGTGAGCGCCGAATCCCACAGGCAGTAGCCGTCGTGGTGTTTGGTGGTGAGTACCGCGTATCGGCATCCGGCGTTCTTTGCGGTGGCGGCGATGGCGCGGGCGTCGAACAGGTCGGCGTCGAAGTGGTCAACGTACTTCTGGTACTGCTCGACGTCCAGCTCCTCGTGGTTGCGAACCCACTCGTGCCTGCCAGCCACGGAATACGGCCCAAAGTGGATGAACATGCCGAAGCGATCTTGGCTGAACTGGGCGGTTCTGGGCTCCTGAGTCATTTCACTCCTCGCTGGTGATGGCTCGCCCCTAACGAGGGACGAGCCATCCTACGTGTTTACTTGCCGAACCTGGATTGCAGCGATTCGAGAGCTTCCTTCATCGTGCTTTGTCCGGAATACACCGAGACCAGTTCCTGCGGGAAGGCCGTCGAGACCTCAGTCCAGTCCGCGGTTACACGCTGAGCGGTGGCACCTTCGAAGGCGGCCTCAAAAGCTGCGGTCAGATTGGTCTTCTGGAACTCATCTTTCAATGAAGCCAGGAACGTCGGCTGTTCGGCTTTCTGCGCAGGGAAGTTCCCTTGCTCGGCGATGAACTGCTCGGCTTTGGCTCCTGCAAGCGCTCCGAGAACCTTGAGCGCTGCGTCCTTGTTCTCACAGTTGGCGGCTACGCCGTATCCAGAGCCAAGAACCACCGAGTATGGGCCTGCTTCGCCAATAGGAAGGCGTACCGCGCCACCTTTGAAGTTCACTTTGTCTCC
>JAISTE010000121.1 GCA_031272825.1 Propionibacteriaceae bacterium | reverse complement strand
GGGCCCGAACGCTGCGAACAGGCGCTCGAACTGGTCGATCTGATCCGCGTTGGGGGTTCCCATCATGTTCTCGACGCAGATGCGCATCTCCTTGTCAGCGCAGTAATCCTTGAGCTCGGAGAACGACTTGATCACCTGCGCGTAGTAGTGCTCCTTGAAGCCGGGTTCGGCGAACGAGCGGTAGGGCAGCTGCATGTGCAGCACGATCTCGTGGCCGCCGAGCTTGTGGCACAGGTCGACGCGGTTACGGATTAGATCGACGCCCGCGGCCCGGTTGTACTCGTCGAAAGAGGTGTAGTCCTTGCGATTCTGTGCCTCCCAGCGGTAGTGGTACTTACCGATGACGTTCTTGCGTGCCGAACCCTCAGAGGCGTGGACGCCCTTAGCCAAGACGCCGTACTCGTCGAACCAGTGCTTGATCTGATCCATCTCGGAGGGGGAGTACAGATAGTCGCCCTCCCATTCGTGCACCCAGTGGATATGGCTGAACCCCGCCCGCGCGATCGCGCAGATCGTCGCTTCGATCTGCCGCACGTCCTGGGATTCGCCAAGATAATCGCTTGAGAACGCGATCATTGTGCGTATCCTTTCTGCTTCCCCGTCCTGGGACATTCCAGGTTGTCCGGGGCGTTTACTCCCGACGCAACTTTGTCAGGTCAAACGCACAATGAGTCTTCTGGCTCATGGAATTGGCGGCAAGAGTTGTGGTGGTTTGTGGAATTGGGGGGCGGCGGTTGAGTGACGATCCGGAGTGCGCTGGTGATGTGTGCGGGGAATTGCAAGCGTGGGTCGATGGATTCAGATCGTTCCCGAACCATCCCCGGACTTGATCCGTTCGTCCCCGGACTCGATCCGGAGCGGGTAAACGATCCCCAATTTGCCCAAATCGTGCGCCGCGCGGCGGCCGAACTCGTCCTACTGCGCGGCGGTAACAATATCCTCGGTGACGTCGGCAATGGGGTTGGCGATGTAGGAATCGGCGGGGGTGCGCGGAACCCAGCCCGCGTCGGGGTCGTCCGCAAGCTTGGACTTGAGGAAGTACAGTGCCGCGCCGACGAGCGCAAGCAGCCCCAGCACTTTCCAGAACTTGCCCTTCTTCTTGGCTTCAGCCATTTTCCCTCCTAATTTCCCTGCCTATTCTTGCATGGCATCCGTGCTTGTCCAACCCCCGTAAGCCGATGTGGGGAACGAACAGGGGAACGCCCGGGTTGGTTGCGGATGGGGTGGAGAATGCGGTCGCCGCTGAGTGGGAAAAGAGGCAAAATGCCTAACGAAAACAGCTGGGGCATCGGCCAAGGAAAATACGTAAAGCGTCCGGCAGGGGTATCCGAGAGCTTCCCCGCGGAAAAGGCACAGCTGAATGAGCGAAGATCGACGACCCGCGTTTGGCCTCTGCCCACTATTTCTGTCAGGCGGCGCTCGCGCAGTTCTACCGCGACGGGAACAAGCGAACCGCGAGAATGGTCGCCAACGGAATGCTTGTGGATGCGGGATCCGATGCCATCTTCATCCCCGCCGCAGACCAACTCGAGTACAACGAGCGCTTGACTACATTGTTCTCGACGGGTGATGAAGGCCCGCTCTCCGAGTTGTTCTTGCAGCTGGGCGAGTGACCGGACGCTCCCTCATCCCTGCGCTTCCCGACTCATTTCCCGTACCGAAACCGGCTATTCCAAGCGATAGGATTGCCTCATGCCCGAATGTCCTGCTTCCTCGCAATGGACTCCCGCAGCCCTTGCTTACGGGCTCTACGAACGTCAGCTTCTCAAGCATCTTGACCGCTCCCGTCTGCCCAGGCACGTTGCCGTGCTTGCCGACGGGAACCGTCGCTGGGCCCGAACCAATGCCCCTGGAAAACCGCTTGTTACCGGGTATCGGGCCGGGGCGGCCAAGCTCAAGGAATTCGTGCGCTGGTGCAACGAGCTCGGCATTGAACTCGTGACGCTGTGGGTGCTTTCCACCGAAAACCTGCAGCGGGCCGACGATGAGGAACTCACCCCCCTGCTCGACGTCATCGCCGGGTTGGTCGAGGATCTTTCCGCCGACGCCCGCTACCAGGTTCAGATCGTGGGGGACACCTCGCTGCTGCCCGGGCCGATTGCCGAGCGGCTGGAGAAGGCCGCGGATTCGACGCGCGGGCGCAAGGGAATGCATATAAACGTGGCCGTCGCGTACGGCGGGCGGCACGAGCTGCGCGACGCCGTGCGCAACCTGCTCGAAGCCGAAGCCGCAGACGGGAAAACCCTGGAAGAAGTCGCGGCCACCATCGAGCCCGACTCCATCGAAGAGCACCTCTACACCGCTGGGCAGCCTGACCCCGACCTCATCATCCGCACCTCCGGTGAGCAGCGTCTTTCTGGGTTCTTGATGTGGCAGTCGGCCCACTCGGAGTTCTATTTCTGCGAAGCCCTGTGGCCCGACTTTCGCCGCGTCGACTTCCTGCGCGCCCTGCGCTCGTTTACGCAGCGCGAGCGCCGCTACGGCCGCTAGCTCTCTTTCTTGGCTTCGACCTTCTCGATCGCCCCGGCCAGCCACTTGTCGCAGGTATCGGCCAGCTCCTCGCCGCGCTCCCACAGCTTCATAGCGTCTGTTAGCGGGACGTCGCCAGACTCAAGCTGTGCCACCACACCCTGCAATTGCTCTCTGGCTTGCTCATATGTAAGTTCTTCGGCCATTGGTTTCCTTTCGTTTGAGTTTGTATCTACCTCGGGGGAAGTTCATCGCCGCCCCGGATCGAGTCCGGGGACGGGGTGGGTGTGTCCGGGGATGGGGTGAGTCGAGCTTGAGACGGGGTGGTGGGGTGCCCGGGGACGGGGTGGTGCTGGTTCCAGGGCAGGGTGATGGAAATCCGGGGTTGGGAGCATCGGGGGATGAGGTAAGCGGGCGTGCCGGGGGTTGGGTTGCCGTGAGTTGGGGACGCCCCGGGGTCCAGCCCGGGGACGTCGGATTGAAACCGGGGGGAGTCGGTTCGAGTAGAGGGTTGGGGCGGGGAGGGGACGGGCGCATCAGCTATTCCCCTGACCGAGTGTTCGCGTTCACGCTCTCGACGCTGACGCCCAACTCGCCGTCGCGCAGACGGATGCTTGCCGCGTCGCCGATTTCCACATTTTTCACCGACGCCAAAGTCCGGCCCCCGACGCTCACAATCGAGTAGCCCCGGGTGAGGGTCGCCTCGGGCGATAGGGCACGGGCCCGCTGCCGCAGCGCAGATACCCGGTCACGCTCGGCGAGCATCGGCTGACGGATCGCCGTACGCAGCCTGCCGCGCAGCACGGTCAGCCGCTCGACGTGAAGCCGGATCGGCCCGGCGGGATCGCGCAGCACCGGGCGCGAGCGCACATCGGTGATGTAGGCCTGCTCGCGCTTGAGTTTGGCAAGCACCGCCGCCCGCAGCCGCCCGCGCAGGTACGCGTTCTCTTCGCCGAGCTCGGCCACATCCGGGACGATGCGCTTGGCGGCGTCCGTCGGCGTCGAAGCCCGCAGGTCGGCCACCAAGTCCAGGATCGGGTTGTCGCGCTCGTGCCCGATGGCCGAAACCACCGGCGTGCGGGCGGCGAAAACCGCGCGCACCAAGGCCTCGTCGGAAAACGGCAGTAGGTCTTCCAAAGCCCCGCCGCCGCGCGCGATAACAATGACGTCCACCTCGGGATCGGCGTCCAGCTCGGCGAGCTTGGCAATCACCTGCCCGGCGGCCTGCAGGCCCTGGACAAGGGAATATTCGATCCGGAAACGCACGTTCGGCCAGCGCAGCCGCGCGTTTTGCACCACATCGCGTTCGGCGTCGGATTTTTGGCCGGTGATCAAGCCGATGCAGTTCGGCAAGAACGGGATCGGCTTCTTCAGCTCGGGGGCGAACAGCCCCTCGGCCTGCAGCATCCGCTTGCGCTGCTCAAGCTGGGCCAGCAGCTGGCCCTCGCCGGCGATTCTGAGATCGGTGCAGTTGAACGCGAGCCGACCTGATTTCTTCCAAACCGTCGGCTTCAACAGGGCGACGACCGTCGCCCCTTCTGTGACCGGGCCCGCCACATCCAAGACCCGGGTGGTGGTTGTGGCCGTCACGGAGACTTCCTCGGTGGCGTCGCGCAAAGTAAGGAATTGCATGTGGCCGGTGCGGCGCTTGAGCTCAATGATCTGGGCCGTCACCCACACCGCCCCCAGCTTCTCGACCCAACCCTTGGTCGCCTCCACGATGGTGTGGAGTGGTTGCGGGGCGTCGGGGCTGGAAGTCAATGGCACGGAGCCAGCCTATCGCGGCGCCGCTACTACCCGGGTTGCACCTGTGGAGAAGTCGGTTGACGCCGGTACTAACATGTGCAGGGTGTCTGAAGAAATCTGGTTGACGCAAGAGGCGTACGACAACCTTGTCGAGGAACTCGACTACCTGAAGGGTGAGGGGCGGATCGCGATCACGAAGAAGATCGCGCGCGCACGCGACGAAGGCGACCTTTCCGAGAACGCCGGCTACCACGCCGCCCGCGAGGAGCAGGGGCAGATGGAGGCCCGCATCAAGCAGCTTTCCCATGTGCTTGAGAACGCCCAGGTGGGCGAACCGTCGGCGACGGACGTGGTGCAGCCGGGCATGAAAGTCACGGTTTACTACGACGACGACCCCGACGACACCGACACCTTCCTGCTGGGTTCGCGCGAGCTGCTCAACCTCGACGACTCGGTCGACATCGAGGTGTACTCGCCGCAGTCGCCGCTGGGCGGGGCCGTCGACGGCCACAAGGTAGGGGAGTCCGTCTCCTACAAGGCACCGACCGGCTCGACCATTACCGTGACGATCAAGTCGGTTTCGGCCTAGTCGTCATCCTGCGCGAAGCCGCAGGATCTCAACACTGGTACACCGACTTCAGATCAGATTCTGCGGCTTATGCGCTAAATGACGAGTCGATTACCCCAGCAGCTTCGCCGCATCCTCCGCGCTGAGCTCACCGGCGGCAACCTGGCGCAGGATCTCGTCTCGATCCTTCGCTGAGTTATCGCTCAACCCCAGCTTGTTCAGCACCGCGGCGAACCGGGCCCGGGCCGTCGGATATGAGACGCCCAGGTGCCGTTCCAGGTCGCGCATATTTCCGCGCGAGGACAAAAATACCTTGACAATGTCCATTTCCGCCGGGTCGAGCGCGCAGAACGAGCAGGCCCCGAAATCGCCCACCAGTTCCGTTCCGCAATCTTGGCAGCTCAGCCGCGTGGTGGTCAGCTTGCCGTCGCACACCGGGCACGATGCCGGGGTTCTTTTCATTTCACTCCTCTTTCCGTAAGTTCTTCGGGTGGCCGCCCCGGATCGAGTCCGGGGACGGGTGGTGGCGTCCGGGTGACGATCGGTTGATCTCCGTGGGTCGTCCGGTCACTGATCGACCTGTACGTCCAACTTCCCCATGACGACGGCCAACTCCAGTTCCGCGTCGCCGTTTCCGATTACCGCGGGTTCACCGACCGGGCGCTGCACAGAGCCGATCCAATTTTCGGCCCCGAGCTGGACGTCGGCCTTCACCGTGACGGACGAACCGCGCTCTAGCTTCAAGGAGAGCTGCCCGGATTCGCAGCGGATGCGCGAACGGCCCGCGGTCGGGCGGGCGGCGATGGTAGCCGAGCTGGCGGTGACCACGGCGTCGTCGATGCGCTCAATATCCGCGAACTCAGCAGAGGACGCGACCACCCGCACCTTGTTAAGCTCGCGCACGCCCGTGCAGTTAAGCGAACAGCCGGTGACGTCGATGTCCAGCAAGACCGACGGGTTGACGCGCACGCGCAGCCCCCGGCGGCGGTCGCGGCTGTAATCGACGAGCGCGCGCTGCAGGTTCTCAAAGGAAAACGAGGTGATGTTCGGCCCCTCGACCTCGGAGGCGATCTCCAGGACGTCGCCGTCTTGGGTGATCGAGTGCGGGCCGTCGACGTGGACGGTCGCGATGGAGGGATCGGAAGTAATGGTCACGCGCCGGGCCGAGGCCTTGATCGCGATTCGGTTGGAACTAGTAGTGGTATCGGATTCGGGTTCGGATGCGAACCACTGCGGATCAGGCTCGGCCTGAGCTTCGTCAATTAATGCCCCGGCCTCCTCGGGGGAGACCTTCCCGGCGGCCAGATCTTCGAGAATCTGGACAACTCTTGGATTGCTCATGTAAGAATCGTAACCCATACTTTCGTAAATATAAAGAGGGTATTTATATTTCTTCTCTCGCGGCCCCTTCGTCATCCCGCTTTTCCTACCCGCGTCATCTGGCGCGCGGGATCTTGGGTGAGTGGGTGCAGCGAATAGGGGGGAGATCCCGCGACTGCGCGCGGGATGACGGGTGGGGGTTATGCGGGATGACGGATGGTTATGCGGGATGACGGGGTTACGCGGGATCACGGGTGGGGGTTATGCGGGATCACGGGTGGAGTTGTGCCCTTACGTGCGAAGCAAGGTAAACCTACTGGTGGGGGTTATGCGGGATAACGGGTGGAGTTGTGCCTCACCCGTCCATCAAGCTTGCTGCACCGCATGATCCGCTTCTTCGACGATCTCGCGCATGGCTGCTTCGGCACGGTCGGCGTCTTTCGCTCCCACTGCTGCCGCGATGTCGACGTGCAGCTGTACCGCCTCCGGGTTGGCGTGAGAGGGCATCAGGCCGTGGCGCGTCCTGCCTTGTAGAACGGCCTTTACCACGCCTGATAGTGATTCGAACATGTAATTTCCTGAGGCGGCCAGGAGCGTGGCGTGGAAGCGCATATCGGCGTCGAGGTAGGCGGGCTGGTCGGCTTGGTCGGAGTTGGCGGCCATCGTTATCGCCGCTTCGGTGAGGTCGGCCCACTGCTGGGCGCTCGCGTTGAGGGCGGCCAGGCGCGCGGCCACCGGTTCGACGGCCAGGCGCAGCTCGCTCAGCGCGTGCAGCTGGGCGGCGCGGTCGTCGGAATCTAAACGCCACGAGATGAGCTGGGGATCGAAAGAATGCCAGCGGGCAGGGGGATTGACGACCGCACCGGACTTGCGCTTGACCGTCACCATTCCCATGGATTCGAGCACACGCATGGCCTCGCGCCCGACCGTCCTGGAGGCTTTTTGGCCGGTGACTTCGTCGTCTAGGGAGATCCGATCCCCGGGCAGGTACTTGCCGGAGACGATCCCCTCGCCCCACTGGTCGAGGACGGATTCATGCAACGTGGCAGCCATGCGCACATTCTCCCACATGGCACACAAATACGGCACCGAAAGAAAATATGTCCGACGTCAAACCCCGCCATCTTGCGTTATGTATGCCATAACATATAGAGTGAAACCAACATGCTCTGAAAGGAAAGACATGGATGCAACGACGCAGACTGCGATAGCCGCAGTGGCAGGCATTGTCATACTGATATTGCTCATCACCTGGGCGAAAGTCCACCCATTCATCGCCCTGTTCGTCTCGGCGCTCATCATCGGAATCGGGGCTGGCTACGGCGCGGTTCCGACCGTCACCTCCTTCTCCAACACCTTCGGCTCGACCATGGCCTCCGTAGGCATCCTGGTCGGTCTCGGGGCGATGTTTGGGAAATTGCTCGCCGATTCCGGCGGGGCCGACCGCATCGTCGACACGTTGGTCTCACACTCTTCCCCCAAGGCACTGCCTTGGATGATGGCCCTCGCCGGCGCGATCATCGGCCTGCCGATGTTCTTCGAGGTCGGCCTGGTGCTCCTTGTGCCCGTCATCTTGCTGGTCGCCAAGCGCTCCGGCCTGCCGCTGATGCGCATCGCCATCCCGACCCTCGCCGGCCTGTCCGCCATGCACGGCCTCGTCCCGCCGCACCCCGGCCCGCTGGCCGCCCTCGCCAATTTCCCAAGTGCCTCCCTCGGCCTCACCATCGGCCTCGGAATCCTGGTCGCCATCCCGACGGTCATCATCTCCGGCCCGATCTTCTCCAAATTCGCCGCCAAATGGGTCGACGTCCCGGTGCCAGCCCTCGCCGACACCTTCATCTCTTCCGCCGACCAGGCCGAAGGCCGCCGCAAGCCCTCCTTCCTCGCCTCGGTACTCACCGTGCTGCTCCCGGTCGTCTTGATGCTGCTGCACGCGCTCTACCAGGTGGCCGTTCCGGACGATGAGTCGGTCGCGGCATCCGTCATCGAATTCCTCGGAACCCCGGCAATTGCCCTTGCCCTGGGCCTGATCGTCGGCATGTTCTCGCTCGGCGTTTCGTCGGGCATGAAGTGGAAGGACATCAACTCTTCCCTCGGCTCCGGCCTTCCCGCGATCGCCGGAATCCTGCTCATCGTCGGCGCGGGCGGCGGCCTCAAGGGCGTGCTGGTCGACACCGGTATCGGCGAGATGATCGCCAAATTCGTCGAAGGATCCTCGGTGCCGATCGTGCTGCTCGCCTGGCTGGTTGCCGTGTTCGTGCGCATCGCCACCGGCTCGGCCACCGTCTCGATTGTCACCACTGCGGGCATCCTCGCCCCTGTCGCGGCCTCGATGCCAACCCTCGAAGTATCTTTGTTGGTGTTGGCGATCGGCGCGGGCTCGGTCTTCCTCTCCCACGTCAACGACGCCGGGTTCTGGCTCGTCAAGGAGTACTTCGGTTTGAGCGTCGGCCAGACGTTCAAGTCCTGGTCCATGATGGAGTCGGTGCTCTCGGTCGTCGCTCTTGTGTTCGTGCTCATCCTCAACCTCTTCGTGTAAGGAGTACATATGTATCCGACCGACGGCCAGGTCAAGGCCATCATCGTCATGGGGGTCTCCGGCTCGGGCAAGACCACGTTGGGCGCGCTCGTCGCGGGCAAGCTCTCGTGGGCGTTCGCCGAGGCCGATGACTTCCACCCGCAGGTCAACATCGACAAGATGAGCCAGGGGATCCCGCTCACCGACGAGGATCGCTGGCCCTGGCTGGAGGCCCTGCGCGCCTGGATGGACGAACAGATCGAGGCGGGCAAGCACTGCGTGATCACCTGCTCGGCGCTCAAGCGCTCCTACCGCGAGCTGCTCTCCGGCCCCGGGGTGGTCTTCGTCCATCTCGACGGCTCGCGCGAGACCGTCGCCGCCCGCATGGGTGCCCGCACCGGGCACTTTATGCCCTTGTCACTGCTGGATTCGCAGTACGCCACCCTGGAGCCGTTGGAGCCGGGGGAGAGCGGGTTCACCGTCGATCTTGATTTGGGCAGGACGCCCACGGAAGAGGCCATGGGCGTGCTCAAGACCCTGCACCTGGGCGGCCACGGGCTGAGCCTGGGCATGGTCGGCCTGGGCAAGATGGGCGCCAACATGGCCGAACGCCTCAAGGCTGGCGGCCACACGGTGGTGGGCTATGACGCCTCCTCAGACGCGAGCCGTGACGTCGAATCCTTGGAAGAGCTGGTGAGCGCTCTGCCGTCCCCGAAGGTCGTGTGGCTGATGGTTCCGGCCGGGGAGCCCACCTCGGCGACGATCGCGCAGCTGTCCGGGCTTTTGGGCGAGGGTGATCTGGTCGTCGACGGCGGTAACTCGCACTACACCGAAGATCAGGCCCACGCGGCCCAGCTCGCCGAGCACGGGATTCACTTCATGGACGTCGGCACCTCGGGCGGAGTCTGGGGCAAGGACGAGGGCTACGCGCTGATGGCCGGCGGAGCCGACGCCGACTACGAGCTGCTGTTGCCTGCTTTGGAAACCCTGAAGCCGGACGGCGATTCCGGGCTGGTACACGCGGGCCCGGTGGGCGCCGGGCACTTCGCCAAGATGGTTCACAACGGCATCGAGTACGGCATGATGCAGGCCCTCGGCGAGGGCTACGAGCTGCTGCGCTCTTCCGATTTGGTGACGGATGCTGACCGGGTGCTGGATTCCTGGCGCTCGGGCTCGGTAGTGCGCTCCTGGCTGCTAGACCTGCTGGTACGTGCGGTGAAGGCAGACCCAGGGCTGGCGTCGTTCGCTCCGCAGGCCGCAGAATCCGGCGAAGCCAAGTGGATGATCGAGGCAGCACTAGGCCTGGGCGTCCCGGTACCGGTAACTTCGGCGTCGCTGTACGCGCGCCAAGTCTCGACTGGCGGCGGCGCCGACACCATGCGTGCCGTGGCTGCATTGCGGAATCAGTTCGGCGGGCACGGGTACAAGAAGGAGTGAGCGGGTATCTCGTTTGGGCATGACTATCCCATATGACTCTCCCGTCCCCGGGCTTGACTATCCCGTCCCCGGGCTTGACCCGGGGCGGGAGAGCCGCGACTTTCCTTCCTCACTCGACCGTACCTTTTCCTCTGGTGGAGCCCCGCATCCAGCTGCGTCTAGCAAAGTCGATGCCCGGGGTGTGGGGATTCTCCCCACAAGCGATAGCATTGGGGAGTTGACACCCAAACGTCGGTGAAGCCGGTTAGATCCCGGCACTGGCCCGCAACGGTATAGTCCGACCGCGACGCAACGGAGCTGTCATCCGTCGAGGAATGAACGGAGACACACATGGGTAAGGTGCCCGCCAATCGTCCCCCCGCACGCACAACCGTTGCGGCGCTCGGGGTTTCCCTCCTGCTCGCGTTGGGCGCGTGCACTTCAGCGCCGACGGTAGAGCAACCGTCAGCCGAAAAATCACCAGTTAGTGCGGCGTCGGTTCCAGCTCAAGACAGCTCGCAGCTGGACGCCACGGCAGCGTCCGTCCTGGAATCCGGCCCTTCCCCCACCATCGGCTCGATTGGCGGAGACTGGTCAGTGTTTGCGCTTGCCAGAGCCAAATCGGTAACAGGAACCGCGATCCCGGAAGAGTACTTCAAGGAGTACATAGCCCGCGTGGAAAGCGCGCTGGCCGACGCCTCCGAGTTCCCGGCGCTGCCCAAGCTCAACGAATCCAAGTCGACGGAAAACTCTCGCGTCGCGCTCACCCTGATGGCGCTGGGCAAGAACCCATCCGATGCCGCCGGAGTAGATCTCCTCTCCCCATTGGCCGATCTGGAATACGCCGGGGCGCAAGGGGTGAACGGCACCGCCTGGGCGCTGGTCGCCGTCGATGCCGCCGGGCAAACACAGACCAGCGCGAAACTGCTCAAGGATCTGCTCGGGCAAGAGATCAGGGGCGGCGGTTTCGCCCTGGCCGGTGACGAACCCGACCCGGACGTCACCGCCATGGCGCTCATCGCGCTGGCCCCCCACAAGGACGATCCCGCCGCGGCCGAGGTGGTCGAGCGCGGGATCAAGGCGCTGGAGGCCATCCAGCTCGACAACGGCGGCTTTGAGTCCTGGGGAACCCAGGCCCTGGAGTCGGTGGCCATGTGCGTCGTGGCATTGGCGACGCTGGGCGTCGAGCCAAATGAGCGGCTCACCAAGGGCGGGGGACTGCTGGCGGCCATGGAACGCTTCCGTTCCGGGGGCGCATACCGGCACACCGTCGACGGCGACCCCGACCCCATCGCCACCGACCAGGCGCTGCTTGCGTTGGTCGCTTCTGAGCGTCTAGCGAATGGCAAAGTGGGGTTGTTCGACTTTTCGGATGTGGAGGACGCGAGATGAAGCTGCGCACTCTCCCCATCCTGGCGCTGCTGCTGGCCGTGCTCGCTGGCTGTACTCCGGCGTCGTCCAGCGTTCCAACGGGTGCGACGGGAACAGCCAAGATGTCCATCACCGCCACGAATCTGGTGGGCAAGCTCGACCAACTCAAGGAAGCCAAACGCTCCATCTTCCCTTCTGACGGCGTTTTCATGCCAGAGAGCGAAGTGCAGTTCACCGAAGGGGAGAGCGCGTTCGACATCCTCGAACGCGAAACCAGAGCCCGCAAGCTGCACCTGGAATTTGAGAACACTCCGGTGTACAACACGGCCTACGTGGAGGGCATCGGGAACCTGTACGAACTCGACGCCGGGCCGCTGTCGGGCTGGATGTACCGCGTCAACGGGGAATTCCCAAACTTCGGATCTTCTAAGTACGTGCTCAAAGACGGGGACGTGGTCGAGTGGGTTTACACGCTGGATCTGGGCAAGGACTTCGATACCGCCGTGGGACGTCAGCAGTGAGTGGTCACTGGATCCGTTTGCACAAGCGGGGCAGAAATGGAGATCCCGCGACTGCGCGCGGGATGACGAGTCAGGAGACCCTGCGGGATAAGGGTGACTACGCGCAGGATGACGATATGGGTACGGGCAGCCGGTCAGATTCCAGGCCGACGCCGCCGCCCAACTCCAGAACCGTCTTCGCCGACTACCACCCGGTGGTGAACTTCGCTTTCTTCGCCTCGGTGCTGGCGTTCACGATGCTGCTCATGCACCCGCTGTTCCTGGCGGTGTCCTTGCTTGTGGGCGTCGGGTATGCGTTCTATCTCAACGGTCGACGGGGAAGCTCACTATCACTGAAATTCCTGCTGCCCATGGTGTTGCTCGCCGCGCTGTTCAACCCGGCGTTCAACCACGAGGGGGTGACGATCCTCGCCTACCTCCCCGACGGCAACCCGCTCACGCTCGAATCCATGGTCTACGGGGTGGCCGCGGGCGCGATGCTGGCCGCCGTCGTCGCCTGGTTCTCGACGTTCAACCAGATCATCACCTCCGACAAATTCGTCTACCTGTTCGGGCGCTTCGCTCCCTCACTGTCGTTGGTTTTGTCGCTGGCGCTGCGGTTCGTTCCGCGCTTTCTCGACCAAGCCCGCGTTATTTCCGCTTCTCAGGCGGGGATTGGGCGGGACGTCTCCAACGGGAACGTCATCCAGCGAGCGAAACACGGCATCCGGATGCTGTCGATCCTGGTCACGTGGGCGCTGGAGAACGGCGTCGAGACGGCCGACTCCATGAAAGCCCGCGGTTACGGGCTGCCGGGGAGGACGTCCTTCTCGATCTTCAAGATGAGCGCCAGGGATTGGGGGGCGCTGGCGTACATCCTGTTGGCCGACTGCGCGCTGATTGGCGGCATGGCTATCGGGCTGCTCGGCTTCGACTACTATCCGGCAATCTCTGACTCTGCCGGGCTTTTCCTGGGCGCGGCTACGCCTGATACGCTCGCGGTGCTGGTGCTGGCCGTCGTCTATGGGGGGCTGTGCTCGCTCCCGATCCTTCTATCTATGATGTGGAACCGCCAATGGCAACTCTCGCTGTCCAGAGCCTGAGCTTCGCCTACCCGGGCAGGAGCCGGGCCGCGCTCACCGACGTCACGTTCGACGTCGGGGCTGGCGAATTCGCTGTTCTCTGCGGGCCCTCGGGCGGCGGGAAGACGACGCTGCTGAAGCAGCTGAAGCCAGAGATGCGGGTACCGGCGCCAAGTGTCTCCGCGCCGCACCAGTGCCCGCAAGAGCGGGCATCCATATCGTCATATTCTGCGGGACGAGTGCGACCACCCGCTCTTATCGATGCACCAACGCCGCCCGTTGAGACCCCCGTACCCTCGGGTGAAGCTGGTGAGATTCCTCCTGGGGTTGGAGCGGGTGCCGCTCGAGAAGCAGATGGTGGGGCACAACTTGAGCAACGTTTCCCAACCCTGCACCAAAACCCCGAAGGGCAGGTCTATGCGGGCTTGTCCGGGCGGGTACTGCTCGACGGCATCCCCGTTGAAGAGCTGGATCGACGGACGGCGGCCTCGGCCATCGGGTTCGTTCAGCAAGACCCGGACAACCAGATCGTCACCGACAAGGTGTGGCACGAGCTGGCGTTCGGATTGGAATCTCTCGGGTTCCCCACGCCGGTTATTCGGCTGCGGGTAGCGGAAACGGCGTCGTTCTTCGGTATCCAGGATTGGTTTCACCGTTCGGTCTCCGAGCTTTCGGGCGGTCAGCGGCAGCTGCTGGCGCTCGCCTCGGTGATGGTGATGCAGCCGTCGGTTGTGGTGCTGGACGAGCCCACCGCGCAGCTCGACCCGATCGCCGCAGAGGAATTCCTCACCACCCTGGGCAAGATCAACACCGAGCTGGGTGTTTCAATCGTGCTGTCCGAACATCGGCTGGATCAGGCGTTCCCCATGGCCGACAAGGTGCTGGTACTCGACGGAGGGCGTCTAGTTGCGTGCGGAACCCCAGCGTCGGTGGGGGAAACGCTGCGAGCCTCCCACCACCCGATGTTCGCCGCGCTGCCCGCCCCAATGCGCATCTGGGCTGGGGTGGAAAACGCGCTTCCCTGCCCGGTGACGGTCGGCGAGGGCCGGGTGTGGCTGGACGAAGTTGTGGAGGGTAGTTCTCGGCCGGTTGGGATCCAGGACGGCAGCATTCGAACCAAGAATGCCGGGGATGGAAACCAAGCAATCTCCATAACCAATGCGTTCTTCCGCTACAACGGCCCGGAGGACGACGTCATTCGCGGGCTTACCTGGTCGGCAAACTTTGGCGAAATCTCGGCCATCTTGGGCGGGAACGGGACAGGCAAGACGACCACGCTGAAGCTCATCAGCGGCGCGCGCAAACCCCAGCGCGGGAAAGTGAAGCTTGGCCCCGGATCCCCGACGCTCGCCCTCCTGCCACAGAACCCGCAGACGCTGTTCGTGGCCAAGACCGTCGCTGAAGACTTATGGGAGCTGGCCAAGGAACTGCCGGTTGACAAGGAAGAACGCAAGGCTCGCATCGAACATGTTGTGGAGCTGTGCCGACTGGAGGCGCTGCTCGAATCCCACCCGTACGATCTGTCCGGCGGCGAACAGCAGCGCGCGGCACTGGCCAAAGTTCTGCTGCTCGAACCGCAAATCCTGCTGCTCGACGAACCCACAAAGGGGCTCGACGCCGACTTCAAGAACGTGCTCGGCGGCATTCTTACCCGGCTCAGGAACTCGGGCGTGGCCGTCGTTATGGTGAGCCACGACATCGAGTTCTGCGCCGAATGGGCAGACCAGTGCGCACTGTTCTTCGACGGCGCGGTCGTCTCCTCGGGCCCGCCGCGCGAGTTCTTCGCCGGAAACTCCTACTACACGTCCGCGGCCAACCGCATGGCTCGCCACCTATGGCCCGACGCGGTGACGGTCGATGACGTCATTCGACGGGTGAACGAGAGCAAGCCGGAAGCTACCGCCAGCCTGGCACAGCAACAGGACTTGGACCCCGCCGACGAACCATCGAGGTCTTCGTCCCCGCCGAAGTCGTCCCCGGACTTGATCCGGGGCGACGAAGCAGTATGGGTGGCTCCGCCCCAGATCAAGTCCGGGGACGGAGAGGGTGGTTCCTGGGACGGAGAGGGTGATACCGGGGACGGAGAGGGTGGTTCCGGGAACGGACACGAATCCGGTTCCTACCCAAAACCGCATGAAGTCCAAGACCCCAATCCTGTACAGGGCGAGAGCGGGAAACCAGCCAGCCACCCGACCACCCGCCGCCGCTCCCGGGCGCTTCGGCGAACCGTTACCGTCGTCTCGTCGCTGATATTGGCCGCGGCAGTGCTCGGCATTGTCCAAGATCCGGCGGCGTTCGCAACCATGATCTCCGGCGGGTCGGAGACGGTGCTCATGGCCCGCGACCCCTATCTGACTACGCGGTATATCGCCATCATGCTGGCGTTGGCTATCGGGCTAGTTGGACTGACGGCCTCGCTTACCAAACCTAAGACTGCCAGTGCGGCTTCAGCTCTTCTCGCCGACATGGAGAACAGGGAACCCAACCACGAACTCCGAGATGGAGAAGAGCCCGCGCTAGGAGACGACGGACGAGTTGCGGGGAGTTCAGGAATGAACGATCTGGAGGTAACAGCCAAGACTCTCTCAGCTTCCACCGCCCCGGAAGGGGAGACGCGGAAATTGCGGGAGGCAGAAATGCTCGCGCCAGGAGACGCCGGACGAGTTGTGGGGAGTTCAGGGAGGAACGGCCAGGGTCTAGCAGCCAACGTCCCTCCCGCTTCCGTCGCCCCGGTTCCGCCAGCGGATACCCGATCGACCAAGACCAAGCTTCCCCGCCGAACCATCTTGACCGCGGCCATCGTGCTGATCCTGGTGCCGCTGACGCTGTTCGTCGGGCTGAATTATTTCGGCGACCGGGCCTATCTGCTTACTTCGCTGTTGATCGTCGTTGAAACGCTGGTGCCGTTCTTCGCCGTGTTCGAGGGGCGCAAGCCGCAGGCCCGCGAATTGGTGGTCATCGCCACGTTGGTCGCCATCGGCGTGGCTGGACGAGCGGTGTTCTTCATGCTGCCGCAGTTCAAGCCGCTGGTGGCACTGGTGGTGATCGTCGCGGTGGCGTTCGGCGCCGAGACCGGCTTCATTGTGGGGGCGCTGAGTGCGCTCGTCTCCAACATGTTCTTCGGCCAAGGACCGTGGACACCCTGGCAGATGTTCGCCCTCGGAATCATCGGCCTGCTCGCCGGAATCCTGTTCCGCAAGGGGATTCTCGGCAGCGGACGGGTGGCGCTGAGCTGCTTCGGCGCACTCGCGGCCGTGGTGATCTACGGCGGGATCATGAACCCGGCGTCGGTGCTCATGTACTACTCGCACCCGACCGGCTCAATGTTCTTGCTCGCCTACCTCTCCGGCCTGCCCTTCGACCTCGTACACGCCGCAGCGACGGTCTTCTTCCTGATGGTCGCCTCCCAACCCATGCTTGACAAGCTAGAACGCATCAAAGTGAAGTACGGGCTGCTGGTCGGCTCTTCTATATAAGCGACGCCCACGTTCAGAGCCGAAAGGCGACGTTCAGGCTGGTTGTGGTGAAGTGACAATGCCCGCAGGCACACTTGTCCCGCAGAATCTCCTGACTCGTCATCCCGCGCGCAGTCGCGGGATCTCCATTTCCGCCCCGCCCAAGTAAACAGATCCTGCGACTACGCGCAGGATGACGATGTGCTTTCCCGCACTCGCGGGTACCGGGGCGGCGCAAGTGTGAACCGGGCGCGCGTGCCATAGACTCGCGGGTGGAAAGGGCACATATGAGCGAGCTTCGCGACCAACCTGAGATTTGGCCGGTGAGCGATCGGACGATTCTGGGTGAGGGCGTCGTGCAGACGTTCTTGAACGACGACGTCACCACCCCTACCGGCGAGACGATGCGGCGCCAGTACACCCGGCACCCCGGTGCTGTGGCCATCCTGGCTTGGAACAACGACGATGAGGTTGCCGTCATCACGCAGTACCGGCACCCGGTGGGTTTCAAGCTGGTGGAGATCCCGGCGGGAATCCTGGATCACCCCGGCGAGGACGGCCTGGAGGCGGCCAAGCGCGAGCTCGCCGAGGAGGCGGCGCTGGAGGCCAGCGATTGGCGGGTGCTTCTCGATTTCTTCTCCTCGCCCGGGGCCGGCGGGGAATCCGTGCGCGTGTACCTGGCAAGGGGGCTGCGGTCGGTTCCCCGGCCCGCGGGTTTCGTGCTGGAGGACGAGGAGGCGGACATGAAGCTGTTCTGGGTTCCGCGCTCCGAGCTCGTCGACGGGATTTTCGAGCTGCGTTTCCAGTCGCCGTCGTTGGTACAAGGGGTTTTGGCGCTGGAGACTGCACGCCTCTCCGGCCGCTTGGACTCGCTTGCCTCGCCGTCGGCCCCGTGGCCAGCCAGGGAGCAAAAGGCCAAGCTGGACGCGCTGCTGCCGGGGGTTGCCGGGACTTTGTGAGATTGCGGGGGCAGTATCACTTGTCCCGCCCGCGCCGCCCAGTGCCCGCAAGGCGGGCATCCTCATACCAACCAACCGCGGAAGAACCGACCGCAACGCGACTGTAAATCGCGACCACTAGGGTCGGGCACATGAGTGCCATACCCTATGTGGACGCCGAACAGATTCGTGCATCCGTCACCCCTACCGCCGCCGTCGAGGCGATTGAGGCCGAGCTGCGGGCCGGGCTTGACGTCGCGTCTCTGCCTCCTCGATCTGCGGTTCCCATCTCCAACGGGCAATGGCTGATCATGCCATCCGAAACCACTACGGCAGTTGGCATCAAGTGTTTGACCGTCGCTCCCCAGAACCCCGCTCGGGGCCTGACTCGCATCCAGGGGCTTTATATCCTCTACGACCGCGATACCCTCGCGCCTACCGCCGTGCTGGAAGGTTCGTCGCTCACCGAGAGCCGTACTCCGGCGGTCTCGATTGCGGCCATCCGGCCCCGGCTGCACGACGGCATGGGCGTGCTGGTTTTCGGCGATGGGCCGCAGGCGCTCGGGCACGTGGAAACCTTGAGAGCTCTGGTTAGGCCGGGATGGGTGAGGCACACAACCCGTTCGCATCCCGCCGAGAACCTGGAGCGGCTGCTGGCCGAGGCCGACGCGGTGATCTGCTGCACTTCGGCACGCGAGCCGCTGTTCGACTCTTCCCGCCTGCGCGACGACGCCGTTGTGGTGGCGATGGGCTCGCACGAGGCCGAGGCCCGTGAGCTGGATTCCGCGCTCATGGGCCGGGCGCAGGTCGTCGTCGAGGATGTGGCTACCGCACTGCGCGAGGCCGGGGATGTGGTGATCGCGGCAGCCGAGCGTGCGCTTGACCCCGGTTCGCTTATCGCCATGTCCCAAGTGGTGACGGGAGAAGTCGCGCTTGCGACCGACCGTCCGGTGGTCTTCAAGTCGGTGGGCATGGCCTGGGAAGACCTGGTGATTGCCGAGCTGGCCGCCAGGGCATGAGTGGGTTCCCACACCCTGCCGCAACAAAAAGATCCCGCGACTACGCGCGGGATGACGGGTTGGGGTTCGGCTATTAGCTCAGATAAACCCGCTGTACGCCCGCTGTGCGACGGCCGTGTGCAGGTAGCGAATCAACGTCGTGAAGTCGAATACTGGCTTGCCGGTGGCCTGTTGGATGGCCGATGCGTACGGCGGCATGTCCGAGCACTCGAGCAAGATCGCCCCCACCCCGTCTAGATCTAGAGAGAGCGCGGCATCCACGACCTCCTGCCGCACAACGTCGTTATCAAAGCTTCCCCGACCCTCCAAGATGGCCGAAAACTCGGGTGCGTCCTGCAGCCCCGCGACCTCCAGCTCCGAGGAATCGAAAACCCCGCAGGCCGCCAGCAGTTCGGCGTCGAACGAAGAAGAATCGGCGGTGAGTACCCCGATGCGGCCCGGCACCAGCGCCCGAATCCACGGAATCTGAACCAAAGAGGACAACGCCACCGGCATCCCCAAGGCCTCCCGCACGCGCGCCTGGTACTTGCCGAAGAAGCCGCACGCCGAGGAAATCGCCCACACCCCCTCGCGCTTGAGCTGCAGGCAGGCCTCCATAACGGCGTCGAACACATCCACGGAATCCGTCCCGAACAGCGAGGGGATAGAGATATGAACCGGGGCCAGGCGCACCGGGAAGTCGAACGTGGAGGCGTTCACCACGTTGCCGGGCACGAGCGGGTACCAGACGTCCTCGATGTAGATCACCCCGACGCGGTACCCGGCGATCGCCTGGCCCATCGGCATGGTGATCATTTGCGCAGCTTGAATCGGCTCGGGCTGAGCAGCTCGTAGGCCGCAAGCGGACGCTCGGCCTCCATAGATTCGGCGAGCACCTTGGCCGTGGCGGGAGCATAGGTGAGGCCCAGCATGGCATGTCCCGTCGCCAGGTACGCGTTGGAAAGGCCTGGCACAAGGCCAATCACCGGAACTCCGTCGGCGGACATGGGCCGCAGCCCCGCCCAGCCGGGCTCCACGTCGTCCAGCGGGACGCCCGGGTACGTGGCCTTGAGATCGCTCAACAGCTTGGCGATCAGCCGCGGCTTCACCTCGGGGTAACGCTGCCCGATGATCATCCCCGACGACGCCCGCAAACCCCAATCCAGCGGGGTCACGGCTATGTGCGACGCCGAAGTCAGCACCGACGTGTGCGGCCCGGCCTCGTAATCGGCGTAGTGAACGTCCACCGAATAGCCGCCGCCGGAGTACTGCGGCAGCGAAAAACCGAGCATCCCGGCCAGCTTGCGCGAACCCACACCGGCGGCGATGACGACCTGCTCGGCCTCGTACACCCCAGCGGTGGTCACAACAGCGCTCACCTTGCCGTTCTTCGCCACAAAATCCAGCACCTCGGCGTGTTCAACAAGCTCCCCGCCCTGCTTCTTAATCGCCGCGACAAGCGCCTTCATGAGAGATTCGGGTTCGACCTGTCGATCGGTCTTGGCGTAGTACCCGTAGGAAATCCCCGCCGCGAGCGCCGGATCGACCTCGTGCACGGCCTCGGCGGTTTCCAGCCCGACGACCCGCGAGCGAATATCCGCAAACGGCTCGAAGACGCTCATACCGGCTTCGAACTCGGCCTGGTTGTTGAAAACGTGCATCGAGCCGCGCTCGTGCGATTCAAAAACCAGCCCGTCCTTGGCGTATTCGTCGAAGGTTTCCAGCACCTTGACCGTCAGGATGTCCTGGGCCATCGTGCCCACCGCGAACGGGTGCTTGCGGGTAGCCAGCGCCATGCGCAGCAAGAAGGCGGCATAGGCGGGGGAGAACTGGGGGACGAGCGTTATCGCCTGCCCAGATTTCAAAAGCGACTTGGCCGCCACCCCCACCGAACCCGGCGCCGGGACGGGGAACGAGAGCACGCCCGTCACCAGCGCGGCATTTCCGTGGGATGGGCCCTGCCCGTAGGTGTCCTTTTCCAGCAAAACTACCTTGTGGCCGCGCTTTCCAAGCTCGTACGCGGCCGCCAGGCCGACAACTCCGGCACCGATAATGACGACCGACATCAGGCCTCCTTCACGGCTGCGGTTACCAGCATCTCGATGCGATAGCCCGGCAAAGAAGCCCCGACGGTCGCGCGCGGCGGGAAGGGTGCGGGCACGATGGACTTGTACGTGGCGTCGAACCCGGCGAAATCGGCGTTCACATCGTTTAGGAAGACCTGCACCTGAAGCAGGTCGGCGAGCGACGATCCAGACTTGGCCAGGATGGCTTCGAGCAGCTCGAAGCAGTAGCTCGTCTGTTCCTCGATGGATTGGCCGCGCACCTCGCCCGTCACCGGGTCGTGGGAGGTGATTCCGGAGGTGAACAGCAGGCCGTTCACGACCTTCCCGTGGCTGTAGGCGGCGACGGACTCACCTACGGAGATCGTTGTGATGTTCATGTTGTCCTTAGTGGTTGATTACTGCCGAAAGAAATTGCTTGGTGCGCTCCAGCTTGGGCTCGGTCATGATCTGCTCGGGATCGCCCTCTTCGATGATCGAGCCGTTCTCCATCACGACCAGGTGGTTGCCCACGTTGCGCGCAAAATTCATCTCGTGCGTGACGACGAGCATCGTCATTCCCGACGCGGCCACCTCTTTCATAACCCCCAATACCTCCTGGGCGAGCTCGGGATCGAGGGCGGAGGTCGGCTCGTCGAACAGCATCGCCTTGGGTTCGAGGGCGAGCGCGCGGGCGATCGCGACGCGCTGCTGCTGCCCGCCAGAGATCTTCGACGGGAACGATTCGGCCTTGTCGGCAAGGCCCACCCGCTCCAGCAGCTCCAGAGATTTGGCCTTCGCGTCTTCAGCAGAGCGCCCCAAGACCCGCCGCTGCGGCAGCGAGATGTTCTCCAAGACACTCAGGTGCGGGAACAGGTTGAAGGATTGGAAGACCATGCCGACGTTGCGGCGCAGCTGCAGCAGCGAGCGCTTGTCCAGCGGGCGGGCCAGATCGACGTACTGCCCGGCGACGACCATGTTCCCCGAGTCGGGGCTCTCCAGCAGGTTGACGCAGCGCAGCAAGGTGCTCTTGCCCGCGCCACTCGGCCCGATGATCGAGCACACTTCGCCGGGTTTCACCCGCAGCGAGACGCCCTTCAGCACGTGGTTTGAGCCGAAGTGCTTATCTACCTTTGCCAACTCCACAAGGTACTTTGGGGATTTCAGGCCGATGTCGACCTTTCCGGAGTACCGCTTGCGCTCTTCCATGATCTTCCTTGGTTTGGTGTGGGCGGCGGGCGAACCCGCCGCCCTTGGACGGGTTATTCGCCAATCAGGTAGTTGTCGCCGACCTCGGTAAGGGAGGTGTCGACGCCGTACTTTTCGAAGATGGCCTTGATGGTGCCGTTGTCTTGAAGGGTCTTGATGTCCGCGTTCACCGCGGCCAGCAGCTCGGCGTTGTCCTTGGTGAGCGGCAGGCCGATCTGGGCGGCCTTCACGGAGGCGGCCACGCGGTCGTCGGGATCGGCTACGGTCACCTTGAAGTCGGTGCCCTTGGCCTTGTCCTGGCTAACCGCCACGGAGTCGAAGCCGACGTCGATGCGCCCGGCCTCCAGGTCGGCCCACATCTCGACGTTCGACGGGTAGATCTTCATTTTTCCGTCCATCAGCTTTTGCATGTCGTCGTTCCACAGGTAGCCGTCGACCGAACCGACGTTCATCTTGATGATCTCGGGGATCGACGTCACGCCGTCCTTGGAGACGATGCCCATGCCGTCGAGGTAGATGGCGTCGGAAAGATTGACGATCTCCGAGCGTTCCTTGGTGCGGTAGTAGCAGCCGACGGCCATATCGGCTCGCCCGGACTGCACGGCGGGGACGGCGGCCGAGTAGGCGACGTCCTGGAGTTCGACGGTCAGGCACTCCAGTTTCGCGATCTCCTTGGCGATCTCGGTGTCGATGCCCTCGTCTGCGCCCTCAACGAGGGACGAGAACGGCGGGAACTCCGGGGATGCGACGATGAGCTTTCCAGCTTCGATCGTCGAGAAGGTGTGCGCCGGGGTACAGTCCCCGGCAGCGACCTGCGGATCGGCGGTTTCGGACGAACAGGCAGCCAGGCCGGCGACGCACAGCAGCGCCGCGACGGTTGTCATGGTTTTCTTCATTTTCTCTCCTTGATTCAGTGCCTCAGCGCAAGGCGCGCCTCGACCTTGTTGGTCAGCCAGGTGGCTGGGATGGTGATGACTGCGTAGAGGATTCCGGCGAGGGCGAAAATCTCCAGGTATCTGAACGTATTCGATCCGATCGAATACGAGATCGCGGTCACCTCGCGCACGGTGATCGAATAGGTGAGCGAGGTGGCTTGGAAGATCTGGATGGCAAAGCCCATCAGGGAGGGGATCGCCACGCGCAGGCCTTGCGGGATGAGGACGAAACGCAGGACGTCGAGCTGGGGCATGGCCAAGGCGTGTGCCGCCTCGATGGAGCCGGGGCTGACGGCCTTTAGCCCGCCGCGGATGTACTCGGAGGTGTACGCGGCGGTGGTGTACGTCAGCCCGATGTAGGCGCACACCATGGCTTCGGGGCGCAGGCTGAGGATGGGAAGCCCGTAGTAGACGACGTATAGGACGACCAGCGCCGGTGCGCCGCGGCCAACCTCAACCAAGGCCAGGCAAAGGTAATAGACGATCTTGCTCTTGCCCAGCAGGCCCAGGGCCAGCAGCAGCCCGAGCGGAATGCCCATGACGAGGGCGCCGACGGTGAGCTGCAGCGAAACTCCCAGGCCGCCCAGCATCTCGAGGAAACGCGACGCCCAAAACTCGACGGTGTTCATTTCGCACTCTCCTGCAGCTTGGTTTCCATGCGCCGAGCGACGACGGCGAAAGGTATAGACACCGCGATGTAGATGGCCGCGGCCAGGAAGAACGTGTAGATGCCGTCGTCCGAGCGCCGGGCGTACTGGTTGGCGGTGAAGACCATCTCTTTCACGCCGATGACGGACGCGATCGAGGAATCTTTGACCAGGCCTATGAAGTAGGTGGCCAGGGCCGGGAGCATCGCCTTGAAGGCCTGCGGCGCGATGATCTTGCTGTAGCGCGTCCAAGCTGAGAGGCCGAGCGCCTCACCAGCCTCGTATTGCCCCTTGTGGACGGCCAGCAGCCCGCCGCGGAAGATCTCGGCGAGGTACCCGGCCGAGACGACTCCCAGGCCAAGTACTCCGGCCTGCAGCGGGCTGAGCTTGATGACGCCCATCCCCAAGCCGAAGTAGAGGAAAAGCAGCCACACGATCGGTGGGATGCCCCTGGCCAGATCGACGAACGCCTGGGCGGGGAACCGCAGCCAGGGTTGCTTCGACCGGCGCATGAACGTGAGCCCGAGGGCCAAGACGATTCCGACGGCAAAGGCCCCGATGGTGACGAGCAGGGTGATTGGGACAGCTGCCAAGACAGCTAAGAATCCGCTCACTGTTGCTCCTTTTCTCTGGGATGGCTTTACGCTATTGGGCGAATATTTCACCAAACTACAACGCGCAGTAAACGCAGTGTTTCGAGCGGTTACGTGCTTATTACGTATTTGATGGGATTGCGCTGATATGTGCAGCGAAATAAACCGCCGCGCGTTTTTCGCAGGCGGTTTGCATTGCGCTTTATTGAGTTTATGGGGTGACGAGCACCTTGATGGTTTCGCGCTTGTCCATGAGGTCGTAGGCCTTAGCGATGTCGCTCAGCGGAAGCCGCTCGGTGAACACCGCCCCGGGGTGGATGCTCCCGTTCAGTACTGGCACCAGCAGCCGGTCGATGTAGCGGCGGGCGGGGCTGAGGCCGCCCGAAACGGTGACGTTGGTGCGGAAGAGCTTGGCCACCTCGATCTTCGCCCCGTGCGGCAGGCCGACGTAGGCGAGCGAGCCGCCCGGGCGGGTGATCGCAAGCGCGGTATCGAAAGAGGCCTCGGAGCCGACGCATTCCAAAACGACGTCCATCCCCTTGCCGTGCGTGATCTCTTGGACGGCCTGAACCGCCTCCGCTCCGCGCTCGGTTCGCACCTCATCGGCACCAAACTGCCTTGCCAGCGCGTTTCTATCCGGGTGTTTGCCGCCGAAGACGGTGGTCTTCCCGGCACCGAGCAGCCGGGCCGCGATGACAGCGCAAAGCCCTACCGCGCCATCGCCGATAACGGCCACCGACTCACCCCCGGCGATCCGGGCACTGGCAGCCGCGTGCATTCCGGTGCTCATGACGTCGGTGAGCGTCAGCAGGTCGGGGACAGCATCAAGCCCGGGGCTATCGCTGAGCTTTACCAAAGTCGCCGAGGCGTAGGGCACGCGTACGTACTCGCCCTGCCCGCCGTCCGAATCCCAACCCCAGAAGCCGCCGTTGACGCACGAGCTGGGCCAACCGCTGTCGCAGTGCACGCAGCAGCCGTCGGAATAGCGAAATGGGGCGATAACCATATCGCCGGTATTCAAGTCTTGAGCTTCGGTTCCTTTTTCGACGACAACCCCGATAAACTCGTGCCCGATGCGACTCTCCGGCGCTGCCGTCGATTGGCCGCGATATGTCCACAAATCCGAG
Source organism: Propionibacteriaceae bacterium (assembly GCA_031272825.1). GTDB lineage: Bacteria > Actinomycetota > Actinomycetes > Propionibacteriales > Propionibacteriaceae > Propionicimonas. Next base: position 19,857 of record JAISTE010000121.1, on the reverse strand, counting down.
CCGCACACCGCCCCCGCTAAAACCCTGACTATTGCCTCGTGCGGGGCCTTTATCTCGGGGTCGGGCACATTTTCGAGGGAAATATCGAATGGCCCGTGGAATACCGCCGCCCTCATTTGTTCACCTTGTTATCGGGAATGCGGCTTTCGACCAGCCTTTGCACCAGCTGGCTCAGGGCGATCTCGCGGGCCTTGGCGAAAGACTGCTCGGAGACGAACGCCGCGTGCGGCGTGATCGTCACGTTCTCCAATCCGAAGAGTTCGGATTGCTCGGTGTCCTCGTCGGCGATCACATCGATGCCGGCCCCGGCGATCTGGCCGTCTTTGAGCGCGGCGACGAGGGCGTCTTCGTCCACCACGCCGCCGCGCGCGGTGTTGAGAAAGAAGGCCGTCGGCTTCATCAAGGAAAACTCGCGCGCCCCGATCATCTTCGCCGTCTCGGGCTTGAGCGGGGTGTGCATGGAGACGAAATCGGAGGCAGCCAGCAGCTCATCCAAGGTCTCGACCTTCTCAACGCCGTAGTCAGCGAGGAATTCCGCACTCTTCGTCGGCGCGTAGGCCGCGACCTGAAGGCCCATTGCCTTGAGCATCGGCACCATCAGCTTTGGGATGGAGCCGAAGAACACCAAGCCGACGCGCTTGCCGGTGATGCGCTGTGGCATCGAACCCAACAGCGGATCCCACTTCCCGGCGCGCACCGAGCGATCCAGGAACGAAAGCTTACGCACCTGATCGATCAGCAAACCGACCGTGTGCAGCGCCACCTCCTCGGAGCAAAACCCCGGCGAGTTGGTGACGTCCACTCCGTGCTTGCTGGCGGCATCCAAGTCGACGTTGGAAACGCCGATCGCCTGCAGCGCGACGATCTTGAGATCGGGAAGCTGCGTTAGTACGGCGTCGGTGATCTGAAAATACTCGACGACGACTCCGTCAGCCCCGGCAAGCGCCTCGACGAACGCCGCATCCGTGCCCTCGGTCTTTACCTCGACCAGCTCCAGCTCGCCGTCTACACCCCACTCGCGCAGGAGCTGGTTCTCGTAATCCAGATTGTCGTCGACGTTGAAATAGACCGCCTTGCTCATGCTTCCTCCTCGCAAACTTTGGCCAGCACGCCCTCCAAGATTTCCAAGCCCTCATCCAGCACGTCTCTCGAAACGTTCAGCGGGGTCGCGAACCGCAGCCCGTTGGCCTTCACCCCGCAGGCGAGCGTCAACAGCCCGCCGTCCAGACAGCCGCGCCGCACCTTCTCCAACAGATCGCCGCCGGGCCGTCCGTCGGGGTGATTGAGCTCGATGGCCCGCATCAGGCCGAGCCCGCGGGCGTCGGTGACGATTGGGTATTTCTCGGTGAATTCCTGCGTTCGCTTGGCCAAATAACCGCCCTGCTCGACGACGTTCGCAAGCAAGTCCGTCTGCGCGTACTCTTCCAGCAGCGCAAGCCCAGCAGCCGCGGCCACTGGATTTCCGCCGAACGTGCCGCCGTGGCGCCCGGCCGCCCACTTCTCCATGATCTCGGGCGTCGAAACGATCCCCGAGGCGGGCAGCCCGCCGGCCATCGCTTTGCCGACGGTCATGATGTCGGGCACGACCCCGAAGTGCTCAGAGGCGAAGAACTTGCCGGTTCGTCCGTAGCCGGATTGGATTTCGTCGAAGATGAGCAAGATCCCGTGCTCGTCGCAGATCTCCCGAATCGCGGTGACGAACTGTGTCGGCGGCACGATGTAGCCGCCCTCGCCCTGAACCGGCTCCATCAAGATCGCGGCGACGGTCTCCGGGGCACGCACGTACGCGAAAATCTCTTGCAGCCTGCCGAGCGCGTAGTCGCTGCGGCCCTGTTCGCCGAGCCCGGCCGGGCACTGCCCGGGGCTGGGGTATGCGGTGGTCTCGATCGCTCCGACCAGCGGGTCGTAGCCCTTGCGGTACTTCGCATTCGAGCTGGTGACGGACGTGCCGCCAAAGGTCCGCCCGTGAAAAGAACCGATGAAAGAGATGATCCCCGGGCGGCCGGTAACCGCGCGGGCCAGCTTCAGCGCCCCGTCGACGGCCTCAGCACCCCCGTTGGAAAAGAAGGTCGTGCCCAGCTCGCCGGGGGAAATCTCGGCGATGGCCTTGGCCCACTTCAGCGTCGATTCGTAGTTGACCATATTGAACGACGCCGTGAGCAGCTTTCCGACCTGCTCCTGGATCGCGGCGACCACGCGGGGATGGGCGTGGCCGAGCGCGTTCACCGCAATGCCCTGCACCCAGTCGATATAGCGGCGGCCCTCGTTATCCCACAGGTAGCTGCCCTCGCCGCGCACGGCCACGATCTCCGTCGTCTTGGCCAGCGCCGGGCTCAGGTACTGCTTGTAATCGGCGTAGCGGATCATGGAGCTCCTCTCAATGCGAAACGGGGCTGAAGGATCACCTTCGCCCCGTTGCTTGGGCACCATCTAAGCGGCCCGCAAGTTTCGCCAGCTTGTACATGTTGTAACAATCAGACGAATCGCCGGTACAGGTTGGAGCATTTGGTGGAATGTTCGGTTCATGGCGTTCGATCTGAAGTGGCTGCTGGCCCGCGAAGAGCTCGGTTTGGAGCTGATTCATCCCGGCGGGCCGGAAAGCCTTGCCGCGGTTGTTTCGTGGGTGCACCAAAGCGAGCTGAACGATTCGACCCTCTTCTCCGAACCCGGCGAGGTTCTCATCACCACCGGCTCAAATTTTTCTATCCACAACCCTGACAAGGGGCTTTGTAACAACTATGTGAAACGATTACGGGATTCGGGTGTCGTCGGCCTGGGATTCGGGGTGGGCGTCCACCACGATTCGGTGCCCGAAGAATTGGTCGAAGCGGCGGTCCGACACCGGCTTCCGGTGTTCACGATTCCGTACAAAACCCCGTTCTCTGCCGTAATCAAGGCCGTCTCCCATTCGCGCTCGGCCAGCGAGCACGCGTTCTTGCGGCAGGCCAATTCGGCGCAGCGCAGGCTGATCGCCGCGGTGGGTACGCGCGAGCCCGTGCCCTCCGTGCTGCAGCGCACCGCCCAGGCAATCGACGGCTGGGCGGCGCTGATTACGGCAAATGGCGGGCTGCGCGAGATTACACACGTCGTCTATTCGGGGCTGGCCGAGCAGGTTGCCAGCCGCCACCGGGCCTCCGAGCGCAGTGCCACCTTCGAGCGCGACGGGAGCACTCACCTCGCCGCCTACTCCATCGCCTCCGGCGGGGTACAGCTCGGGATCCTGGCCTGCGGCAACCGCTCCGGCTTCGACTCAGTAGCGACGACCACGTGCATGTTGTCCATGACGCTGCTCACCGCGCTGCTGGGCATGGAGGCGAGACTGGAACGTTCACTGTCCGAACTGCGCAAGCTCGCGATGGAGGCACTGCTGGCCGGAAATGCCGATCTTCGTGTGTTGGCCCAGCTGTGGCCGTCGATCCCGGCTGAGCCGCTGGCCCTGGTGTGTTCGCCGTCGGCGCTGGAACTGGGAAGTGCGATCCAGGCCGAGGCGGGAGGCCGGAACTGGGCCATCCTGGAGGCCGAACGCTTTGCCGAGCTCGAGGGAAAGCTGAGCGTTCCCTATGGCGCAGCTCGGTGCCCGACTTGGGTGTCGGTGGGGCAGGGGAAAGCGGAGGCCGAGCGGGCACTGGCCCAAGCCGAGCTCGGCGGCCAGCCCACGGTGGTCGCGCTGCTCGGTCAGGCGGGGGTCGCGCTCGCCGATGCGCTGCTCGGCGAGCTTACGAACCAGCCAACCGACCTGGAAACGCTGCAGCTGTGGCTAGAGACGACGTCCAACGAGGAAACCGCCCGGGCGCTCGGCGTCCACCGCCACACGGTTCGGCGCAGACTGGAGCGAATCGAAGCGATGCTCGGCGCAAAGCTAACCGACGCCGCAGTCAGAAACGATCTCTACTTCGCGCTGCGCGCGCTGGACGTCGGCCGCTGACCGGCCTGGATGGTGCTCAGACTATTTAGGGTTGCGTACCCGCACTCAGGCCCGGACTATCCTGTCCCCATGAGTACTCCCGCATCCGCCCCGTCCGCACCGCACCAAGGGCTGCCGCTCGCCGTCGTCGGAACCGGCGTCATGGGCGAGACGCTCGTGGCCGGTTTGGTCCGCTCCGGCTGGAAGCCCCAAGACATCATCGCTGTCGACGCCATGCCCGAGCGCATGGAACAGATCGCCTACCGCTACGGCGTCAATTCCGCCGACCTGGATAAGGCCGCCGAGCAGGCGAATACCGTTGTGGTCGTCGTAAAGCCGCAGGATTCCACCGACGTCTTCCCGCAGGTCGCCAAGCACATCAGGCCCGGCACCCTCATCATCTCTCTGTGCGCGGGTGTGACGACCCAACTCATCGAATCCTTCATGCCCGAGGGCACTCCGGTGGTGCGCGTCATGCCGAACACCCCCGCCCGCGTTGACGAGGGCATGGCCGCCGTTTCCCCGGGCGTCTGCGCGCAAAAGGAACACCTGAAGTACGCCGTCGATCTGCTTTCGGCAGTTGGCAAGGCGATCGTCGTCCCCGAGCGCTACCAAGACGCTGTGACGGCCATCTCCGGTTCCGGCCCCGCCTACCTGTTCTTCGTGGTCGAGGCCATGATCGACGCCGGGGTCATGTTGGGCCTGCCGCGCGACACCGCGACGGTCCTGGTCAACCAGACCATGTACGGCTCGGCCAAGCTGCTGGTCGAATCGGGCGAACACCCGACGGTGCTGCGCGAGCGCGTGACGTCCCCCGGCGGCACGACCGCCGCCGCCCAGCGCATGTTGGAAGAAAACAAGGTAAAGGCCGCGTTCATGGAAGCCATGGAGGCCGCGCGCGACCGCTCGGCGGCCTTGGCGAAGAAGGCCGCGAACCGCGCGGCGAAGCTGGGGTAGGGCTCCAACGTCATTCCCTGGCTTCCGGCCGGGCCAAAGCGGCATCCCGTTATACTCGCCCGCGTGAAAATCGTGTTCATCTGCCATGGGAATATCTGCCGCTCGGCCATGGCCGAGCAAGTCGCGCGGGCCTATGCCGAGGCCCGCGGGCTCGACTTCGATTTTGATTCGGCGGGAATCTCCGACGAAGAACACGGCAACCGCATGGATCGCCGCGCCGCCGATGTGCTCAAGACCCACGGCTATCCGGTCGGCGATCACCGCGCCCACAAGCTCACCCGCGAGGAAGCCCGGGACGCCGACCTGCTCGTCGTCGCCGAGCGCTACCACCAGTATTGGATCGAGAAGCACCGCCCCGACGCGGCGCCCATCAAGCTCATCACCGACTTCGACCCCGAGGCCCGGCCCGGCGACCCGCTGCCCGATCCCTGGTACGGCACCCGCGATGACTTCGAAGAAACGCTAGCCGTCTTGGAGCGGGCCATCCCAGTTCTGCTCAGCTGAGGGCTTTACCAATGGGGGCGGTTCCTTTTGGTAAGGCCAAGCAACCGTCTTTATTGCCGAACTCCGAGTAGAATGCCCACCATGCACATCCTGGTAGTCGACGACGATCAAGCCGTCCGTGACTCCCTCGCGCGCACCCTTCAGTTCTCCGGGTATGACGTGACGACGGCCGTCGACGGTATCGATGCGCTCGCCAAGCTCTCCCATACCCATACCGACGCCATCATCATGGACGTCATGATGCCGCGGCTGGACGGGCTGGAGACGACCAAGTCCCTGCGCGAATCCGGCAACGACATCCCGATCCTGATTCTCACCGCCCGCGACGCGGTGGACGACCGCATCGACGGGCTGGACGCCGGGGCCGACGACTACATGGCCAAGCCTTTCTCCTTAGAAGAGCTCCTCGCCCGCCTGCGCGCGCTCACCCGGCGCGTGCGTCCCGCCGGGCCCGCGGACGTCGACGACGGCGTGCTCATCTTCGACGATCTCTCGCTCGACCCCCATTCGCGCGAGGTAACCCGCGGCGGCAAGCGCATTTCCCTGACCCGCACCGAGTTCGACCTGCTTGAGCACTTCTTGAAGAACCCGCGCCGGGTGCTCTACCGCAAGGAGCTGCTGGAGGCCGTCTGGCCTGACCTGCCCGCGACCGCAAACTCGCTGGAGGTCTACATCGGCTATCTGCGCCGCAAGATCGAGGCCGGGGGAGAGCCCAGGCTCATCCACACCGTGCGCGGCATCGGCTACGTCCTGCGTGAGACGCCCCCGTGATCCGCTGGCTCAAGCGTCTGATGGGCCGCCGCGGCCCGCTCCAGGACAAGCTCGCGGCCCTGATCTCGGCAGCCGTGGCGGGAGCCATCACCGTCACCGGCATCGCCGCCTACCTGATCACCACCTCGACGGTCTATTCCCAGCTTGACGAGGAACTTTACGATATTGCCGAGTCCACCAAAGGCTGGATCGGCGGCGACATCGAGGGCCTGGGCGGGCTGAACAACGACCTGCTCACCGCCGCCAACGCGACCGTGCTCGTCGTCAAGGCCGACAAATCCACCTTCCCCCAGCAAAACGCGCTGCTCGCCTACACCCAGGACGAGGTGGCCATCGCCCGCCTGCAGCAGGGAAAGCTCGCCTCCACCGTGCGTTCGGTCGACGGGGAGGACTTTCGCGTGGTCGTCGTCCCCGTTTCCGGCACCGACGCCCAGGGCACAACCGGCCACTACGCGCTGGTCGTTGGCCGGGAAATCTCCCCTACTCAGAGCATTTTGCGCTCGCTGGCGTCGTCCCTGTTGATCTTCGGCGTGCTGGCGGCGATCATCGCCACCGCCGCAGGCTGGGTGATCGCCCGCTCCTCGCTGGAGCCGCTGCACAAGCTGACGGAGGCCGTCGCGCGGGTGGCCGAAACCGACGAACTCGAACCCATCGCCATCGAGGGCATGGATGAGGTGGCCGCGCTGGGCAGGCGCTACAACGAGATGATGGAATCGCTGGCCACCTCCAGGGAACGCCAGCGTCAGCTCATCGACGACGCCGCCCACGAGCTGCGCACGCCGCTTACGGCCCTGCGTACGAACGTCGAGCTGCTGGTGGCCGACGAGAAGACCAACATGCTGCCCGAGGGTGCGCGCGGCGAGATTCTCAAGGATGTCGCCGCCCAGCTGGGCGAGTTCACCGCCCTGATCGGCGATCTCGTGCACCTTTCGCGCGATCCGGTGCAGGCCGCGCCCGAACCCGTCGACTTTATGGAAACCGTCGAGCGGGCCCTAGAGCGCGCCCATCGCCGCGGCCCGAACATGATCTTCGACGTCGAGCTCAGCCCGTTCTTCGTCTACGGCGACCAAGTCTCGCTGGAGCGCGCGATCACCAACCTGCTGGACAACGCCGTGAAATTCTCGCCCCCGCAAGGGACGATCACCGTGCGCATGACCGGCGATCGCCTAACGATCTCGGATCAGGGCCCCGGCATCGATCCCGCCGACCTGCCGCACGTCTTCGACCGCTTCTACCGCTCCGACAAGTCGCGCAACACGCCGGGCTCGGGCCTGGGCCTGTCCATCGTCATGCAGACGATCAAGGCCCACGGCGGCTGGGTGCGCGCGGCCAACCTGCCCCAGGGCGGGGCCGAGTTCACCGTGCGGCTGCCCGGGCAGGAAGTTCCGTTTACTGAGGAATAAGTGCAGTGGTTTGGGCCCCGCGCTTGCCATGCGGGATCTCCTGACTCATCATCCTGCGCGTAGTCGCAGGATCTCCATTTCCTTTCCTCCACGATAAACAGATCCCGCGACTTACGCGCGGGATGACGAGTAATGGAACCCCGCATGTCAAGTGTTACTGTGGACACTGACAGTTGGGCATTACTCCAAAAGTAGCAACGACGTCAAATCCACAAACGTCCCCTGACTTGCGCATTTCCTGCACGTTTGCGTACAAACCGCCTGCACGTTTGCGACTTTAGTTTGACTGATGGAAGACTCTCTCAACCGAACCCCCGTTCAACGTACAAGGAAGTTATATGTCAACTGATGCAACCCTCGCCGAGGGCGCGCCCAAAACCTGGAAGGACAAACTCCCAGGCTTCATGCGCCGCGGCAAACTCGTCCCGTTCCTGACCGTCGTGATGTCCGGCCAGCTCGTCTACTCCTCCTTCGAAGCCTTCAAGGGCTCCTTGCTGATCCCCCTGCAAAACATGCTGGGAGTGTCGGCAACCGAGTTCGGCGTCCTGATGGGGTGGATCGGCATCGCCACGTTCTTCTACGTGCCCGCAGGCTGGATCCAGAACCGCTTCAAGGTCAAGACCATCTTGTTCTGGTCGATCGCCTGGCGGCTGCTCACCTACGCGATCCTCTACCTGTTCCTGCCGCCGTTCTCGGTGATGGTTGCCATCGCGATCTCTTGGGGTCTGCTCGATGCCATCATGTGGCCAGCCGTCGTCAACGGAGTATCCCTGGTAGCCAGAGAGGAAAACTCCGAGGGTCAGGGCATGGCGATGGGGCTGCTTGAATCCATCCGCCGTTTCGCCGAGTTCGCGATGAACCTCATCGTCATCGGCGCGATGATCATCTGGGACGACCAGGCGAACCTCGTCATGCGTATCGCGTGCATCGTCTACGCGGCGCTGCTCATCCCGCTGCTCTACTGCGTCCACAAGTACGTGCCCGACAACGAGATCGCGAAGGTCGAACACCACTCCAACTCCTATGCCGCGCTCGTCGGGCTGTTCAAGGTCATCGTCAAGCCGCGCGTGTGGATGGCAGGCCTGGCCGCGCTCACTCTTTATTGGACGTACGTCAACCTGATCTACTGCTCGGCCCCGTACCTGACCCTGGTCTTCGGCATCGACGAGGGGCTGGCAGGCCTGTTCGGCATCATCAACACCGGCTTCATGGGTATCGTCGCGGGTTTGGTCGCCGGAATCATCTCCGACTACGTGTTCAAATCCTCGACGAAGATGCTCGGCTCCGCCCTCGGCCTCGTAGTAGTGGTGACGGCCGTCGTCCTGCTCCTGCCCCACGGGCAAGACATGCTGTGGCCGTCGATGATTTTGCTGATGCTGATGGCCTTCGCCACCTTCCTGGGCAAGGGCGTGATCCTGGCCCCGGTCGCCGAGCTCAAGCTCCCCGAGGGCATCTCCGGCTCGGCCATGTCGGTCGGCTCGTTCTTGACCTACGCGTCGATCTTCTGGGCCTACCCGATGAACGGGGCCATCTTGGACGCCAACGCCGCCAACCCGGCGGTGGGCTACGAGCAGATCTTCACGATTACGCTGGTGGTTGCCGCCATCGGTGCCGTCTGCGCGCTCGGCCTGGTGTTCCTCAACAAGCGCGCCGAGAAGAAGGAATCCAATGCCTAACTACCCGCTCGCGCCCGTCACGGGCCCGTCGCAGCGCCGAGTCTTCGGCCACCGCGGACTGCCGAGCCAATGCCCTGAGAACACACTCGTGTCCTTCAACCGGGCCGCGGACGTCGGCGCGAAATGGATCGAGACCGACGTCGACGTCCTCGCCGACGGAACCATCTCCATTTGCCACGACTGGACTTTGGATCGCACGACGAACATGGCCGGGTCGTACAACTCGCTCACGGCCGTCGACCTGGAGAAGATCGACGCCGGTTCCTGGTTCGGCCCCGAGTTCGCCGGTGAGCCGCTGCCGACGCTCCCGCAGCTGATCCAGGTGCTGAACAACCGCGGGCTGAACGCGAACATCGAGATCAAGGCCAACACGGCCGGGATCTCGGCGGTTCGCCCGTTCATCGACGGCCTGAGCGCGGCCCTGGAAAAGCTGGACCCCGAGCGCGAGGTGATCATCTCGTCGTTCAACTGGCTGATCCTGGCCGAGGTAAAGCGCGCGCTGCCGCAATACCCGGTGGCGTGCCTGTGGGAGACCGTCGCCTTCTACGACGACTGGCGCACCTCCCTGGAGCTCACGGGTGCCGAATACGCCCACCTGGAAAACACCGGCCTGACCAAGGAACGCGTGGAGGCCATCCGGGAAGCGGGCTTTAGGGTGAACGTGTGGACGGTCAACGAACCTGCGCGTGCCAACGAGCTGTTCAACTGGGGCGTAGACGGCATCTTCACCGACTACGCCGACAAAATGACAAGAATCTTTCCTCAGTAGTGATTCCCATCCCGCGTGGGCGCGTCCGAGGGGCGCGCCCACGCTCCTTTTAACTCTTAGGCGCATACCCCACCCCTCTTAGCACTCCGCTTGCTTGAGTGCCAAGAGGGGACTACAGTGCTTCTTAGCACTCTCAAACCGAGTCTGCTAGCCGCTTGGCCGGGGAACCGGCCCAGGAACTAAGAAGAATATGGGCGTCAGGCCCACTAGTCGAAAGGTAGCAAAGTGGCAGTCACAATCAAGCCGCTTGAGGATCGCGTCCTCGTCCAGCCGCTGGAAGCAGAGCAGACCACAGCATCTGGCCTGGTCATTCCGGATACCGCGAAGGAGAAGCCCCAGGAGGGCAAGGTCGTCGCAACCGGCCCCGGTCGTATCGACGATTCCGGCAACCGTGTTCCCCTCGACGTCGAGGTTGGGGACGTCGTCGTCTTCTCGAAGTACGGCGGCACCGAGCTCAAGTACTCCGGCGAGGAATACCTGCTCCTCAACGCCCGTGACATCCTGGCCGTCGTCGTCAAGTAAGGGCGGACATGGCTAAAGTTCTACAGTTCAACGAGGAGGCCCGCCGCTCCCTGGAGCGCGGCGTGGACGCCCTCGCCAACACCGTCAAGGTGACGCTCGGCCCCAAGGGCCGCTACGTCGTCCTCGATAAGAAGTACGGTGCCCCGACCATCACCAACGACGGCGTGACCGTCGCCAAGGAAGTCGAGCTCGACGATCCGTTCGAGAACCTCGGCGCCCAGCTGGCCAAAGAGGTCGCCACCAAGACCAACGACATCGCTGGCGACGGCACCACCACCGCCACAGTGCTGGCCCAGGCCATGGTGCACGAGGGCCTGCGGGCCGTCGCCGCCGGAGCCAATCCCGTCGGCCTCAAGCGCGGCATCGACAAGGGCGTTGTCGCGATCGACAAGGAGCTGCACAACATCTCTCGCTCCATCGAGACGACCGACGACATGGCCCACGTCGCCACCATCTCCTCGCGTGACCCGGAGATCGGCGGGCTGATCGCCCAGGCGTTCGACAAGGTCGGCAAGGACGGCGTGATCTCCGTCGAGGAATCGCAGACCATCGAGACCGTGCTCGACTTCACCGAAGGCATGGAGTTCGACAAGGGCTACCTCTCGCAGTACTTCGTCACCGACCAAGACCGCATGGAGGCCGTCCTCGAAAACCCGTACATCCTGATCAACCAGGGCAAGATCTCCCAGATGGCCGATCTGCTGCCCGTGCTTGAGAAGGTCATCGGCGCCGGCGGCCAGCTGCTGGTCATCGCTGAGGACGTCGACGGCGAGGCTCTGTCCACCCTGATCGTGAACAAGATCCGCGGCATCTTCACCTCCGTGGCCGTGAAGGCCCCGGCCTTCGGCGACCGCCGCAAGGCCATGCTCGAAGACATCGCCGTCCTCACCGGCGGCACCGTCATCACTCCCGACGCCGGGCTCAAGCTCGACCAGACCACCCTCGACATGCTGGGCCGCGCCCGCCGCGTCGTGGTGGGCAAGGATTCCACCACCATCGTTGACGGCGCTGGTACCGCCGATGCCGTGGCTGGCCGCGTCGCCCAGATCAAGGCCGAGATCGAGCACACCGACTCCGACTGGGATCGCGAGAAGCTGCAGGAGCGCCTGGCCAAGCTGGCCGGCGGTGTTGCGGTCATCCGCGTGGGAGCCGCCACCGAGGTGGAGCTCCAGGAGAAGAAGCACCGCATCGAGGACGCCGTGTCCGCAACGCGCGCCGCGATCGAGGAGGGCATCGTCGCTGGCGGCGGCTCCGCCCTTGTGCACGCCTCCTCCGTCCTCGCCGACGGCCTGGGCCTGGAAGGCGACGAGTTCGCCGGCGTCCAGATCGTCGAGAAGGCCGTCGTCGAGCCGCTGCGCTGGATCGCCGAAAACGGCGGCGAGCCGGGCTACCTCATCGTGGCCAAGGTCAAGGAATTGGGCTCTGGCAAGGGCTACAACGCCGCGACCGGCGAGTACGAAGACCTGGTGAAGGCCGGTGTCATCGACCCGGTGAAGGTGACGCGTTCTGCGCTCGCCAACGCCGCTTCGATCGCCTCCCTGCTGCTGACCACCGAGACCGCTGTGGTCGAGAAGCCAGCCGAGGAAGACGACGCCGCTGCTGGGCACCAGCACTAAGTCAATACGCAAAGGGCCGGGGTTTCCCGGCCCTTTGTGGTTTAACAGGTCATATCGGGCATTTCCTCGTCATGCTGCGCGTAACATTTCCTCGTCATGCTGCGCGTGATACTTCCTCGTCATCCTGCGCGTAACATTTCCTCGTCATCCTGCGCGTAATACTTCCTCGTCATCCTGCACGTAATACTTCCTCGTCATCCTGCGCGTAGTCGCAGGATCTTAGGGTGAGATTCTGCGACTACGCGCAGAATGACGGTGGGGTTGGGTCGTCATCGACGGTGGGGGTCAAGAGCACTTGCAGCACTCGGCGTCCGGGATTTCTTCGGTTAAAGACAGCAGCAGCTTGCGTAGCAAGGACGCCAACTGTTCTTGTTCATCCGGGCCCAGGGCGTCGACGATTTGTTTTTCCAACTCGACGTGCGCGGGCAGCACGGAATCGATGAGCTCCATGCCGGCGTCGGTCAGGGAAACCCAAACGCGGCGGCGATCCTTGCGGCAGGGGGTGCGCTGGATCAGCCCGCGCTTTTCCAGGTTGGTCATGCGCTGGGTGACGGCCCCGGGCGAGACCATCATCGTCTCGGCGAGCTTGCCCGCGCACGCCCGGTGCCCTTCGGTGCGGCGCAAGGTGGCCAGGACGTCGAAGGAGGGAAAATCTAGTCCACTATCTGAGAAGCCCTGCCCCAGCCGGGCCAAAATCTTGGATGAAACACGGTTGATTCGACCGATGACACCCATGGGGGAGGTGTCTAAATCCGGCCTTGCCGTCCGCCACTCGGCGAGCAGCTCGTCCACAGCATCTTGTCGTTCGTCGCTCATTGGTTTTTGTCCATACCTCACTTTGGGTTTGACTGGCTCAGTCAGTTCAATCCTAAACTATTTAGTATCAAACGGATACGCACCCCCGTCCGAGTTCCGGCAGCGCAGCTGGCGGACAGTTAGGAGAGAACATGACATCGCGTCTTCCCCGTATTCTTTCACTTTTGGTGACCACCGCCGGAGCAATCATGGTAGTCGCGGGCGTGGCGGTCTACGCCGCGGTCGCCAACCAGCTCGGCTCGCAAGACATTAAGGTGGCCGCCGTCAGCGCCGACGACCCGGGCCCGTTCGCCGGTTCCCTGGTGGACAACCCGGTGGCGGCGCTGGCACAGGTTAACGCCATCTCCCACCACACCGCCGCCTTCACCGGCGGCAAGACCTACGCCGAGCTTCCGAACGTCTCCACGAAGGACGGCGTCACCTACTCGGCAGACCTCACCGCCGCCCAGTCCACCGACGGAAAGGCGCATATCGCAGGCGAAGTGCTCTCCGAGCTCGACATGAAGGCCTACTCGGCTAGGGCTCTGGCCGAGCGCTCGTCGCTGCTGCAGGCCTCCTTGTTCATGTCCGTGATGGCCTTCGGGGTCTCGTTCTTCATCGCAGGGATGGGCCTGGTGGTGCTGGCGATCGGCATCGTGCTGCGCAAACTCACCTCGGCGGTCTCGACGGCACCCACGCACTAGCAGGACGTGACGGGCGGAAGGAGGTTGCCGCCGCCCGTCAGGCCGTTGGCCGCGGTTCCCCCATCGCGGCCAGCGGCAGGTAAGGTGCGATCAGCGCGGCGAGAGGCGGTTCAGCGCCTTTCGCCGCGCCCTCCAATCTGGGAGGGCGGCATCCATACGCGCCTGGAAGGCCGGGCCGTGCCCGCCCTCGAACAGGTGCGTGAGCTCATGGACGAGCACATATTCGACGAGCCTGGGCTCCGTCTTCCCCAGTGCCAACGCCAGGCGGATGCGGGCGGTCGAGGGTGTGCACGAACCCCAGCGGGTCGTCATCTTGCGGATGAAGAAGCGAACCCCGCGCTGTGACAGGCCCAAACGCTCGATCCAAACCGGTGCTAGTTCGTCGAGTATTAGTTGCAGGCGCGAACGGGCGGCCCTTTCCTCTTCCTCGCCCATGGGCTTGGGTACCCTCACGCGGCTCTCGGCCCGGTGAATCCAGTCGATCCGCTCGCGAACGAAGCGCTCGACCACGCGCTGCGGGGTGCGCGTCGGGGCCGAAACCCGGACGTCGCCGGGGGCCATGACCCGAATCCGCAGGTTCTTCATGGGCTTCCAGGTGACTGTGGCGGTGACGTCTAAGATTTGGATTACTCTGGATCGGTTGGGCATCGGGGCAATTATGGCAGCGCGCGGGTAGCGCCGTCGGCGCTAAGATGCGCATATGAAAGCCGCTCCTGAAGCCCAAGCCAGGCTGCTCGACATCCAGAAGGTGGACACCCAGATCCTCTCGCTGAACAACGAGCGCAAGAACCTCCCCGAACTCGCCCAGTTGGCCCAAGCCAAGGTCGAATGGAACGCGCTGGGCGCGGCGACCATCGCCAACAACACCAAGATCTCCGACACCGAAATCGAGGTTGACAAGGCCGAGAAGGACCTCAACCCCGTGCGGCAGCGGCTGGAGAAGAACCAAAAGCGCATCGACGACGGCTCGCTCGGCTCAAAGGAACTCAACGCCATGATCGACGAGGTGGAGAACCTTAAGCGGCGCGTGGCCACCTTAGAGGACGAACAACTCGAAGTGATGGAGCGGCTGGAGTCGCTGAACGCAGAGCGCGACAAGCTGGCCAAGCAACGGGCCGAGATGCAGTCCGCGATCAAGGCACTGCTCGCTCGCAAGGACGAGCTGGTGGGCGTGCTGGACAAGAAGCTGGCCGCCGCCCAGGCCGAGCGTGTGGAGCTGACTGCCGCTTTTCCGTCGGACTTGTTGGCGCTTTACGAGCGTATTCGTGACCGCGCGGGCGGCATCGGCGTGGGCAAGCTTGAGGGCAAGCGCTGCTCGGGCTGCCAGCTTGACCAATCCCCGCAGGCCATGGATCACTACAACTCGGCTCCCAAGGATGAAGTCGTGCGCTGCGAATCCTGCGACAGGATTTTGATTCGATGAGGGTCGCCTGCCCGCATTGCGGCGGCACGTTCGATGTGGATACCGAGCCGGATCTGCTGAGCTCGCTGCCGCCTGAGCCTGCCGCTTCCGGTACCCAAGCCGCAGCTGACGCCGCGGACGATGGCTGGGCGTTTTCGTCGGACGCGGTTTCCTTGTGGGACGAGGATCCAGATCATAACTTGGGGACATCCGCATCGGCTGGCGAGCAAAGCACAAACCCGCAGCCCGCCGCTGCCCGCTGGACGAACCCGCCCAAGGTGCTCATCGTGCGTGCCGACGGCGGTTCGCGCGGAAACCCTGGACCAGCCGCATACGGGGCGCTGGTCGAGATGCTGGACGGCACCGTGCTCAACGAAGAAGGCAAGACCATCGGGACGACGACCAACAACGTCGCCGAGTACAACGGGCTCATCGCCGGGCTGGAGATGGCCGCAGCCATCAACCCCGCGGCCGAGGTGCGCGTGATGATGGACTCGAAGCTGGTCGTCGAGCAGATGTCGGGCAGGTGGAAGATCAAGCACCCCGACATGCGCCCGCTCGCGCTGAAGGCCCGCTCGCTGGTACCCAAGCACGTGAGCTTTACCTGGGTGCCCAGAGCCCAGAACAAGGCAGCGGATGCGCTTGTCAACAAGGCACTGGACGGCGAACCCGTGGAGCGCAAGTGAGCTCGGAAATCGACGCGGTGAACCCCGGGAGAGCCGGAGGGGCTGGTTTGCCCGCTCAGCCCGAAGCCGGACGAACCCCGATCGTTGCCATCGTGGTGGCCGCCGGGCTGGGCCGACGCTTCGGCGGAACCAAACCTAAGCCGCTGCTCAGAATCCTGGGCAAGACCTCGGCGTTTCTCGCGGTCGAAGGCCTGGCCGCCGGGGGAGTGACGGACGCGGTCGTCGTCATTAATGGGGCGCTCGGCAAGGCCTACAAGGCGGCCCTAAGGGGGCTGCCGATACCGGTGAAACTCGTAGCCGGCGGGGACAGCCGCCAGCAGTCCGTGACTAACGGGATGCGGGCCATTTCCGAAGACCCGCACCTGAACCGAACCGAGATGGTACTCATCCACGACGCCGTCCGTCCGCTGCAACCGGCGTTCGTAACCGAGGGAGTGGTGAGCGCGCTGGTGCAAGGGGCCCAGGCCGTCGCCCCGGCAATCCCGGTGGTGGACACCATCCGGCAGGATGTAGAAGGCGGCAACGCGCTGGTCGACCGCAACACGCTGCACGCGATCCAAACCCCGCAGGGTCTGGCCTGGCCGCTGGCCTGGGAGTGCTACCGTCAGCTCGCCGAACAGGGCCAAGAGTTCACCGACGACGTCTCATGCCTAGAACACTTCGGACACAAGGTGGTACTGGTGCCCGGCTCCAAGGTAGGAATGAAGATCACCGAACCTGCAGACCTGACCATCGCCAAGGCCCTGGTGAAAGTCCGCGCCGGAGTAGGGCATCACTCCGGCAAGCGTCTGCGGAGGTTTTTCAGGCGGTAGGGAGTCGGCGCAATGGTGTGGAAAGAGCGTTGAAGAGGTCGGGTCTTACGCATCTCAAAATGATGGATTGTGCTGTGGGAAGAATATCGACTTTACAAGGTAGAACGGTGGCGAACTCGAACGTTTACGGGCATACAACTCGAACGTTTACGGGTAGAGTACTCGAACATTTTGCAGGGGTTTTCCTGCGTGCTGCACGGTTAGGATTCGATCTCCCAACCCCCTTTGTGCCTCTTCCCTCGGGAAAGCCACCCCGGCAAGCTCCACTAATCTTTACCCCATGAGCACACGCGACGAACTTATCGAGAAGATCAAAGAGCTGGCCGTCGTCAGGGGGAAAGTTACCTTGGCGTCTGGCCGGGAGGCCGACTACTACATCGACCTGCGCAGGGTCACCCTGGATGGGGTTGCCGCGCCGATGGTCGGCGAAGTGATGGCCGATCTGACCAAAGATCTCGATTTTGAGGCCGCCGGCGGGCTCACCCTGGGTGCCGACCCGGTGGCCGTCGCCATGCTGCACCACGCGGCGCACACCGGCGGGCGGCTGGATGCGTTCGTCGTGCGCAAGGAGGCCAAGTCCCACGGGCTGCAGCGCCGCATCGAGGGTACCGACGTCAAAGGCAAGAAAGTCCTTGTCGTTGAGGACACTTCAACTACGGGCGGCTCGGTGCTGGAAGCGGTGAAGGCCGTGCGCGAGGCCGGTGCCGAGGTGGTAGCCGTGGCTGTGATCGTCGATAGAAATACCGGGGCGAAGGAGCGCATCGAGGCCGAGGGCGTGCCCTACCGGTACGCGGTCGGGCTGGACGACCTCGGCCTGTAAGCCGGGGCCAACAGAGTTAGCTGACCCGCACTCCGAAGATTTTCTTGTCGTAGGAGGCCAGCACCAGCATGTTCCCGTAGGCCGCCGGGGAGGTCTCGATGTTCTTGCCCAGGCTGAGCGTGGAGAGGTCTTCGCCGGTGTTCGGGTCGAACAGGTGCAGAACCCCAGCCGAATCGCCGAAGACGCCGTACTGGTGTCCGTCCGTCGAGGTGATGGAGATGGGCGACGACCACGAATAGTCGGCCAGCTGGCGTGTCCACACGGGCTTGCCTGTGGCCTTGTCAAGGGCGATTAGGGTGCCGCCCCAGTTGCCGGTGCACTTGTTGACGATCGGCACGCAGAACAGCCCAGCGTCCGAGGTTTTCGCGACGTTATAGATGATGAGGTCGGAAATCTCGCCCTTGCCCAGCAGTGGGGTGGCGAACTCGCCGCCCTGAACCGTCGAGGACGGATCGATCGCCGAAGTGGGGACGTCGTACTGCCACACCAGCTCGCCGCTGAGGGCGTTGAACTTGCGCAGGTTGGTGACGTTTTGGCCGCTCGCTCGCCGCTGATCGACCTCGTTGCCGGTGTAGAGATAGACCTCCCCGTCCTCTTCCTCCAGCACGAGCGAGGCATCGGAATCATCGCCGACGGCCGTCGCCCAGACCACTGCGAGCGTGTCGGCGTCCCAGCAAATCAGGTTGCCGTCGTTGTCGGTGGCGTACATCAGGTTGTGGTAGGCCACCGCCGAGGATTCGATCCCGAACTCCTTCGACGTCGGGGTGCGGTACTCCATCCGGCTCAGTTCCGGTTCAACGGAGACAGTCTTGGCTTCGGCGTCGAACTTGGTGTTGAGCTTGGCCTTATAGATGAGGCCGTTTTCGCTGGGCTCGATCAGGGTGTCGGAGGGGCCGTTGATGAGGGCGGAGGAGTCGAACGCTCCCCAGATGTTCTCCGGTTCGTCGCCGCTTTCGGGTATGTTTCGCGGGCGGGCCGGGTCGTCGTTGCCCGTCCAGCCGGAGACCTCCTTGTTCTGGATGAGGTCGAAGATGCGGTAGCGGAAGGGCACCTCGGTGCCGTTCATGTCATCCAAGCCCTGCCCGGCGTAGAGCAGCGGGTAGCCGCGCGGATCGATAGAGCCCGTGCCCTTGAACCCGCCGGTACCCTCCATCGGCTCCTTGGTCTGCTTTCCGGTTTCTAGATCGAGGCGGTACACCTTGCCGTCGAAGGTGGGGTACAGCACTTCTACAAGGTCTTTGTCTTCGTATTCGGTGCCGTCAAACATGGCCTTGCGGGTGGCCTCGGGCCAGTTGACGATGAGCGGCTGCCCGGTCCAGCCGGCGCCGGGGAAGTAGCCGTCCTCGCCGCGCACCTCGCCGGTGTCCTGCGTCCAGACGATCTCCAGCTTCTTATCCGAAATCTCGGCGGTGCCGTAGGCCGGGGCGTCGCGGTAGTTGTTGCCGCGGAAGGTGAGCACGCCGGGCACGTCGGTATAGGTCTGGGCGGCGCCCCACGCGACGGTGGTGGTGTCGGGTTTCGCGCTCTGGCCGTCGGCGTTCAGGGTTCTCCACTTAAACTCGCCGCCGCTGGCCATGGTCGCGGTAGTCCAGCCGTCGGCGTCCTTGGTTCCTTTTTGATAAGCCTGGACGTCCGTGAGCGGGATGTCGAGTTTCTTCGGGTCGGTCTCGCGAGAGAAGCTGGGGGAGGCAGTGGAGGTCGGCTTGTTGGGCCGCTCGCCTTCGACGATGGACGTGGGGTTTGAACAGCCGACGAGCAAGGACGCGGCCAGCAGGGGAGCGACGAACAAGGATTTTCTCACCGGAAAAGCCTAACGTGCGAAGCTGGGAGCAGCGTTCGTCCGTCGGGATGAGGGAGGATAGGGGAAATGTAGGGGTGGTTGGTTCTGGTCTTCCGTCCCCGGGCTCCGATCCGGGGCGGTGCCCAAACAGCAGTAGTTAAACAGCAAAAACGCCACCTGACGGTGGCGTCGGTTTGCTTGGTGCGCTTAGAGCGTCGCAGCCTTGGCGGCTACCGCGGACTTGCGGTTGGCGGCCTGGTTGGCGTGGATGACACCCTTGGAAGCGGCCTTGTCAAGGGCGCGGGTTGCGGCCCTGGCCAGATCCTTGGCTTTGTCGACCTCGCCGGCATCGGCGGCTTCGTGGAACTTACGAACGGCGGTGCGCAGGCTTGATTTGACGCTCTTGTTGCGCTGGCGCGCCTTCTCGTTGGTGAGGATGCGCTTCTTCTGCGACTTGATGTTGGCCATACTCGCCTTCGTTGTGTTTGGTTGAAAATTGCGCCCGGGCTTGGACGCGACCACCAACTTTAGCACTGGCTTGCGAGCGTGCCAAAAACGGGCACGGCCTGGGTCCGGATGCGCCGGGAGCGTGAGACCAAGGGAACCTCGGTTTGGGCCTTGGCAACTGATTCGGTATTGTTTCCCCCGGAGGATTCGCCTAGAGGCCTATGGCGCTCGCTTGGAAAGCGGGTTGGGTTCACGCCCTCGCGAGTTCGAATCTCGCATCCTCCGCCAA
>JAISTE010000109.1 GCA_031272825.1 Propionibacteriaceae bacterium | reverse complement strand
CGGACGCCTCCACCGAGGTCGTCATAGCCAACCCGACCATGACCTCGGGCACCCGACCATATATCCAGTACGACGGAAAAATCTGGGTACTTCACGTCGCCGAGGCCGGGTACCAGAGGGGCTATCAAAAGGCGCAATACCGCGATTTCGGAGCCGGATACACGTACGTCTACCCAAATGGATCCAGCACCAGGCTGCATTCGGGAAGCAAGAACTCGGTGGTCTACGTGACTGACCTGCCCGGTAGCGAGAGTACGGGTACCGGGGTCAACCAAGACCAGCTTCAGTACGCCTATTTCCTCTACGTGCGAAACGCATTCAAGATCACATTCTCGACAGGTACTTCTGACTTTATTCCAGATGCCACACCCATCAAGGTCGGCGACCCGCTCGCTCCGTACGAACCCGCCAACCCGAGCAAGGACGGATATATCTTCGAGGGGTGGTGCACCGAGAACCCGGTTTCTAACCCGGGCTGCAATCCATTCAACTTCGCTACCGAGGAGATGCCCGGCTCGAACCTGCTGTTGTATGCCAAGTTCTCGGCTAACGACGTCCACGTCGACTTCTACGACGCCGTCGGCTCGACCTTGAGCCCGGTGGCGACCAAGGCCACGTCCGTCGGCGGTACCGTGAGCGACCCCGGAACCTGGACGCTCGGCCAAGCGGTTCCCGGCAAGGGCATGTTTGAGGGCTGGGTGTGGCTGGCCGAGGGAAAGTACCCGATCACGTTCACCATCGGTACCACGCCGGTCTACATCGACACCGACGTGTACGCCACCTGGAGAACCACCGGGTTCACGGTCACCTACGATCCAGGCGCGGGTACGTGGGTCGATACAACTGATCCGCTGACCGACGACAACACCTACGACCTCAACCAGCAAGCGCGCGTCAAGGACGGCATCGGCAGGCTGGTTCCTCCGACGGGGAAGGTCTTCTATGGTTGGACGTCGGCCACGCAGGGTGAGGGCGTGCTCTCGTACCCCTACAACCTGCACGTGATGGACGGCGACACCACGTTAGTTGCTTTCTACGGCGATCTGGCTTCGTCGATGAAGGTGGTCTACCACCCGACGATCTCGCCAACGCTCGTGTTGGAGAACTACTCGAGCACCGAAGTGGTGGAGCAGTGGTACCCGACCGGATCGAATGTGTACCTGGCCGGAACCATCTACACCGCCGAGTACCAGGAGCTGGTCGGCTGGGCCGAATCGTCGGCACTGGCCACAGCCTCGGACGCGGTCGCCGCAGTAGATACCGGGACATCGGGCTACTACAAGCTCGGATACTACCCGTATACGACGTCCGCAATCGCCGGTTCCGAAGTGCACCTTTATGCGGTGTGGAAGATGAACGAGTACTACGTCGACTTCCTGGCCGACAACGGCGGGTCGATCAAGGTTTCCGATTCCGATATCCGCGGCCCATTCGAGACCTACCGCATTTCGAGCATCCAGCACGGCACCGCCTGGGCGTCGCTCACCCTGCCTACCCCGGTTCCCGATTCCGGCAAGTGCTTCACCGGTTGGACTCCGGACTTCCCGGCAACCGTGACCCAGTCGCGGCGTTTCACCGCCAACTTTGCCGCCTGCCCGCCGCCTCCGGTGGAAACCGTGACGGTGGAGTACCGGCTGGATTCGGCCACAGGCACGCTGGCCGGATCCGCGACCCTGGGGTCCTACGAGGTTGGAACGGCATGTTCCGTAGTCAAGGACGATGTGTTGGCCAAGTACTCGGACGCCAAGAACGCCTACGGCCTGGCGGCGCTCGCCGAAGGGTACGAGGACGAGGGAACGCTGGTCGATTGCGGTTGGACGTCGGTTACGGGAACGGGAAACGTGCTCACCGTTTGGTTCGCCAAGACGCCGGATCCTGATCCCGACCCTGGGACGTCGACACCGGAGAAGCCGGGGTACCGCGAGCCCGAACAGCTGCCGAGCCATACGCCGGATCTGCCCGAGGTGGCAGCCCCGACCGAGACGGTCGTCAGTTCCGAATCGGCGTCGCCCAAGGTGAACGATCCGTCCGACCCAGACGACCTTCCGTTCACCGGCTTCGACGGCCAGGTACTGCCGTTCGCCCTGGTTCTGACGGTGCTCGGTGCGGGCCTGGCGCTGCGGGCGAGAAGGAAGTGAGCAGGGGCCGAATCGGCTTGATCCGTCGTTGCGAGTAGACTGTTTCAGGTTTTCACGAAAGGACGGATATGAGCGGTCACTCCAAATGGGCCACCACCAAGCACAAGAAGGCAGCCATCGACGCCAAGCGCGGCAAGCTCTTCGCACGCCTGATCAAGAACATCGAAGTTGCGGCGCGCACTGGTGGACCTGACCCAGCTGGAAACCCGACGCTCTACGACGCCATCCAAAAGGCGAAGAAGAACTCCGTTCCCGCGGACAACATCGATCGCGCGGTAAAGCGCGCGGCTGGCGGCGAAGGCGGCGGTGCCGACTGGACGACCATCATGTACGAGGCCTACGCGGCTGGCGGCGTGGCCATCTTGATCGAATGCCTTACCGACAACCGCAACCGCTCGGCCTCCGACGTGCGCATCGCGGTCACCCGCAACGGCGGGCGCATGGCCGACATGGGTTCCGTGCAGCGCCTGTTCGAGCGCAAAGGCGTCGTCGAGGTTGAGGTCAAGGACGGCAAGCCCACCGAGGACGAGGTCATGGAGGCCACCCTCGATGCCGGTGCCGAGGACATCAAGGCCGGGGAGGACACCTTCACCGTGTACTGCGACCCCAACGATCTGGTCGAGGTGCGCAAGGCAGTACAGAATGCCGGATTCGAGTACGAGAAGGCCGAGGTCGACTTCGTGCCCACCTTCACCGAGTCGATTACCGACCTGGAGACGGCACGCAAGGTCTACAAGGTGCTTGACGCTCTCGATGATCTCGACGATGTGCAGAACGTCTACTCCAACGAGGACGTTCCCGAGGAAATCGAAGCGCAGCTCGACGAAGAGTAGGTTCATAGGAGATCCTGCGACTTCGCGCAGGATGACGAGTTCTACAGGGAGTCTATGTGCCGCCCCGGGCAAGACCGGGGCGGCACCCACACCCTCCCAGGAAACCCAAACCCTCTGCGTTATACTCTCGAACAAGTGTTCGATTGGAGATTTTGTGCGCGTTCTCGGAGTTGACCCCGGCCTGACCCGTTGCGGAGTCGGGGTGATCGAGGGGACGCCCGCAAAGCCCAGGCTGGTGGCCTGCGGCGTCATCCAGACGCCGCCCGATATGCCCCACGAGTTCCGGCTTGTGCGCATCGAGGAGGGGCTCGCCGAGTGGTTCGACAAGTACCAGCCCGACCGCGCGGCCGTCGAGCGCGTCTACGCAGACCTCAACGTGCTCTCCGTCATGGGTACCGCCCAGGCGGCGGGCCTGGCGCAGATCGCTGCGGCCAAGCGCGGCATCCCGGTCACCTTGCACACCCCGACCGAGGTGAAGGCCGCCATCACCGGCTCGGGGAGGGCGGCCAAGGCCCAGATCGGGGCCATGGTCACCAAGATCCTGAAATTGTCAGAGACGCCGAAACCCGCCGACGCCGCCGATGCCGTGGCGCTGGCCATCTGCCACCTGTGGCGGGGCTCGGCCAACCAACGCATCGAAGAAGCGCTAGCGAAAGCGGGGAAGAAATGATCGCCATGTTGACCGGCAGCGTCGTGACCGGCGGCACGCAGTGGCTGGTGTTGGATGTGAACGGCGTTGGCTACAAGGTGTTCTGCCCGCCCGCCACCGCCGCCACGAAGAGCGGCGAGCGCCTCACCCTCCACACCTCATTCGTGCTGCGCCAAGATTCCGTGACGCTGTTCGGCTTCAAGGACGCCGTCGAGCGCGACTGGTTCGAGCTGCTGCTCTCGGTTTCCGGCTTCGGGCCCAAGATCGCACTGGCTACCGTCTCGGTGCTGCCGCCCGACGAACTGCGTTCGGCCATCTCCACCGAGAACGTCTCGGCCATCACCCAGGTTCCAGGCGTCGGTAAGAAGAGCGCACAGCGTCTGGTCATGGAGCTCAAGGACAAGGTGGGTGCAGGTTCTGCGGTGTTCTCCGGCGGGCAGCCGTGGCGCGACCAGGTGCTCTCCGGCCTGCAAGGGCTCGGATGGAGCGCACGCGATGCCGAGTTGGCCGTCGAAAGGGTGGCCGATTTGGCGAGCGCCGACCCGCAGCCGTCCGTCGCCGAGCTCATGCGCGCGGCCCTGCAATCGCTAGCCAAATAAGAGGTAGCGGATTGACGACGATTACACCAGTGCCGGGAAAGTAGGGTAGTGCCGATGGAATACGATCCGCTCGACCCGCAGCCCACGCCCGACGATAAGGCGGCCGAGGGTGCGCTGCGCCCCTCGAAGCTTTCCGAATTCGGCGGCCAGCCCAGGGTTTCCGAACAGCTCTCCTTGGTCATTGAGGCCGCGCGTAAACGCGGGGGAGCGCCCGAACACGTCTTACTCTCCGGCCCTCCCGGCCTGGGCAAGACCACGCTGGCGATGATCATGGCCAGCGAGCTCGAAGCCCCCATCCGCATCACCTCCGGGCCGGCCATCCAACATGCCGGGGATCTGGCCGCCATCCTCTCAGGCCTAACCGAGGGCGAGGTGTTCTTCCTCGACGAAATCCACCGCATGGCAAGGCCCGCCGAGGAAATGCTGTACCTGGCCATGGAGGACTTCAGGGTCGACGTCGTGGTCGGCAAAGGGCCGGGGGCTACGGCCATCCCGCTCGAAATCCCACCGTTCACCCTAGTGGGAGCCACAACGCGGGCCGGGTTGCTTCCGTCGCCTTTGAGGGATCGCTTCGGGTTCACCGCCCAGCTGGACTACTACGAGGTCGACGATCTGGCCAAGATCGTGATGCGCTCGGCCAAGCTGCTCGGCATCGACGCCAGCGCCCAGGTCGCCCACGAGATCGCCTCGCGCTCGCGCGGTACACCGCGCATCGCCAACCGGCTGCTGCGCCGGGCCCGGGACTTCGCCGAGGTGCGCGCGGGCGGCAAGTTGGACGTCGCCACGGCAAAGGCGGCGCTGGATCTGTACGAGATCGACCCGCTCGGCCTCGACCGTCTGGATCGCGCGGTGCTGAACGCCATCTGCGTGAAATTCGGCGGCGGGCCGGTGGGCCTGAGCACGCTCGCCATCTCCGTCTCCGAAGAGGCCGAGACCATCGAAGAGGTGGCCGAGCCGTTCCTGGTGCGGCTCGGGTTCTTGATCCGAACCCCGCGCGGACGCATGGCGACCCCGGCGGCGTTCGAACACCTGGGTCTGAAGCCCCCGCGGGATGCCAATCCCTCCCTGTTCGGATAAGCCTGTGATGGGCCTGGGAAATCGGGCGCTGCCACGGCAGATGTAAGGAATTTTGTGCAAATGCAGGTAGAGTAAGCCTTTGGCGGTTTCCGCCCGTACCAAAAAGAGAGTGAAACATGGACTTTATGACTATCGGCCTGCTGGTCGTCGCGGCTGCCGCCCTGTACTTCCTGATGATCCGGCCGCAGAAGAAGCGTCAGGAAGAGCAGAAGAAGGCCATGGATGCCCTCGGCCCAGGCGACCGCGTGATGACGATCGGCGGCATCCTCGCCACCGTCGTGCAGGTGGGGGAGAAGCAGATGGTCATCGAGATCGCCCCCGGGGTTGAGATCACGGTGCTGAAGCAGGCCATCTCTCAGCAGAAGGTCGAAGACGAGTTCGAGTACGTCGACGCCGACTCCTCAGAGCACGAGGACACCACCTTCGGCGAGACGGTCTTTGATCCGACCAACCCCGAGACCTCGGCCGAGAACGAAACCGACACAACTGAAGATAAGGACAAGGAGTAGCGCAGTGCCTACTGCCAGCCGTCAACCAGGACGTCTCCGCCCCTTGCGGACCGTCCTGATATTTTGCCTCTTCATCGGGGCGCTATACGTGATCATGGGCGTCAACGGAATTTGGACGCCGAAGCTCGGCCTGGATCTGCAAGGCGGCACCACCGCCACGCTGACCGCCAAGAACACCACCGATGACGGCGCGGTAAGCGCCGATTCGCTGGAGGTGGCCCGCGGCATTCTGGCCCAGCGCGTCGACTCCATGGGTGTCGGCGAAACCGAGGTAACCACCTCGGGTACGAACCAGATCATCGTTTCGGCGCCCAACGTCCAGAAGGAAGAGCTCCTGGACATGATCGGAAAGACCGCCCAGCTGTACTTCCGCAAGGTGTATGACGTCCAGCAATCGGAGACCGCGATCACTAGTACTGGTACGACCGAAGTTTCTACTGGCGACGCCGGCGGAGAGCGTGCGGTTCCTGCGCTCCCCACCCCGGTTCCGTCCCCGCGCCCGACGTCCGCAGCCGAGCCTGCCGTCGATTTCGAGACGCTGGACAAGATGGAGCCCAGCGAGCGTGACGAAGAGGAATTCGCGGCCTTCTCCTGCGGCAAGGCCGACGGTACCGCCGCGACCTCGCCAACCCCGGACGTCACTGACCAGTTCCTGATCGCGTGCGATGAATCGGGCAGCTACAAGTACTTGTTAGGCCCCGCCCTGATTGCCGGCCAAGAGGTGACCGACGCCAGCGCCGGGGTTCCTTCCAACGACGTGAGCTGGGTCGTCACCTTGAAGCTCGACTCCGAGGGCGCCTCCAAGTTCGCCACCGTTACCGGAGAGCTGAACGAGGCCGAATCCCCGAAGAATCAGTTCGGCATCGTGCTCGACGGCCGCGTTATCTCGGCCCCGTCCGTTACCGAGGGCGCCATCACGGGCGGCTCGGCACAGATCTCCGGCTCGTTTACGCAAAAGACCGCGCAGAACCTGGCCAATGTTCTGAAGTACGGCTCGCTGCCGCTGGCCTTCGACATCTCCTCGGTTGAGAACGTCTCGGCAAAGCTCGGCGGCGAGCAGCTGACCGTCGGCCTCACCTGGGGTCTGGTCGGCCTTGGGCTGGTCGTGCTCTATGCCCTGTTCTACTATCACGCGCTGGCCGCGCTGGTCGTCGCCTCCCTGGTGATCGCCGGAACGCTGACCTATGCGCTGATCGTCATCCTGGGCGAGGCGATGGGATATGCCCTGAACCTGTCCGGTATCGCAGGTGCGATCGTCGCCATCGGTGTTACCGCCGACTCCTTCATCATCTACTTCGAGCGAATCCGTGACGAGGTGCGGGAAGGAAGGAGTTTGAGAACGGCCATCCAAACCGGCTGGGTCGGATCGAGAAAGACGATCTTGGCCGCCGACTCGGTGAACCTGCTCTCCGCCGTGGTGCTGTACCTGCTGGCTGTCTCCTCGGTCAAGGGCTTCGCCTTCACACTCGGCCTGACGACCTTGATCGACGTCGCCATCGTGTTCTGGTTCACCCATCCGATGATGACGCTGCTGGGCAACACGAAGTACTTCGGAGAAGGCAAGAAGTTCTCCGGCTTCGAGGCTGCCCACCTGGGCAAGCGCTCCCCGCTGGCACCGAAGAACATCGCCGTACCTGCAGCGGCCGCGACGGAAGGAGGCGAGTAAATGGCGAAGAAGAATGGCCTCGCACATCGCCTTTATACCGGCGACCTGGCATACGACTTCATCAAACACCGCAAGATCTGGTACACGTTCACCACAGTCCTGCTGGTGATCTGCACCCTGGCCTTGCTGTTCAAGGGCCTCAACTGGGGCATCGAGTTCAAGGGCGGCTCCGAGTTCGGCGTCAGCTTCTCGCAGAGCGTCACCAGCGCCGAAGCAGATAAGGCGACCCAGGCCGTCCAGGATCTGGCCCTTCCCGACAACGACTCTATTCAGACGACCATCATCGGTTCCTCCGAGATCCGTGTGCAGATGCGCTCGCTGAGCACCGAGGAAATCCCGCTGGTGAAGCAGGCCCTGGCCGACGTCGCCGGTACGGATACCGACCAAGTGTCGTACTCGCTGATCGGCGCTTCTTGGGGCCAGCAGATCACGCAATCATCCCTCATCGCACTGCTCATCTTTATCGTGTTGGTGATGGTGCTGATCTGGATTTACTTCCGTGACTTCAAGATGAGCATCTGCGCCATCTTGGCCCTGGCACACGATATGTGGATCACCGTGGGCGTCTACGCGCTGGTGGGCTTCACCGTCACCCCGGCGACCATGATCGGCGCGTTGACAGTGCTCGGCTACTCGCTCTACGACACCGTGGTGGTGTTCGACAAGGTGCGCGAGAACACCAAGGACATGTTCAACGGGCACCACACCTACTCGTACTGGGCCAACAAGTCCATCAACCAGGTGGTGCTGCGTTCTATCAACACCACGATCATCGGCGTGCTGCCCGTCGGCGCGCTGCTGTTCGGCGGCGCGTTCATCCTCGGCACCGGCCCGCTGAAAGACCTCGGCCTGGCGTTGTTCGTCGGCATGATCGCCGGTACCTACTCCTCGATCTTCCTGGCCACCCCGCTGCTGGCCGAGATGCGCGAGCGCGAGCCGCAGATGAAGGAGTTCAAGCTCAAGCTGGAGCGTAGGGCAGCCCGCAAGGCGCAGAAGGCCAACGTGGCCGCCGCCGAACGCACCGGCATCACCAAGCTGAAGCTGGACGGGGGAGTGGCCGTCGAGGCCAGCGATGAGGATGTTGAAGAACTTTCCGTCGTGTCCGCCGACCAGTTCACTAGGATGCAGCCCAAGAAGCAATCGCGTTCCGAGCGTAGGAAGTGAGCATGGGCGTCAATCCGATTCCAGCTAGCCCGAGTCAACCCCTGCCCAGCAAAAGCGGGCAGGAGTTGATCTCCTCCCTGATCCGCGACGTCCCGGACTTTCCCAAGCCGGGCGTCGTATTCAAGGACATCACTCCGCTGCTTTCCGACCCCACCGGGTTCAAGGCTGCGGTAGATGCGCTGGCTGCGACGGCACCCGACGGGATCGACGTCGTGATGGGCATGGAGGCGCGCGGATTCATCTTCGCCGCCCCCGTCGCCATCGCCCTGGGTGCGGGTTTCGTTCCGGTGCGCAAGCCCGGCAAGCTGCCCGGCGACGTCTATTCCGAGACGTTCGCCCTCGAATACGGTGAAGAGACGCTGTCGGTGAAGACCGATGCCGTCATCCCTGGCTCGCGGGTGATGGTGATCGACGACGTACTGGCCACCGGCGGCACCATTGGAGCGACCGCCGAGCTGGTGAAGAAACTCGGTGCCGAGCTTGTACACGTGGCGGTGCTGATGGAGCTCTCCTTCTTGGGCGGCAGGAAGTACCTGGCCGAACACGGCGTCAATGAGTGCTCGGCGATCCTGACGGTTTGACATGGCGCACAAGCGTTTGCACACCCCCGCAGACCAACCTTGGCGCTCTCAGCTCCAAGTCCACCTCCCGGCGCGCGCCTCAACCCCTTGGGGGGAGCTGACCAGGCGCCTGCTCATGGCCCTGCTGCTGGTTCTCGCCATCACCTTGCTGGTGTGGTTCGACCGCGGCGCCTACCGGGACATGGCCAACAACGACGGCGTCTCGTTCATCGACGCGCTGTACTACGCCACGGTCACCATGACCACGACCGGCTACGGCGACATCGTGCCGGTGGCCGACCACTCGCGCCTGATCAACACCTTCCTGGTCACCCCCTTGCGTGTGGCCTTCCTGGTGTTGTTGGTGGGCACGACCGTCGAGGTGCTGGCGAACGAAGGAAGGAGGGCGCTCATGGACGCCCAATGGCGCAAGAACCTGCGCAACCACACCGTGGTGATCGGCTACGGGACGATGGGCCAATCCGCCGCCTCCACGCTGGTGTCCAACGGCGTGCCGGAAGACCGCATCGTCGTCATCGACACGAATCCGCTGGCCGTCGCCACCGCCAACCGCAACAACCTGGCCGCCTTCGAGGGCGACGCCACCCACCGCGAAACCCTGCGTCGCGCCGAACTGCCCAAGGCGCGCGAGGTGATCATCACCGTCAACCGCGACGACACCACCATCTTGACGGCACTCACGGTTCGCCAGCTCAACCGCACGGCGCACGTGGTGGCCGCCGTGCGAGATTCGGAGAACCTGCAGCTGGTGCGTCAATCCGGGGCCGACGCCGTCATCACGTCCTCTGATTCGGTCGGACGCCTGATGGGCCTGTCCTCGATCTCCCCATATCTGGGCGATGTCATCGAGGATTTGCTGACGTCCGGCTCGGGTCTTGAGGTAATTCAACGCGCGGTAACCCCGGCTGAGGAGGGCATGAACCCGCGCGATCTGCAGGGCGAACGGGTGTTGGCCGTCATCCGTAACAAGACGATGCGGCGCTTCTACGAATCCACGGCAGACACCCTGCAGCTCGGCGACGAGATCGTGGTAGTCCGCCGTTCTCATGTCCAACCCAGGCCCGCGAACCAACAACAGTAAGGGCTTGCAACTTCGAAGTTGCGGATGAGAGTAGACTTCCGGTACGGACGAGCGGAAGGCAGTTGTGGCAGTCGAGGTCCAAGCCCCAGTTGACAGCGCGGCGGGCGCATCTGCGCCGGGCCAGCTGGTGCCGACCCCGCCCCAAGGCAAGCGCCGGATGCGGCAGATGTTCGAGATGTTCGGGTCGAAGAAGACCACGCCCCCCGAGCTGGAGCCGCTGTTCACCGCGCTCAAGGAGCACAACAAGAACGCCGATACCGAGCTGATCGAGAAGGCTTACCGGGTTGCCTCGCACTGGCACGAAGGGCAGACCCGCAAGAACGGCGACCCCTACATCACCCACCCGATCGCCGTGGCCACGATCGTCGCCTCGCTTGGCATGAACGAGGCCACGATCGCCGCGGCCCTGTTGCACGACACTGTGGAGGACACGCCGTACACGCTGGAGCAGCTCTCCAAGGACTTCACTCCCGAGATCGCCCGCATGGTCGACGGCGTCACCAAGCTCGACAAGATCCAATACGGTGAATCGGCCAAGACGGAGACCATCCGCAAGATGGTGCTCGCCATGAGCAAGGACATCCGGGTACTCGTCATCAAGCTGGCCGACCGGCTACACAACATGCGCACGCTGAAATTCATGCGCCAAGATCGCCAGCTCGCCATCGCAAGGGAGACCCTAGACATCTTTGCCCCGCTAGCCCACCGCCTGGGCATGAACACCATCAAGTGGGAGCTCGAAGATCTCGCCTTCTCCACCCTTGAACCGAAGATCTACCACGAGATCGTCAAGATGGTCGCCGAGCGCGCCCCGCTGCGCGAGGAATCCTTGCACGTGCTCATCGGCCAGGTGAAGGCCGACCTCGATGCCGCCGGAATCCAGGCCACGGTATATGGGCGCCCGAAGCACTACTACTCCATCTATCAAAAGATGGTGGTTCGGGGCCGTGACTTCGACGAGATCTACGACCTGATCGGCCTGCGCATCCTGGTCAACAACACCCGCGAATGCTACGCCGCGCTCGGCGTGCTGCACTCGCGCTGGACGCCGATCCCGGGCCGGTTCAAGGACTACATCGCGATGCCCAAGTTCAACCTGTACCAGTCGCTGCACACGACGGTCTCGGGCCCGGGCGGCAAAGCGGTCGAGTTCCAGATCCGCACCCATGAGATGCACAAGCAGGCCGAGTACGGCGTCGCCGCCCACTGGAAGTACAAGGAGGGTGTGAGTTCCGGGGCCGAGATCGACTGGGTGCGGCAAGTCTCCGAATGGCAAAAGGAGACGGACGATCCCGGCGATTTCCTCGACTCCCTGCGCTACGAGGTCAACAACGACGACGTCTTCGTCTTCACTCCCAAGGGCGACATCATGTCGCTGCCGGCCGGCTCGACGCCCGTCGACTTCGCCTACTCGGTGCACACCCAGGTAGGGCACAAGTGCATCGGCGCGCGCGTCAACGGCAAGCTCGTGCCGCTTGAATCCGAGCTGGTCAACGGCGATTCGGTCGAAGTTCTTGTCTCCAAGTCCGAAACCGCCGGGCCCTCGCGCGACTGGCTGGGTTTCGTTAAATCCGCCAAGGCGCGCAACAAGATCCGGCAGTACTTCAACCGTGAGGCCCACGAAGAGAACGTCGAGACGGGCAAGGATCGGCTCAACATTCAGATGCGCAAGGCCGGGCTGCCCATCCAGCGGGTGATGAGCCACGAGCGGGTCGCCGATCTTGTCGAACACTTCAAGGTCAAGGACATCGAGGCCCTCTACGCCTCTATCGGTGACAACACCATCTCGGCCCAGTCCGTCGTCAACCGGATCATCGCCTCCGAGGGCGGGCACGAGGGAGTGGCCGACATCAAGGCCGAGGACACCGACATCCTGGGCTCCACCCGTCCGGCCAAGCTCCACGACTCGGGCGCGATAGTCCAAGGCGACCCGTCGCTGCTGGTAAAGCTCGCCCGCTGCTGCCTGCCGGTTCCGGGCGACGAGATCATCGGCTTTGTCACCCGCGGCGACGGCGTTTCCGTACACCGCAAGGACTGCACCAACGCCAAAGACCTGATGTCGCGCCCCGAGCGAATCGTGCCCGTCGAATGGGCGCCGACGGCCGACTCGGCGTTCCTGGTCGCGCTCCACATCGAGGGAATCGACCGCACCGGCGTGCTCACCGACGTCAGCAAGGTGTTCGCCGATCAGAAGATCTCCATCATCTCGGCCAACATGTCCACCAGCCAGGATCGGGTGTTCAGCTTCCGCCTCACCTTCGAGGTGACCAGCCAGAAACATCTTGAGCACATCATCAACGTGGTGAAGCGCATTCCGGGGGTCTACGAGGCCTACCGGCTCAAGCAGTAAGTTGCGAAAAGGTATCACTTCAAGCGCGCATTTCCCCAAACGCGGGCAAATCGGGCAAGATTACCCTTATGACCACGCTCTCAAGCCAGTTCGGCCGTGTCGCCGAAGACGGCACTGTATTTGTTAAGACCAACGAAGGTGAAAGGAGTGTCGGACAGATCCCAGACGTCAGCCCCGAGGAAGCGCTCGCGTTCTACACCAAGCGCTACGAACAGCTCGAAGGGCAGATCGGGCTGCTGGCAAGCCGAATCCGCAATGGTGCGCTCTCCCCGGAACAGGGACGCCAGCGGGTTCGTGCCCTCACCGAACAGGTGAAGACGGCCAATGCCGTCGGCGATCTGGACGCATTGAACAAGCAGCTCGAAGACCTGCTGCCCGAGATTGAGGAGCGCACCGCCCAGCGCAAAGAAGAGAAGGCACGTCTCAACCAGGCCACAAAAGAGGCCAAAGAGGAAATGGTGAAGCGCGCCGAGGCGCTTTCCCAGGGCAACGATTGGCGCGGCGGCGCAGACAAGTTCCGTGCTTTGCTAGAGGAGTGGAAAGCCCTCCCGCGCATCGACAAGGCCACCGACGAGGAGCTGTGGCACCGCTTCTCGACCGCCCGCACCGCTTTCACCCGTCGGCGCAAGGCCCAGTTCGCCCAGCTCAACGCCCAGCGCGAAGAGGCCAAGGCCCTGAAGGAACAGATCATCGCCGAGGCCGAGGTGCTCGCCCCCCAGCGCGGCGAATGGGGCAGGGTCGCCGGTGAGTTCCGCGATCTGATGAACCGCTGGCGCCAGGCCGGATCGGCAGGACGTAAGGACGACGAGGCGCTGTGGGAGCGTTTCCACTCGCTGCAAGATGAGTTCTTCACCGCCCGCCAGGACGCCGCCCACGCCCAGGACTCCGAGTATTCGGGCAACCTGTCCAAGAAGCTTGAACTGCTCGACGCCGCCGAGAAGGACATCCTCCCGGTCACGGACATCGAGACGGCCAAGGCCAAGTTCCGCACGTTCCTCGACCAGTTCAATCAGTATGGCCGCATCCCGCGCGACCAGATGCGCTCGGTGGATTCGCGCGTCAAGGCCCTGGAGAAGGCCGTCCACGAGGCCGAGGAGGCCGAGTGGCGCCGCACCGACCCGCAGGCCAAGGCCCGCGCTCAGGAGACCGTCTCCATGCTGGAGAACGAGATCGAGAAGCTGCGCGTGAAGATCGGCAAGGCCGAGGCTCGCGGAGATCAGCAGGCCGTGCGCAAGGCGGAGGATTCCATCAGGACATACGAGACGTGGCTCGAGTCGGCCAAGGCCACGCTGGCTGACTTCAAGTAGAGGGGCAAATGGCTAAGACCAAGCTTTCCGGATTCCCAGAATTCCTCCCAGGAGAAAGGATCGTCGAACGCCGGGTGCTGCGCTCGCTGTCGCGCACCTTCGAGCTGCACGGATTCGCATCCATCGAGACTAGGGCCTTGGAGCCCATGGCCTCGCTGGCGCGCAAGGGCGAGATCGACAAAGAGGTTTACGTGGTCAGGCGGATCCACGCCGCAGAGGGTGAGCCTGCCGAGTTCGGGCTGCACTTCGACCTCACCGTTCCCTTCGCCCGCTACGTGCTCGAAAACGCCGGGTTCTTGGAGTTCCCGTTCAGGCGCTACCAGATCCAGAAAGCCTGGCGCGGCGAGCGTCCGCAAGAGGGCCGCTTCCGCGAGTTCCTCCAAGCAGACGTGGACATCGTCGGGCAAGGAGAGCTGGCCGCCCACCACGACATCGAGCTGCCGCTGGTCATGCTCGACGCCCTGGGCCGCCTCCACGACGACTTCGGCATCCCGCAGGTCAAGATGCGGGTCAACAACCGCAAGCTCTCGGAGGGCTTCTACCGCGGGCTCGGAGTCGACGATCCGATGGCCGTGCTTCAGCGCGTGGACAAGCTCGACAAGGTCGGCCCCGAGGTGGTCGCCAAGCTTCTGGTCGATGACCTGGGCATGAGCGCGGCGGCCGCCGATGCCTGCCTGGCCCTGGCCAAGATCAAGACCGAGGACACCTCGTTCGTGGAGCAGGTGCGGGCGCTGGGCGTCGAAAATGAGCTGTTGGATCAGGGCCTGTCCGAGCTCGCAACCGTGGTGGAGGCCATCGCCGAGCAGGCCCCTGGCCGGATCGTCGCCGATCTGTCGGTCGCCCGCGGGCTGGATTACTACACCGGTACCGTCTACGAAACCGAGATGGAAACGCTGGAGCACCTGGGCTCAATCTGCTCGGGAGGCCGCTACGATTCCCTGGCCTCCGACGGCAAGCACACCTACCCGGGCGTCGGCCTGTCCATCGGGGTAAGCCGGATTCTCGTACCCCTGCTCAACAAGGGCATTCTCCACTCATCCCGAGTGGTTCCCACCTGCGTGCTCGTGGCCGTCGACAATGAACAAACCCGCCGCGATTCGATCCGCATCGCCACCCGGCTGCGCGAGCGCGGCATCTCGGCGGAGGTAGCCCCTGCGGCATCCAAGTACGGCAAGCAGATCAAGTACGCCGACCGCCGCGGCATCCCATTCGTGTGGTTCGGAAACTCGGTGAAGGACATCCGCAGCGGTGAGCAGGTGGAGGCCGATCCGCTCACCTGGACGCCTCCGAGCGCAGACCTCGAACCCGCGGTGAAAGCCGTCGGCGTAGTAGAGTAAACCCTCGATTTCCCAATAGAAAGTTCGATATATGTTGCGTGATTCGCTGGCGGGCGTCCTGGGCCTGCCCGACGTCGGTAGGAAAGTAACCCTCGCTGGCTGGGTGGCCAAGCGCCGAGATTTGGGCGGACTCGCCTTCATCGACCTTCGCGATTCCTCCGGCACCGTCCAGGTGGTAATCCGCGAGGAGCGCCTGGAGGCGACCGGCATTCATCACCTGCGCAACGAGTACTGCATCCAGGTGACGGGCACCGTCGAGCGCCGCGACGCCGACACCGTCAACCCGAACATCCCCACCGGCGAGATCGAGATCGCCATCGACGAGCTGACGGTTCTCTCGACCTCCGACCCGCTGCCCTTCCAGATCGACGAACGCGTTAACGTCGGTGAAGAGGCTCGGCTCAAGTACCGCTACCTAGACCTGCGCCGCCCGGCCCAGGGCGCCGCCCTGAAGCTGCGCTCCAAGGTCAATCGCGCCGCGCGCAAGGTGCTCGACGAGCTGGACTTCTACGAGATCGAGACCCCGACCCTGACGCGCTCCACGCCTGAAGGCGCGCGCGATTTCGTCGTCCCGGCCCGCCTCGCCCCCGGCTCCTGGTACGCCCTCCCGCAATCCCCGCAGCTGTTCAAGCAGCTGCTGATGGTGGCCGGGATGGAGCGCTACTACCAGATCGCTAGGTGCTACCGCGACGAGGACTTCCGCGCCGACCGCCAGCCCGAGTTCACTCAGCTGGACGTCGAGATGTCGTTCGTCGACCAAGAGGACGTCATCAAGGTCGCCGAATCCATCCTCAAGGAGGTCTGGGCCGTCGGCGGCTACGAGATCACCACCCCGATCCCGCGCATGACCTTCAAGGAGGCCATGGACGTCTACGGCTCAGACAAGCCCGACCTGCGCTTCGATATTCCGCTGGTCGAGTGCACCGAGTTCTTCAAGGACACCCCGTTCCGCGTCTTCCAAAACCCCTACGTCGGTGCCGTGGTCATGCCTGGAGGCGGCTCCCAGCCGCGCCGAACCTTCGACGCCTGGCAGGAATGGGCCAAGCAGCGCGGGGCCAAGGGCCTGGCCTACGTGATCGTCGGCGAGGACGGCGAACTCACCGGCCCGGTGGCCAAGAACATCTCCGACGCCGAACGTGCGGGGCTGGCGGCCCACACCGGCGCCAAGCCCGGCGACTGCATCTTCTTCGCCGCCGGCAAGCGCACCCAATCCCAGGAACTCTTGGGAGCGGCCCGCCGCGAGATCGCCAAGCGCCTGGACATGATCGACGAGAACGAGTGGTCGTTCGTGTGGGTGGTCGACGCCCCGCTGTTCAAGCCCGTCGAAGACGCGGTCGCCGAGGGCGACGTGGCCGTCGGCTCCGGCAAATGGACGGCCGTGCACCACGCGTTCACCTCGCCCAAGCCCGAATCCATGGACACCTTCGACACCGACCCCGGCTCGGCCCTGGCCTACGCCTACGACATCGTGTGCAACGGCAACGAGATCGGCGGCGGATCCATCCGTATCCACCGCAGGGACATCCAAGAGCGGGTGTTCAATGTCATGGGCATCGGCGAGGAAGAGGCCCAGGCCAAGTTCGGCTTCTTGCTCGACGCCTTCAAGTTCGGCGCCCCGCCGCACGGCGGCATCGCCTTCGGTTGGGATCGCATCTGCGCGCTGCTGGCCCATACCGAGTCCATCCGCGACGTCATCGCCTTCCCGAAGACCGGCGGCGGCTACGACCCGCTGACGGGTGCCCCTGCGCCGATCTCCGCAGCCCAGAGGCGGGAGACCGGGGTGGATTTCGTGCCGGATAAGAAGAGCGCCGAGCAGCCCCAAGACAAGGGCGAGAAGGCAAAAGCCTAGTCTGGCAAGGGAAGATGGTTTCCGCTCGAAGCTACGTTACGTAAGCGTATAGAAAAACGTGCAGGCGTAAGCTACGAAAATGGAAACCATCTCAACCTTTTGCCCGTCCAAAGGCTTGTTCTCTAGGTTCTATCGGATATGGTTCACTGCGTGAATATTGGCACTCCTGATTCCCCGACCGCTACCAAGGTGATGCTACTGGGCTCCGGCGAGCTCGGTAAGGAAGTCATCATCGCCTTGCAGCGGCTCGGCGTCGAGACCATCGCGGTAGATCGCTACCCCAACGCCCCAGGGCAGCAGGTGGCGCACCGCGCGTACACGATCAACATGACAGATCCCGAGGCGGTGGCCGAAGTCATCTTCAAGGAAAAGCCCGACTACGTCGTCCCCGAGATCGAAGCCATCGCCACGGACGCGCTGGCCAGGGTGGAGGAGCGCGGGTGGACGAACGTCATCCCGTGCCCGAAGGCCACCCAGCTGACGATGAACCGCGAGGGCATCCGCAAGCTGGCCGCTGAAGACCTGGGCCTGCCCACCTCGCCCTACCGCTTCGCCTCTTCCCTGGACGAAGTGCGTGAGGCCGCCGAGGCGCTCGGCTACCCGGTCGTCATCAAGCCCGTCATGTCGTCTTCCGGTCACGGCCAGTCGGTCGTGCGTGAACCCGGCGCTGTGGAAGCGGCCTGGGAATACGCGACTACCGAAGGCCGGGTGAAGGGCGAGCGCGTCATCGTCGAGGGATTCGTCGACTTCGATTACGAGATCACCCAGCTCACCGTCCGCGCCAAGGGCAGCGACGGCGAAATTCACTCACACTTCTGCGCTCCGGTCGGCCACCGCCAGCAGGGCGGCGACTACGTCGAATCCTGGCAGCCGCAGCCGATGAGCGAGGCGGCCCTAACCAAGGCCCGCGAAATCGCCGACAAGGTAACGACCGCGCTCGGCGGCTCCGGCATCTTCGGCGTCGAGCTGTTCGTTATCGGCGACGAGGTCTACTTCTCCGAGGTCAGCCCCCGCCCGCACGACACCGGCCTGGTGACCATGGCCACCCAGCGGCTTTCCGAGTTCGAGCTGCACGCCCGCGCGATTCTCGGCCTGCCCGTCGACACGACCCTGTGCCGTCCCGGAGCGTCCGCCGTCATCTACGGCACCGAGGATTCCAAGGCCGTCGTATTCGAGGGCCTGGAAGAGGCGCTCGCCGTGCCCGAATCCGATGTGCGGCTGTTCGGCAAACCCTCGTCCTCAGCACCCCACCGGCGCATGGGCGTCGCCCTGGCCACCGCCGATGACATCGAGACGGCCCGCGAACGCGCCCGCGAGTGCGCCCAGGCCGTGAAGGTCAAGTACTGATGGTCGTCTACCTGCCGCTCAGCGCCGAATCGCTGCAGCATTGGGCCAGCACCGGGGTGCTGGGCGGCAGACACCAAGGGTTCACCGTCGAACGCGACTTCCTGGAGGCCATCGGCCTCGAATCCGGGGAGGAAGCCGACTACAACATCCTTTCCCTGGCCTCCTTAGATGCCGCACAGGTCTACGGCAAACGGTTGGTGGCCGTCGTTGAGGCCGAGGCTGAATCCGCAGGAAGCCTCGGGCGGGTGTGGGTTGAAGACCCCAAGTTCAAGAACGTGCTTTCGCTGTTCGTCGGAGAAGAGGACGAAGTACCCGACCTCGCAGGCCTAAGCCTGGAGGAGGCCTGGGATTCAGCAAGCTGCTTTTTCGCCGAGAACGACATGCTTTGGTATGAGCCGGGGGAGTGGGCGACACTCATCTGAGATAGCTACGCCCATCTAACACCCGGGTAGTATCTTTGGGCGCATGGATGCGATTTCATCAGTTCCGGCACCCGTAAACGAGCCGGTCTACACCTATGCCCCAGGCACGCCCGAGAGAGCCGCAATCGTAAGCGAACTGGACGCCCTCTACAACGCCAAACCCGTCACCTTCGAGGGGATCTACGGGGCCGAAAAGCGCCCCGGCTCCGGCCATGAAATCCAGGTGACAATGCCCTCCGAGCACTCCCACGTGCTCGGCGTGATCAAGCAAACCACCGCCGACGAAACCCGTCAGGCCATTGACTACGCCCTGGCCATCGCCCCCGAGTGGGCCAACACCTCCCTCGACGACCGCGCGGCCATCTTCCTGCGCGCCGCCGAGCTCATCACCGGCCCCTACCGCGCCAAGATGAACGCGGCCACCATGCTCGGCCAGGGCAAGACCGTGCAGCAGGCCGAGATCGACTCCGCCTGCGAAATCTCCGATTTCCTGCGCTTCAACGTCGCCTATGCCCGCCAGATCTACTCCGACCAGCCGAACAACTCGGCAACGGTATGGAACCGCATGGACTACCGTCCCCTCGACGGCTTCGTCTACGCCATCACCCCGTTCAACTTCACCGCGATCGGCGGCAACCTGCCGACCTCCCCGGCGCTGATGGGCAACGTGGTGATCTGGAAGCCGTCCGTCACCCAACAGTTCTCCGCCTCCGTGTTCATCGACATCTTGGAAGAGGCCGGGCTGCCGCGCGGCGTCATCAACATCCTGCCAGGCCACGGCTCCGAGATTTCTTCGGTGGCTCTGAGCCATCCTTCGCTGGCTGGAATCCACTTCACCGGCTCGACGCGCACCTTCCAGAACCTGTGGGCTGAGGTCGGTGCCAACATTCGCTCCTACCGCTCCTATCCGCGGATCGTGGGCGAGACCGGTGGCAAGGACTTCATCTTGGCTCACCCGTCCGCAGACCCGCAGGCGCTCATCACCGCGCTGGTGCGCGGCTCGTTCGAGTACTCCGGCCAGAAGTGCTCGGCCGCCTCGCGTTCCTACATCGCCCGCTCCGTGTGGGAGAAGATCAAGGATCAGCTGATCGCCGAGACGGAGGCGCTGAAGCTCGGCGATGTGCGCGATCTTTCCAACTTCACCTCCGCCCTGATCGACGAGCGCGCTTACAACAAGCTGGTAGCCGCCATTGAGAAGGCCAAGAGCGAACCCGACGCCGAGATCATTGCCGGCGGCACGTACGACAACTCGGTCGGCTGGTACGTCCGCCCGACGCTGGTAACCTCCACCAACCCGGCCAACGACGTATTCACCACCGAGTTCTTCGGCCCGCTGCTCGGCATCTACGTCTACGAGGATTCCGAATACGAACAGGTAATCAAGCTGATCGACTCCACGGCCGCCTACGCGCTCACCGGCTCCATCATCGCCAACGACCGCAAGGCCGTAGACCTGGCCACGGTCGGGCTGCGCCAGGCCGCCGGAAACTTCTACATCAACGACAAGCCGACCGGTGCCGTCGTCGGGCAGCAGCCGTTCGGCGGGGGCCGGGCCTCGGGCACCAACGACAAGGCCGGGTCGATGTGGAACCTGATCCGCTGGGTATCCCCGCGCGCGATCAAGGAAGCGCTGTTGCCGCCGAAGACCATCGGCTACCCGCACATGCTCTGAACCAGGCACTAGCGCCAATCGGTAGGATGTCCCTGTGACGTCCCCTGTTATCGACGAACTTGAGGAAACCGCGGTCGATCCGGACACCGTCTGGACGACGGTCGTCTGGAACGACCCGGTAAACCTCATGAGCTACGTCACCCATGTTTTCAAGGTGTACTTCGGCTTCTCGGATCGCAAAGCGAGGAGGCTGATGCTGCAAGTTCACAACGAGGGCCGCGCGACCGTGGCCTCGGGAACCCTAGAACAGATGGAAACCCACGTGGCGGCCATGCACTCCTACGGCCTGTGGGCGACGGTGGACAAAGGATGAAGATTTTCTTTTCAGCAAACGAGGCCGGGCTGCTCACCAACTTGACCGCCCAGCTCGGGGCGCTGGTTTCCTCTGCCGGGCTGCCCGTCGACCTGGACGATGAATTCGCCATGTGGCAAGCCGAGATGGATCACTTGGAGCCGCTCGATCACTCCGATCCGGCCATCGCTAGGTTGTTCCCGGCGGCCTATCGCAACGATCTGCAGGCCTCGGCGGCCTTCGCCTCCCTTACCGATTCCGAGCGGCGGCTGGAGATCATCGCCAACGCCCAGCGGGTCATCGGCGCTCTCGACGAGGCCGCCGCCACCGCCAGAGGCAGCGAGTACGCGATCGACATTCCTAATGAGGACTTCGAGGCCTGGATCAAGACGCTGAACCTGCTGCGCGTCGTGCTCGCCACCCGGCTCGGGATCCAGACCGAGGCCGACTCCGAGGCCTTCGAGCACGGCGAGCTATCCCCGGAAGAGGCCTACGGCTACGCCATCTTCGTCTGGCTCGGGGAGCACCTGGAGTGGCTGCTGCAGTGAGGGAAGTGCTCCTTTCCTCCCCCGCGCGTCATTCTGCGACTACGCGCAGAATGACGATGGGTAGGTGGAGGTCTAGAGCTGCTCTTGCTGAGCCAGGATGCGCTCGCGTTCCTTGGCAGCGCGACCACTGACCTTGCGGTCTTTGGCTGGAACCCACAAAACCTCTGAATCGGAGGACAGATACCTTCCGACGGTGAACATCAGATCCGACAAGCGGTTCAGGTAGCGCACGGCTTCGGGATTTACCCCGCCGGGGTAAGTGTCCGAGGCTGCCCACGCGGCACGCTCGGCCCGTCTAACCGTCGCCCTGGCGAGGTTGGCGACCGCGGCAGGGGTGGTGCCGCCCGGCAGCACGAAGGAGCGCAGG
Source organism: Propionibacteriaceae bacterium (assembly GCA_031272825.1). Taxonomy (GTDB): domain Bacteria; phylum Actinomycetota; class Actinomycetes; order Propionibacteriales; family Propionibacteriaceae; genus Propionicimonas. The sequence goes on along the minus strand of JAISTE010000109.1, from coordinate 14,097 downwards.
GCGGGCAGGCCCTCGGTGTAGTGGTCGATTAGATGCTCTAGTCGCTCGGTCTGTTCGGGGAGTATGCGCACCGAATCGACGCCGGTGTCGAAGGGATTGGCCAGATCGGCGCCCAGGTCGAACAGCTCGTTTTGGATCAGCCGCAGATCCTCGAACAGCTCTCCGGGGATCTCCAGCGTAGTGAGCAGGCCGATAACTGTATTGGCTTCGTCGACTGTGCCATAGGCGTCGACCCGGGGATCGGTTTTGCGCGCGAGCGAGTTGTCCACCAGGCGGGTGTCGCCCTTGTCTCCAGTCTTCGTGTAAACACGGGTGAGATTGACCATGCCTGCCAGTCTATGCTCAGCGAGTGTGAATCTCACCGGCTAAGATTTGTCCGTGATAAAGGCGAAAGAGGCATTGTTCGACACCCCGGAACTCGATCTGACCGGCAGGGAGGTCATTGACCTGCCCGACCCCAAGCCTGTCGATCCCAACAAGCCCAAGGACGCCTGGATCATCTCCATGTGCAACCAAAAGGGCGGCGTCGGCAAGACCACCACCGCCATCAACCTCGGGGCGGCGCTGGCCGAGTTCGGGCGCCGGGTACTGCTCGTCGACTTCGACCCGCAGGGTTCGCTGTCCGTCGGCATGGGCATGAACCCGCAGGCCCTTGAGCTTTCCGTCTACGACCTGATGGTTCGCCGGGGCATCGACGTCGACGACGTGATCTTGGAAACCGGCACCCCCGGCATGGACATCCTCCCATCCAATATCGAGCTTTCCGCCGCCGAGATGCAGCTGGTCTCCGAGGTGGCCCGCGAGTTCACCTTGAAGCGTGTGCTCGACAAATTGCGCAACCGCTACGACTTCATCATCATCGACTGCGCGCCTTCCCTGGGCCTGCTCACCATCAACGGGCTGACGGCTAGCGACCGGGTGATCGTGCCGCTGGAGACGGAGTTCTTCGCCATGCGCGGCATGGCGCTGCTCACCGATTCGATCGAAAAGGTGAAGGACCGCCTCAACCCAGATCTCGACATTCTGGGCATCGTCGGCACCATGTTTGACCGCCGCACGCTGCACTCGCGCGAGGTGCTGGAGCGGGTCGTCGAGGCGTTCGGGGAGACGGTCTTCCACACCGTCATCGCCCGCACGGTGAAATTCCCGGAGACGACGGTGGCGGGCGAGCCCATCACCTCCTACGCCCCCGACTCCTACGGTGCGGACGCCTACCGCGATCTGGGCAAGGAAGTTCTGCTGCGGCTGGAGAGCGCTTGAGCGAAGAAAACCCGGAGTTCAGCGTCAAGCTGACGAACTTCGAAGGTCCGTTCGATCTGCTGCTGCAGCTGATCTCCAGGCACAAAATGGACGTCACCGAGGTGGCGCTGTCCGTAGTCACCGACGAGTTCCTGACCTACATCGCCGACGCCAAGGACGGCAACTGGTCGATGGACAAGACTTCCTCGTTCCTGGTCGTCGCCGCGACCTTGCTCGACCTAAAGGCCGCCAGGTTGCTGCCGCAAGGCGAGGTCGAGGACGAAGAAGACCTAGAAGCCCTGCAGGCCAGAGATCTGCTCTTCGCTCGCCTGCTGCAGTACCGTGCGTTCAAGATTGTGGCCGAGGATTTCGGAAGGCGCATAGCCGGCGAATCCCACTCCCATGCCCGGCCTGGAGGGCTGGAGGAGCGCTTTGCCAAGCTCATGCCCGAGGTGAATCTGAGTGGTATGGCCGAAAAGCTTGCCGAGCTGGCTGCCCAGGCGCTCACGCCAAAGGAACCCGAGCACGTTTCGCTGGCCCACCTGCACGTGCCGAAGGTCTCCGTCACTGAGCAGGCCGAGATCATCTCGGCCCGGCTCAAGGAAAAGAAAACCCTGAGCTTTAGGGCGCTGGTCGCCGACGCCGGGGAGAAGCTGGTGGTGGTCGCCCGGTTCCTGGCCTTGCTGTACCTGTACCGGGCCATGAGCGTCAGCTTTGAGCAGCTGACCCCGCTGGGGGAACTGAACATCACTTGGATCGGCGGCTCCGAGGGCCAAGTGGAAACCGATTTCGACGACGAGCGCGTCGAAGAGGCGAAGGAGATAGATGTCTGAGTTGAGTGCGAGGCTGGAGGCGCTGCTGCTGCTCGCCACCGAGCCGGTACCCGCCGCTGACATGGCCGCGGCGGTCGAGGCGCCGCTGGGGGAGGTCGAGGCCGAGCTGGGGGCGCTGGCCGATTTCTACACCGAATCGGGGCGCGGCTTTGAGCTGCGCGAGGTCGGCGGAGGCTGGCGCTACTACACGCGGCCCGAACACGACGAGGTCGTGCGCCGCTGGCTGCTCGACGTGCAGGAGGCCAAGCTCTCCACCCCGGCGTTGGAAACCCTGGCGGTTGTCGCCTATCTGCAACCCATCGCGCGCGGGCGCATCTCGTCGATCCGCGGGGTGAACGTCGACGGCGTGGTGCGCACGCTCATGGCAAGGGGGCTCATCGAATCGGTCGGCAAGGACGAGGCAAGCGGCGCCAACCTCTACGGTACGACGCCGCTGTTCTTGGAAAAGCTCGGCATCGCCAAGCTCGAAGACCTGCCTCCCATCGCACCCTACCTGCCCGATGCGTCTTTGTTGGAAGAGGAGCTGGCGGCACTGGCCAATCAGGCGCCGCCCGAGCCGACCTTGGAAGACGCCGCCGAGGCAGACTCAGGCGATAAGGCCGAAGAATCGAAACAGGGGGAGAGCGATGAGTGAAATGCGGCTGCAAAAGGCCTTAGCGGCTGCCGGTGTGGCTTCTAGGCGGGCGTCGGAGGAGATGATCGCTGAGGGTCGGGTGGAGGTCAACGGCGAACCGGTGCTGGAAATGGGCCGCAAGGTAGACCCGGCCACGGACGTCATCCGGGTGGACGGCAAACGCATCCCGCCGGCCAACGAGCACGTGTATTTTGCGCTGAACAAGCCCACCGGCGTCGAATCGACGATGGCTGAGGAACCGGCTCCCACCTTGCTCGATTTCACCGCCGGGCTGCCGCGGGTATTCCACGTGGGACGCCTGGATCGGGATACCTCCGGGCTGCTGCTTTTGACTAACGACGGCGATTTCGCCCAGCGCGTCACGCACCCAAGCTATGAACTCGATAAGGAATACCTAGCCGAGGTGCGCGGGGAGGTCGACCCGAAAACAGTCAAGAGGCTGCTGCGCGGCATCCAGCTCGACGACGGCCCGGTGAAGCCCGACAAGGTTCAGGTAATGCAGGCCGGGCCGAAGCGTTCGCTTGTGAAGGTGGTGTTGCACGAGGGGCGCAACCGCATCGTCAGGCGCATGTTCGAGGCCGTCGGGCATCCCGTGGTGAAGCTCTCCAGGCTCAGAATCGGCCCGGTCAAGCTAGGATCACTCAAATCCGGCAAGCTGCGCGAGCTGACACGCGAAGAGTTGGGAGCGTTGTTCGACTCCCTCGGCATGTAAGATGGCCGGGTGCCAAAGAAGATTGTCCCGGCGCTGATCGCCGGTTTGCTCCTGCTGACCACCGCTTGCAGTTCAGGTGAAACCCCCACTCCGAGCGGCTCCGAAACGCCGACCGGATCGGCCACACCCACCGCCGAGATTCCCACCGTGGACAATCTGGACGCGGTGAAGGTCGAAGGCAAGATCGGAGAAGACCCCAAGGTCGAGTTCACCGCCCCCATGGCGGTCGCAACGCCGATGAACAAGATCATCGAAGAGGGCAAGGGCCACAAGCTCGAAGGCACCGAATACATCTATCTGAATTACCTGGGCATCAACGCGCGCACCGGCAACGAGTTCGACGGCACGTGGGCAGACCCCAACGCCTCGGCCTCCGAGACGGCCGCCGACCCATCGGCCTCGCCCTCGCCGACACCCACTGCGGCGGTAAAGCGCGAGACCACACCGACCATCTTCGGGTTGAGCGAGCTCATCCCCGGATTCGCGAAGGCCATCAAAGGCGTGCCCGTCGGTTCGCGGGTTCTGCTCGGCATTCCCTCTTCCGAGGCCTACGATTCCCAGGGCGGGGTGGCTTCCATCGATATCAAGGTCGGCGATTCGCTGTTCTTCGTCGTCGACGTGCTGGACGCCTCTTACGCGCAGGCGACAGGCAAGGAGACCACCGGCAACGAATGGGCCGATAAGCTCGGATACAAGGTGGAAGACGGCGTGCCGTCGCTCACCATCCCCGAAGGCACCGCGGCTCCTGAGAAGATGGTGGCCGAGACCCTGATCGAGGGCGAGAGCAGCTCTACTATTCCGGACGCCTCCAAGGAGGAGAACGCCTCCGGCACCATCCTGACCAACTTCAAGGCCTACTCGCTCAAGACCGGCCAAGAGGTCACCGCGTGGACGAAGAACGACATCGGCGTGCTGGCCAAGGCGATCCCCGGCTGGATCTCCGGACTCAAGGACAAGAAGATCGGCTCGCGCGTGCTGCTGGTGCTGCCGCCGGAGGACGGCTTCCCTGAGGGTTCCAATGACCCGGCGCTGGAGGCCGGCGACACGATCGTCTACATCGTGGACATTCTTTGGTACATGTAGCCAGATGGCTTCTTCAAGGGGTCGAAGCGTTCGATGAGCGCTTCGACCCCTTCGTTTTGGGGCAGACCGAGCGACTCGGCCAGCAGGTTCAGCACGTCGTGATCGCTCATTCCGAGCGCGCGCAGATCACCCATCGACACGGCCCCGTCGCGTTTACTCAAGCGCTCACCCGCACAGTTGGTCACCAGCGGCACGTGGGCGTACTCGGGCGTCTTGCCGCCCAACAACTCGGTTAGCCACGCCTGCCTGGGGGCCGAATCAAGCAGGTCTTCGCCCCGGCACACCTGATCGACGCCCTGATACATATCGTCGACGACCGAGGCGAAGTTATACGCCCAGGTTCCGTCCCCGCGGCGGACGACAAAATCGTCGACCTGGCCGGTGAAGTCCCCGGCCCAGCGGTCGTGCACAGTAAAGGACACTCCCTCGGCACGCGCCCTCCAGGCCGCCGGGCGGGTCTTGCGCTTCTCGCGTTTTTGCTCCTCGGTGAGATTCCTGCAAGTACCGGGGTAGGGGCGATAGGAGCCGTGGGGTGCCGAGGCGGCCTCGGCGATCTCCTTGCGGGTGCAAAAGCACTCGTACAACCGGCCCTCTAGCTTGCGGGCGGCCTGTTCGTAGGCGGCTAAGCGGGTGTGCTGGTACAGGGCCGGGCCGTCGAAGATCAGGCCGAGGGAGGCCAGGTCTTGCGCTTGCGAGGCGGCGAGATTTCCGGCGGCGTCGACGCGCTCGCGATCCAAATCCTCGAACCGCAGGCGGCACTCGCGTCCAGTGGACTTGGCCAGCAACCAGGCCACCAGCGCGGTGCGCAGGTTTCCGATATGCAATTCCCCGGTTGGACTCGGCGCGTATCTTCCGGCCATCACCCTCCTCGCTTGGTATTGTGCGAGGGAAAGGATACCCATGGCGGACAGGACGACCGAGAGACTGCTGAACCTCACCATCGCGCTGCTCACCGCGCGCGGCTGGGTGACCAAGCGCGAGCTACGCGAATCGGTGGACGGCTACCAGGGCAAGAATGAGGCGGCCTTCGAGATGCAATTCGAGCGCGACAAGCGCGCACTGCTCGATCTGGGCGTCCCCGTCGAAACCAATTCCAAGACCGCCGGGCAACTGGCCGAAGAGGACGGCTACCGCATCTCCCGCACAGATTTCGAGTTGCCGCCCATCTCGTTCACCCCCGCTGAGGCCCAGGCGGTGGCGCTGGCCGGGGCCGTATGGGAGGACGCGGCCATGTCGCGCGAAACACAGCTGGCCCTGACCAAGCTGCACTCGGCGGGCGTCGAGCTCGACGTCGAACGCAGCCGAGCCCTGGCCCCGCAAGTCTCCTCCCCCGAGCCCGCGTTCCAGCCGCTGGCCAAGGCCACCGCGGAGCGCCGGGAGGTCACTTTCAAGTACAACTCCATGACCCGGCACTTCCAGCCTTGGGCGCTGGCCCAGCGCGGCAGCTGGTACGTATCGGGCTACGACCTAGACCGCAAGGACAAGCGGCTTTTCAAGCTCTCCAGAATCAGCTCCGAAGTGAAATTGGTCGGCAAATCGGGGGCCTATGAGCGCGGCGAAGCTGACATCGACGCCCAACTGGCGCGCTTCGCAAATCAACGCGGCGAACGTGCGGTACTGGCGATCGCCAAGGGCCGGGCACCGGCGCTGCGGCGGCGAGGCAAGGCGCTGGAAAACGCGGTTCCCGATGGGTTCGAGGCTTTCGAGGTTGAGGGAGTATCGGCCCAGGACGTTGGTGCTTATGGGCCGGACGTGATCGTGCTCGAACCCGATTCCTTGCGCGAAGACGTGATCGCGCACCTTGAGGCGGCGGCAAGGAGGGGCGATGGGCAGCTCTGAGCGCGTGGCCAGGTTGTTAGCCCTGGTTCCGTACCTGCAGCGCCAAGGCGGGTTTGCCGACCTGGCCCAAACTGCGCAGATGCTCGGCGTTTCCGTAGAGCAGCTGCGCAAGGACGTGCGGCTGCTTCAGTTCGTCGGCGAGGATATGCGCTCGCCCGGGGCGCTGATAGACATCGACCTGGAAGGCCTCAATGAGGGCGACATCTTCTTGTCGAACGCGGATTTCCTGTCCAAGCCCATGCGGCTGAGCGCCGACGAGGCCGTCTCTTTGGAGGTCGGTCTACGGGCGCTGGCTGAGCTCGGAGGGGCCGAGGTGAGCGCTGCCGCCAAGAGCGCGCTGGCCAAGATTTCCGCCGCCAGCGCCGCCGCCCCCATCGACATGAGCCTGGACGCCGGGGAACAAGGTGCGGCGCTGGAAAAGGCCGCCGCTGAAAACCTGGTGGTGGAGATCGGCTACCAAAGAGGCGGAGAGGAAAGGCACGCGCGCATCGAACCTAAGCGCCTGAGCGCCAAGGGCGGACACGTGTACCTGCAGGCGTGGAACATCGAGGCCGGAGGCTGGCGTTCCTATCGTACCGACCGCATCACCTCGGTTCAGGCAACCGAAGAGCGCGGGCAAGCGCGCGGCGAGCCCCCGGCTCTCGACGATTCCTGGCTGAGCACTGCAAAGGCGCAAAAGGTGAAAGTGAAACTCGCCCCCGAAGCGGCCTGGGTGGAGGAGTACTGGCCGACTACGTCCGTCGTACATACCGATGGCGGGCTGGAAGTGGAGCTGAACGTCGTAGATCCCAATTGGTTCGCCCACGAGCTGTTGCGGTTAGGTCCTGCCGTGTTGGGCGTCGATCCAAGGGAGGCGGCGGCGGGCGCGGCCCAGCTTGCCCGGCAAGCCCTCGAAAACTACAAGGTAGGCTAGGGCCATGTGGCTTTGGATATGCCTGGGGATCATCGTCCTTGGGTTGGTCTACTGGGCCTGTGTGGGCATCTGGCTCAAACACAAGGCCGACGACCTGATGCAAGAAGTTTCTGATATGGGCGAGCGCGTTTCCAAGCTCATGGATACGCTGCAAGTCCAAGACTAGGAAGGGGAGCAAGATGGGACCATGGGAGATTGTCATCATCTGCGTGGCCGCGGTGGTGCTGTTCGGCGGGGCGAAGATCGCCGGGTTAGGCAAGAACGCCGGTAAGGCCATCCACGACTTCAAGGCCGAGCTGAACAAGGACGATAAAGCCGAGGCTGAGAAGCCGACCGAAGCCGGGCAGTGAAGAAGTTCTGGGCAAAATTCCGCCCCAAGAACAAGAACCCCGATGGGGTGATGTCGATAGCGGATCACCTGCGCGAACTGCGCTACCGCTTGATTGTTTCGCTGGTTGCCGTGCTGGTGCTCGCGGTCGTCTCGGCGTTCTTCTACAACCCGCTTTACCAGCTGCTGTTGCACCCCTATCAGCAGGCCGTCGCGGTGCTGGCCGAGGTGGCACCCAACCTAAACCCGACGCCCGTGATCGAGGGGGTGACGACCCCGCTGACGCTGGCCGTTAAGGTGTGCTGTGTTGCGGGCGTCGTACTGGCCTCGCCGGTATGGCTGTTCCAGCTGTGGCGCTACATCGCCCCGGCGCTGATGCAGAACGAACGCAAGTACGCGCTCATCTTCTTGGGCTGCGGTATCCCGCTGTTCCTGGCCGGGGTCGCCGTGGGCTACTACGTGCTGCCGCAGGCCATCTGGGTACTGCTGTCCTTCACACCGCAGGCGATACCGGTAACCAACCTGCTGGAGATCAACTCCTTCCTCTCGCTCGTCCTGCAGCTGATGATGGTGTTCGGGCTGGGGTTCGTAATGCCGCTCGTGGTCGTCGGGCTGAACTTCATGGGCGTCGTTTCGGCCAAGACCTTGGGTAAGGCGAGGGTGTACGTCGTCTTCGGGATATTCCTGTTCGCCGCCATCGCCACACCCTCGACCGATCCGTTCTCCATGCTAGCGTTGGCTCTGCCCATGGCACTGCTGTTCCTGGCCGCCGAGGTGGTCGCGCGGGTGCACGATAAGCGCAAGGCGCGGGCGCAGGCGCAGTGAACGCTCGTTTCTAGTAGAAGACGCACAAGGCGGTAAGTTATAGACGTGAGCACCGTCCTAGTAGTGAACCCTTCGGCCGGCAAGGGTTATGCCAAGAAGATCCTCCCCCAAGTCACCTCGGCGCTGGCTTCGGGAGCGGCGACGGTGAAACTACAGGTCGTCGAAACCTCCAGCTACGAGGACGCCCGGTTTCACTGCAATCAAGCGGTGGCCATGGGTGCCGATTCCCTGATCGTTATGGGCGGGGACGGCATGATGCACCTGGGCTTGAACGCGGTGGCGGAAACCGGGGTGGCCCTTGGTGTGATTCCCGCCGGGCGCGGCAACGACTTCGCGCGCGGCGTCGGGGTTCCGATCTCGGCGCTGCAGGCGGTCAAACTCATTGCCGCGGGCCATACTGAGGACGTCGATTTGATGAAGATCGAGGGGCACCTGGCCGGGGGAGCGCAGACGCGCTACGTGGGCTCCATCCTCTCCACCGGATTCGACGCCCGGGTAAACGACCGGGTGAACCGCATGAAGATCAACTTAGGCCAGCTTTCCTACACCTGGGCGGCGCTGGCCGAACTCTCCATTTTCGAACCGCTCAAGTACCGGCTCGTGATCGACGGCGAAGAGCTGAACCAGACGGCCATGTTCATCGCCGTCGGCAACGCCGGATACTTCGGCGGCGGGATGCAGGGCCTGCCGAAGGCCTCCATCACCGACGGGCTGCTCGACGTAACCATCATCAATCCGGTTTCGCGTCTGACCTTGCTGCGGCTGCTGCCGCGCATGTTCGGCGGCTCCTACATCAAGGATCCGGCGGTCGAGCTGCGCACGGCCAAAGAGGTGATCGTCGACGGCGATGGGCTGCTGCCGATGGGCGACGGCGAGTACATGGGCCAGGTTCCGATGCGCTGCACGGTGGTGCCGGGCGCGCTCAAGCTATATCGGGCGGCCAAATGAGCTTTGAAGACTTCCTCGACTCCTACCCGTTCGAACTGGACGGTTTCCAGATCGAGGCGTGCCAGTACGTCGAGTCGGGAGCGGGCGTGCTGGTGGCCGCCCCTACCGGCTCGGGCAAGACGATCGTGGGCGAGTTCGCCTGCTACCTCGCTGTGCAGACCGGCCGCAAATGCTTCTACACCACCCCGATTAAGGCCCTGTCCAACCAGAAATTCCACGATCTGGTTGAGCGTCATGGTGAGGAATCAGTTGGACTGCTGACAGGGGATACCTCGATCAACGGCGAGGCCGACATCGTGGTGATGACCACCGAGGTGCTGCGCAACATGATCTACGCGGGCTCCTCGACGCTTGAGGGCCTGGGCTACGTGGTTCTCGACGAGGTGCACTACCTCTCCGATCGCTTCCGCGGCGCCGCTTGGGAAGAGGTCATCATCTCCTTGCCTGAATCCGTGCAGGTGGTGGCGCTTTCGGCCACAGTGTCGAACGCGGAGGAATTCGGTGACTGGCTGCGCGATGTGCGCGGCGATGTTGGCGTGATCGTCTCCGAGCATCGGCCCGTGCCGCTGGATCAGCACGTGCTGGCCGGCAGGCGGATTTACCCGCTTTTCAAGGGCGAGTTAGTTAACCCCGAGCTGGTGGGGTTGGCCAAGCAAGAATCGCGCACGGTTCGCGACGACGCCCGTCGCCTGCGCGGCAGGAACGGTAACGGCAGGCGCAAGGTCAATTACGGTTCGGGCCGTTTCGGAGGGGCCGTCAAACCGTTCCACGACCACCTGACGCCCAAGCGCGAGGCCGTCCTCGAAAAGCTCGATTCGGCCGGGATGCTGCCGTGTATCTACTTCATCTTCTCCCGCGCCGGTTGCGATAAGGCCGTGCGCCAGTGCCTGCGCTCGGGGCTGCGCTTCACCGACCGGCGCGAGTACGACGCCTTGGATGAGATCGCCCGCCGTCACTCGGAGGGGCTGAGCGAATCGGACAAGGACGCCCTGGGCTGGGATGCCTTCCACGCTGCCTTCTGCCGCGGGATTGCCGCCCATCACGCCGGGCTGCTACCGGCCCTCAAGGAGTGCGTGGAAGAGGGGTTTGTGCGCGGGCTGGTGAAGTGCGTGTTCGCCACCGAGACGCTGGCCCTTGGCATCAACATGCCGGCGCGCACGGTTGTGATCGAGAAATTGGTCAAGTACAACGGCGAACAACACGTCGACCTCACTCCCGGCGAGTACACGCAGCTAACCGGCAGGGCCGGGCGGCGGGGCATCGACGTCGAAGGTCATGCTGTGGTTGCCTGGCAATCGGGCCTGGACCCCAGGGCTTTGGCGGGTTTGGCGTCGACCAGGACTTATCCGCTGAACTCCTCATTCGCGCCGACCTACAACATGGCCGTCAACATGGTTGCGACGGTTGGGCAGGCCAAGGCGCGCGAGCTGCTGCAGCTCTCCTTCGCCCAGTTCCAGGCCGACGCCGCCCTAGAGCGGCGCTTGCGCAACGTGCCGGGCCGCCACCGCACCAAGGACGGCGAACCCGCCGACAACCGCGCGGTCAACCGGGCCAGGCGGCGCACCAACTCGATCGCCGACCGCTTCGACCGCATCTGCGGGGTACTCGAATCACTGGGATACCTCACCCCCGAGAACGATTCTTTGGTGGTGACCGAGCGCGGGAGGATGCTCGCGCGGATCTACTCCGAACTGGATTTGGTAACCGCCGAGGCCCTGCGCCTGGGCGTTTTCAACGGGCTGAACGACGCCGAACTGGCGGCAGTCCTATCGACTTTGGTCTACGAACCGCGCGGGGACAGGGGAGTGCACCGGGTGCCGACCAGGGCTGCCGAGCGGGCCTGCTCGCAGCTGCGCGAACTGCACCGCGACCTGGCGATGTTGGAGCGCGACTTCAAGCTCAGCCCGCCCAACCCGCCGGACATCGGCTTTGCCGAAGCCATCTACGAGTGGACGATCGGAGCCGAGCTCGGCGAGGTGCTGGAGTACAACGACTTATCCGCCGGTGATTTCGTGCGCTGGGCCCGGATTGTGATCGATCAGGCCGACCAGCTCGTCGGCGCGCTGGGGGATTCTCCGCTGCGCAAGCAATGCCTGCGGGTGATCGATCTGATTCGCCGCGGGGTGGTCGACATCTCCGCATTTGAGGACTAGTTAGAACACTCGTCATCCTGCGCGCAGTCGCAGGATCTCTTTGGATCGCTGTAGCTCCTGCGACTACGTGCAGGATGACGGGGAAGGGAGAGCACTGAAGGTAGACTCCCAGGTATGTCGCTAGCTCTTCGCGTTATCCCTTGCCTGGACGTCCACGCCGGACGGGTGGTGAAGGGCGTCAACTTCAAGAATCTGCGCGATGCCGGAGATCCGGTGGAGTTGGCCACCTTGTACGGCCAGGAGGGCGCGGATGAGCTGGTCTTCTTAGACATCTCGGCTTCGTCTGAGGGCCGCGAGACCACCTATGACGTTGTGCGCCGCTGCGCCGAGACGATCTTCATCCCGCTGTGCGTCGGCGGGGGAGTGCGCACGGTAGCCGACGTCGACCGGCTGCTCAGAACCGGTGCCGACAAGTGCGGCATCAACACCGGTGCCATCGACAACCCGGACACCATCGATGAGATCGTCTCTCGTTTCGGCAATCAGGTACTAGTGCTCTCCCTGGACGCCCGCCGGGAGGAAGGCCACCCCTCGGGCTTCGGCGTGACGACGCACGGAGGCAAGCACTCGGCGGGTTTGGATGCCCTGGCCTGGTGCAAGGAGGCTGTGGAGCGCGGCGTAGGCGAAATCTTGCTCAACTCCATGGACGCCGACGGCACCACCGACGGCTTCGACACCGAGATGATCCAGGCGGTGAAATCCATAGTCGACGTCCCGGTAATCGCCTCGGGAGGCGCAGGCACCGCCCAGCACTTCGTAGAAGCAGCCAAGGCCGGAGCAGATGCGGTACTGGCCGCGTCGGTCTTCCACTACGGGACGCTCACGGTTGGCGAGGTGAAGAAAGCGCTGGCCGAATCCGGCTTCGCGGTGCGCTAGTTGTTGCGGCGCATTGTTGTAGGCATACGCGGCAACTGAAATTGCTGCGCAGCCAAAGCGATAAGCTGAGCCGCATGGATTGCTTGTTTTGCTCGATTATTGCCGGTGAGATTCCTTCTAAGAAGGTTTACGAGGACGATGTCGCCTTTGCCTTCTTGGACATTGAACCCTTCCACGCCGGGCACACCCTCGTGGTGCCCAAGCGGCATACCGCCGACCTTACCTCCGATCCCACCGCCTTTGCCGAGCTGGCGCCTTCTGTGACGAAGGTGGCCGAACTGCTTAAGGAAAAGCTCGACGCCCCGGCGCTGAACGTGCTTGTAAACTCCGGGGAGGTTGCCGGGCAGTCCGTGTTTCACCTGCACGTCCACGTGGTTCCGCGTTATGCCGATAACCCCGGGATTGCCGGGATGGCCAGGCGCGATCCTGACATCGACGTCGACGCCGTCTACTCCAAGATCATCGGGTAGTTCCCATGGGCCGGGTCACCATCAAGGACATCGCTGAGGCCGTCGGGGTTACCCCGAGCGCGGTTTCGCTGGCCCTGCGCGGCTCGAACCGCGTCTCCGAGGCCACCCGCAAGCGCGTCGAGGAAGAGGCTGAGCGCTTGGGCTACATCCGTGACCTCACCGGGGTACTGCTGCGCTCGACAAACCCGGCGATTGTTGGCCTGGCCTGCGATTTCAGCCAAGAGCTGCACTACTGCTACTACTCAAACATCCAATCGCGCATCGAAAAGGCCGGCGGCCTGCTGGTGACCGAGGACAGCCGCGCATCTGGAATGGGCAAAGCCATCGAGCGGCTGCTGCAGTTCCGTGCGGGGGTCGTCATCGCCGTCAACCCCGAGGGACTGAGCGACGCCAAACTAAAGAACATCCGCGTACCCGTGATTACCGTCGGCCAAGTAAACCTCCCCGGAACCTCTCTCGTTACCTCGATAAACTCCACCGGCTTTGACGAGCTGGCCGCGCACTTGGCCCAGCGCCCGGGCAAGCTCATCCACATCGAGGGGCCGCAAGGCGCCTCCGCGACCAGGCGGCGTGAAGACCTGCTCTCCTCCTTATCCAAGTACGGGCTGGAATGCGAATGCGTGCCTGGCGGCTCGGATGTCGAATCTGGTTTTCTTGCCGCGAATTCCCTAATCGACGCCGGAATTGAGGATGGCACGGCCCTGCTTTGCTACAACGATCAGTGCGCCGAAGGGGCGCTGGTGGCCCTGGCTCGGGCTGGGATCAAGATCCCCGAGCGCGTGCGCGTCACCGGCTTCGATAACGCCGAAGTCTCCCAGTCCAAGGCCTTCGCCATCACCACCATCGACCGCGGTGCCGAGCGCATCGCCGAGGTTTCGGTGGAGCTCGCCATGGCCCGGATCGCCGATCCCAAGCTCGCTCCCGAGCGCAGGGAGTTGGAGACCAAGTTGGTTTTGCGCGAAACCGCGTAAGTACGAACGCCCCTACTATTTCGAACTTCGACTCCTACTATCCCCGGTTTCCCAACCCGTCATCTCGCGCTTCCCACTCCCGTCATCTCGTGCTTCCCACTCCCTTCGATTTCTACGTCGTCAGCATCAATCCGGTTTCCCAACCCGTAATCCCGACTTTCCCACTCCCGTAATCTCGCGCTTCCCACTCCCGTCATCCCGTGCTTCCCACTCCCGTCATCCCGTGCTTCCCACACCCGTCATCCCGCGCGAAGTCGCGGGATCACCCACAAC
>JAISTE010000044.1 GCA_031272825.1 Propionibacteriaceae bacterium | reverse complement strand
CGCATCGAATCCCTGCTTCGCCGCTCAACTCGGTCACATGGGGCGTATCGCCGCCCGAGTACCCTTTTCCCATGGCCTTTGGCGTTTACATTCACATCCCCTGGTGCCGGGCGCGGTGCGGCTACTGCGATTTCAACACCTACGTGCTCAAAGACCTGGAATTCACCCCGTATCTAGAGGCGATGGTTGCAGAGCTCGACCTGCAGATCGAGCGCAACAACTTAGCCGACCGCCGCGTCGATACCGTGTTCTTCGGCGGCGGGACACCCACGGTGATGGGCCCGTCCGAGTTCTCCTACATGCTGCACGCGCTGGCCGACCGCTTCGAGATGCGCGGCGCCGAGATCACCACCGAGGCCAACCCCGAGACCGTCTCGTACCCGTTCTTGTCCGAGCTGCGCAAGGTCGGCATCAACCGCATCTCCTACGGGATGCAATCGGCCGACGAACGTGTGCTCACTTTCCTGGAGCGTCTGCATACTCCCGAGCGACTGCCCAAGGTAGTCGGGTGGGCGCGGGCCGCGGGTTTCGAGAATCTCTCCCTTGATCTCATCTACGGCTCTGAGGTGGAAACCGAGGCGAGTTGGGCGTCGACGCTGAAGGCGGCCATCGCCCTCGAACCCGAGCACATCTCCGCCTACTCGCTCACCATCGAACACGGCACCCGGCTGGGCGCGAAGCTCGCCCGCGGTGAGATTCGGGGCATCGATCCCGACGTGCAGGCCGAGCGCTACGAGCTGGCCGAGGACGCCCTGGCCTCCGCCGGCTACGAAAACTACGAGATTTCTAACTGGGCGCTGCCCGGCTACGAGTGCAAGCACAACCTCGGCTATTGGCGCTCCGACGACTGGCTCGGCCTCGGCGCTGGTGCCCATTCGCACGTGGCCGGGAAGCGCTGGTGGAACCAAAAGCTGCCCGCTAGCTACATCGAGGCCGCCCATGCAGGGGTTCCCGAAGCCGGTTCGGAGACTTTGAACGATGAGCAGCGACGCACAGAGCGGGTCTTGCTGGAACTGAGGCTCGCCGAGGGGCTGGACTTGGGCGTCCTCACGCCCACGGAGAGCGCCCGGCTCGATCGCTTCGAGAACGAAGGGTTGCTGTGGCGCACCGACTCGCGCACGGGCGTCACCCGGGCCGGGCGGCTGCTCGCCGACGGCATCGTGCGCGATTTGCTGGATTAACCCCGGCCCTGGCCCCATTTGCGCACAGCCCTGCGCAGCAGCTTCCAACCGGATCACAGGTTTTCGTGGAAGACTTGGCGGGTGACTTCCCTAGAGATCCCGTCGCCCGCTGCCCGCAGCGCCCATCTCGCGGCCCGTCGCTCGATCGTCCTCACGCTCATGGATCTGGTCGTTCCGGGCTCCGCGCAGGTCGTCTCGGGCAACAAGAAACTCGGCAGGATCGCCTACTTCACGTGGGCCGTCTGCCTGGTGCTGCTCGTACTCACCGGGCTTACCGCCCTAGTCAACCGGGCATTCGTGATCTCTATCTTCACCAACCCGATCGTGTTGGTGGTGCTGTCGGTGCTCGTCCCGCTCATCTTCGTGGGCTGGGGTTTACTCATCCTCGACGCTTGGCGTCTGGGTATGCCCACACGTCTGGCGCGCAAGAACAAGGGCGCCAACCTCGCGCCCGTCATGTCGCGGACCGGCGCAGCGATCTCCGGGGCGCTGTCGCTGCTGCTCGCGTTCGTGATGTTCACCGCGGCCTGGTTCTCGTTCTCGATTCTGTCG
Source organism: Propionibacteriaceae bacterium (assembly GCA_031272825.1). Lineage (GTDB taxonomy): Bacteria > Actinomycetota > Actinomycetes > Propionibacteriales > Propionibacteriaceae > Propionicimonas. The sequence goes on along the minus strand of JAISTE010000044.1, from coordinate 11,415 downwards.
TCGGCCTCGTCGATGATCGGGACGATCTTCACCGGCGGCGGCAACGCGCAGACGAACGCCGGGCGCTACAACATCTTGCTGCTCGGCGGCGACGCCGGGGCCGACCGCGAGGGTCTGCGCCCGGACACGGTGATGGTCGCCTCCATCGACGCCAACACCGGCAAGACCGTGCTGTTCTCCCTGCCGCGCAACCTCCAGCACGTGCCCTTCCCCGAAAGCTCCCCGCTCTACAAGCTGTACCCGCCGCCGGAAAACTACTGGTGCTACGACTCGCGGCCCACCGACCCGTGCATGTTGAACTCGATATACACCGAGGCCGAGAACCACAAAGACCTGTTCAAGGGCGTGAAATGGCCCGGCGTCGAGGCCACCAAGGGCGCGGTTGAAGAGACGCTCGGGCTCAAGATCAACTACTGGGCGATGATCGATATGCGCGGCTTCGAGAAACTGATCGACGCCCTGGGCGGCATTCGCCTGGATGTCGGCCGGCGCATCCCCATCGGTTCACACACCGGGAAGAAGGGCGTCTACGGGTATATCGAGCCGGGCAAGGATCAGCTACTGAACGGGTTCCAGGCCTTGTGGTTCGCCCGTTCGCGCGAGGGATCCAGCGACTATGACCGGATGCAGCGCCAGCAGTGCGTGATCAACGCCATGGTCAAGCAGCTCGACCCGGGAACCGTGCTCACCAACTTCCAGGCCATCGCCGACGCCTCCTCCAAGGTCGTCGCCACCGACCTGCCCGCCGACCAGATTTCCACCATGCTTGAGCTGGCTCTCCAGGTGAAGAAGCACAAGCTCAAGTCGGTGTCTTTCGTGCCGCCGCTGATCGAAACCTATGCTCCGGATCTGGAGCTCATCCGTCAGACGGTGAAGGACGAGATCGCCAAGTCCGAGGCGACGGCCAAGCCCAAGGCTTCTCAGAGCGCTTCATCACAGCCGGCGGAACAGCAACCCGCTGAGCAGCCATCTGCCGAACAGCAGCCCGCCGAAGCGCAACCCGCGGCTCCGGCCTCCGAAGCGCAGCCCGCCGAGGCGTCGCCGTCGGCTAGCAAGGATGACTCCAAGACGCTGGATTCGGTCTGTTCGGTGTCCTAAGCCCACCCCATCGTCATCCTGCGCGTAGTCGCAGGATCTCCGCCCGTTAGATCCTGCGACTACGCGCAGGATGACGGGGTGAGGAAGGCAGGATGACGGGGTGAGGAAAGCAGGATGACGGGGTGAGAAAAGCAGGATGACGGCGGAGCCGAGAGCAAGATGACGGCGGAGCCGAGAGCAGGATGACGAAAAGAACTGTCTCAGCTGAACGAGATCGTCAGCTCGCCGCCGTCTTCGGTCAGCCCGGGGGCGGCGATGGTGGGCTCGTCATCGGGGCTGGGCTTGGGCGTCGGCTCTTCTTCTTTCTCGGGTTCCGGCTCGGCCGCCACCAGCTTCTCGGGTTTGCGGCCCTCTGAGACGATCAGCACCGGGATTCCGTCCTTTATCGGGTAGGCCAGGCCGCAGGCGCCGACGCACACGAGCTCGTCGCGTTCGACGTCCAAGGCCAGCTGCGCCCGGCAGTTCGGGCATACCAAGATGTCCATGAGATCGGCGGACAGTTCGCTCATCAGTATTCCTTCCGAATGACGGCCAGCGCCCGGTCGCGCAGCTCTTCCATGGTTTGCTGATCCTCGGCCTCCACGTTGAGCCGCAGCAGCGGCTCGGTGTTGGACATGCGCACGGAGACCCACCAGTGCGGGGTGGAGATCATCAGGCCGTCGGAGTGATCGACCTGACCCATGCCGTCGAAGATCTCCTCGACCTCGGCCATGATGGCCTTCGGGTCGGACACCTGGGTGTTGAGCTCGCCCGAGACGACGTACTGCTTCAGGCCGGAGGTCAGCTCAGACATCGTCTTGTCCGTGCGGCCCAGGATTCCCAGCACGTTCAGGGCCGCCAGCATGCCGGTGTCGGCACCCCAGAAATCCCGGAAGTAGTAGTGGGCGGAGTGTTCGCCGCCGAAGACGGCGTTGTGCTCGGCCATCTTGGCCTTCATAAACGAGTGCCCGACGGGCGAAACCACCGTCTTGCCGCCGGCCTTGCGCACCGCCTCGGCGACCGCACGGGAGGTGATGGAGTTGATGACGATCGTGCCGCCGGGCTCCTTGGCCAGCGCCTGCTGGGCGATGAGCGCGGTGACCGCGGCCGGGGAGACGACCTGGCCTTGTTCGTCGATGATGAAGCAGCGGTCGGCGTCCCCGTCGAAGACCAGGCCGAGATCGGCCTCGGATGCGATGACGGCCGCCTGGGCGTCGCGCAGGTTCTCGGGGATGAGCGGGTTGGCCAGGTGATTGGGGAAAGTTCCGTCCAAATCCAGGTAGAGGCCGATGACCTCGACCAACGGGCCGAGCACTGCGGGGGTGGTGAGCCCGGCCATGCCGTTTCCGGCGTCCACTACGACTTTCATCGGCTTTATGCCGTCCAAGTCGACCAGCGAATGCAGGTGATCGACGTAGCCCGAGAGCATGTCGCGGCGGGTCAGCGTGCCCTTGCGGTCGGCGCTCGGCAGGTCTTCGAGGGCCAGCTTGTGGATTTCTTCGAGGAGGGCGGGGGTGATCGGGCGGGCCTGGGAACGGCAGAACTTCACGCCGTTGTACTCGCCGGGGTTGTGGGAGGCGGTGATCTGGACTCCGGGAAGGTCGAGCACTCCGGAGCAGTACCAAAGTTCGTCCGTCGAAACTAGAGAGACGAAGATCACGTGAGCACCGAGGCGCATCGCGCCCTCGGCGAAAGCGGCGGAAAGCTCTGGGCCAAGCTGGCGCATGTCGTGCCCGAGAACGAAGGTTTTGCCCTCAAGATCGAACACTTTTGCGAAGGCGGCGCCAAGGTGTTCAGCACCGTCGGTGTCCCATTCGATTTCGTCGCCAACTACCATGCCGCGGATGTCTCCGGGCTTGAAAATCTGTGGTTTCAGCACGTTCGCCAGTCTAGTCCGATATGGCCGGGCGGTTGACTGGCTGGGCCATTACGCCCAGCTCGTTGCCCGCGCTTGGGAGGGGCTACTAAAATGGCCCTTCGCCCGGATACAGTGAGGGGATTCGTGGGAAGCACCGAGGAGACGCTGCGCAGGGAGCTCGCCAGCGAGCAGGCGCACATGGATTTGGTCTACCGCTACCTGGAAGTGGCGACCAAGTCGGCCCAGCAGGCGGCCAAGAGCGGCCAGAACATCTACCATTCCGAACGCGACACCTGGGTTCGCGAGGAGGACACCACCGCCTTGTTCGAGCGCGATGCCTTCGCGTTCCAGGCCGCCAAACGCCTGCAGTTGCTGGAGAAGGAGCACGACGGTCTGGTGTTCGGACGCCTCGACCTCGCCTCCTCCGAAGTTCAGTACATCGGCCGCATCGGGGTGCGCAACGAAGAGTACGAACCGCTCGTGATCGACTGGCGGGCCAAGGCCGCCGAACCGTTCTACCGCGCGACCGCCACCCGCCCGATGGGCGTGGCCAGGCGCCGCGTGCTCAAGACCTCCGGCCAGAAGGTGACCGGCATCGAGGACGATCTGCTGGACGCGGACGCGGGCAAGGATCTGCCGGTGATCGGCGAGGGGGCGCTGATGGCGGCTCTGACCCGCTCGCGCGGAAACCAGATGCGCGACATCGTGGCCACCATCCAGGCCGAGCAAGACGAGGCCATCCGCGCCGACTACCAGGGCGTCACCACCATCTCCGGCGGGCCGGGAACTGGAAAGACGGTCGTGGCCCTGCACCGGGCGGCGTATCTGCTGTACTCCAACCGCCGCCGCTTCGAGTCCGGCGGGATCCTGGTCATCGGCCCGACGGCCACGTTCTTGAACTACATCGAGCGGGTACTCCCCTCCCTGGGCGAGGATTCGGTGACGCTGCGGGCGCTTGGCCAGGTGGCGTCGGACGTATTGGATCTGTCGGCCACGCGCGTCGACTCTGACGAGGCCGCGGCGCTGAAGGGTTCGCTGCGGATGAAGCAGGTGCTCAAGCGCCTGGTCTCCATGCCTTTGGTGCACGAGGCCGTGGGCGGGCTGTCGGTAACGGCCAAGGGCGTCGTCGTGAAGCTGGACGCGGCCGAGCTGGCCCGCATCCGCAAGGACGTCCTCACCCGGCAGCCGGTCAACCAGGGCAAGGATGCGGCCGAGGAGGCCGTCCTCAAGGCCCTGTGGGCGAAGGTTCCCGAGGATTTGGGCTTGTCGGAGGAGAAATTCCGCGATCTGGCGATGTCGGCGGCCAGCTACCGGATGTTCATGCAGTCGTGGTGGCCGTCCCTGACCCCGACCCAGGTGCTGGCCAGGCTCGGCGAGCCGTTCGTGGCCGAGGCCGTCGGGAAAGACATTCTTTCCGAGGAAGAGATTTCGGTGCTGGCCGACTCCTACAAGGAGGACTCCTGGTCGGTTTCCGACATCCCGCTGCTGGACGAGCTGTACGAGCTGCTCGGGCCGGTCGTCGAGGAGAAGGACGGGCCGGACGACCTGATCTTCCTTTCCAACGATTCTTCGGTCTCCGAGCTGGTGACGGTCTCCGATGTGCTGGATGCCGAGGATGCCTGGGAGGAAGACCCGCTGAAAACCTATGCGCACATCCTCGTCGACGAGGCGCAGGATCTATCCCCGATGCAGTGGCGGATGCTGCGCAGGCGCGGCGAGGCGGCCTCGTGGACGATCGTCGGCGATCCGGCGCAGTCCTCCTGGCCCGATCCGGAAGAGGGCGGCCAGGCGCTCAAGGATCTGATCGGCTCCCATCCGCACCGCAAGTTCAAGCTCACCAAGAACTACCGCTCCCCCGCCGAGGTCTTCGACCTGGCCGGGCAGGTGATCCAGCGGGTGTTCCCCGACGCTGACCTTCCCGAGGCGGTTCGGGCCACGGGCGTCGAACCGGAGTTGGACGTCGTTGCTTCTTCGGAGCTGGACGATGCCGTGATTTCCAAGGTTGAGGAGCTGACCGAGCTTGTCAGCGGCACTATCGGAGTGATCGTCCCCAAGTCTTTGCGTCCGCGCGTGGAGGGCCTGACCAAGCGGCTGAACCAGGCCCACCCGGGGCTGGTCGGCGGGCACGCGCGGGTGCACTTCCTCACTCCGCTGGAATCCAAGGGTCTGGAATACGACGCCGTCGTGGTGCTGGATCCCGATTCGATCTCGCACGGGACGCCCGCAGGCACGCGCCTGCTGTACGTGTGCTTGACCAGGCCGACGCAGCGGCTGGTGGTCTTCGACGTTGACAAGCCGGGTGCTTGGCGGGTATGAGCGTCACACGGTCGGCACGTAGGACTCGGCTTCTTCTTCTACCAGCGTCGGCTGGAAACCATGTTGTACCGCCCAGCGGCCCAGCGGGAAGATCGCTATCCAGAATGCCGCGCAGGCCAGGACGCCGATTGCGATTTTGAGCGGGCCAGGCAGGCCGTAGCCGGTGATGAAGCCCTCGATCAGGCCCGAGACGAACAGGGCCCCGGCCAAGCCCACCACTACCACCATGGCGGACTTTCCCTCTTCGGCCAGGGATTGCAGCCGGGAGCGGCGGCCCGGAACCAGCCAGGCCCAGCACAGGCGCATCCCGCAGGCGCCGGCTACGAAGCAGGCCGAGAGTTCCAGCAGCCCGTGCGGCAGGATGAGCGACCAGAAGACGACCGCAGCGTCGTGGGATTGCATGAGCGCGCCCGTCGCACCGAGGTTGAAAGAGTTCCCGAACAGGATGTACGCGGGGTAGATGCCCGTGACCCCGGAGGCCACGGCTACGGCGGCGATCAGTGCGTTGTTCGTCCACACTTTCATGGAAAACGACCAGCTGGGGTAGGCCGAGTAGTACTCCTCGAACGACTCTTCCACGTAGCGCCGCTGACTGGCCGGATCCATGATCTGGTCCAAGACCGTCGGATCTAACATCACCCAAATCCACGAAACGGCTGCGACAAGCACACATGCGGCCGTCACTGCGACAGACCACCAGCGGATGCGATAGAAGGCCGCCGGAAGCGTGCCGTAGAGGAAGCGTGAGAGGGATACCCACGTCGACGAATGCGGGGACTGGATGCGGGCGCGGGCTTGGGTGAGCAGCACCGACAGGCGGGAGACGAGCGCCGGATCGGGGGCGTTGGTGCGCAGGGCGGAGAGGTCGGTGGAGGTTTGGCGGTAGAGGGCGACGAGCCGGTCGGCCTGCTTGCCGGTGAGCTTGCGGGTTTTGGACAGGCGCTCCAGCTCGGCCCACCTCTCGGCGCGGGCATTGGCGAAGACGTCCACATCCATGGGGCAAGTTTATGCGTGCTTTGCCGGTGTTTGGGCTTGAATCGGCCACTGTCCCGGGCGCAGCCGACGTAGACTCCTCCCATGGCCGGCGAACAAATCCTGACTGGCGAGGGCGTTGCGCTCATGGTGCAGCCCGCGTCGGTGGTGATGCGCGCGCTGGCCTGGCTAATCGATTTTCTCATCCTTACGGTCGGCACGCTGACGGCCCTGTTCGTGCTCTTCGGCACGCTCAGCATCTGGCGTTATTTCGACCGTCTGCGGCTCGACGAGGCCATGATCGGGGCCATCGTCACCGGCTTCTTCGTGGTGTTGACGGTGGTGATCCCGACGACCGTGGAGACCCTGACCCGAGGGCGCTCGCTGGGGAAGAAGATCTGCGGGCTCAAGATTATTCGCGACGACGGCGGCCCGATTCGCCTGCGGCACGCGTTCACGCGCCAGATGGCCGGGCTCTTCGAGCTTTGGCTGTGCGGCGGAGGGCTGGCGTTCCTGGTTTCGATGTTCAACAACCGGGGCAAGCGCGTCGGCGATCTGATGGCCGGAACCTACTGCGCTTCCCTGCGGGTGCCGCGGCGCCGTCCGCTGCGGCTGGTGATGCCGCCGCGTTTGGGTCAGTGGGCCGTCCATGCGGATATCTCGCCGGTTCCCGACGCCCTGGCTTTATCTGCAAGGCAATTCTTGGCGCGAGTGAACACCTTCCCGCCGCAGGCCCGCGCACATCTGGCACTGCGGATTGCCGCCCAGCTGGAGGAAAAGGTGGCCCCGAGCGCGCCCGTCGGGACGCAGCCGGAAGAGTTCATCGTCGCCGTGTTGGTTGAACGCGGCAGGCGCGAGACGTTGGCCGTCGAAGCTGGTCGGCGCCGGGCGCTGGCGGGAACGGGTGTCGGATCGGACGCTGGTTCGGGTCTTGGTTCGCACGCTGGTGCCCAGACCCGCACGGCCCTGCCCTATTCGGTGCCCGACCCGGATTGACCTACTTGCGCTTGCGCAGCGCGCGGATGACGCAGATGAACCCCGCGATCCCGGCGATCGCGCCGGAGACCACCGCAAGCTTCTTCAGATTCAGGTTTCCGTCCTCGTCGATGAGCTCGCGCTTGGCCCAGTTAACCTTCTCGGTGACCAGATCCTTGGCCTTCTGCGCGGTGTTCGTGGCCACGGTAGACGGGCTCACCCTGTCCTTAAGAGCTTCCAGATTGGAGGCCAGACGGTGTTGGGTACGTTCGATGTCCGCTTCGATCTCGTTGATCGTACGCTCAGTCTCAGGCATATTTCCTCCTATCTGCTAAGCCTATCGGTTGAACGAGAGGGTGCTTACCGGAGGGTGTCGATCGTCACCTTGGTGAACTGGGGATTGCATTCGGGGTATGGACGGCCTTGCAGATCAAAGTGGCTTAACTACTAGCTTGAACATCTCCTCAAGCGCAGACCGATCTTCGTCCTCGGCTGCGAGCCGCGACGCTTCGTCGTTCATCTTCCCGAGTACCGGCTGCCATTCGAGCAGCCACCCGGCCTCTTCCGAGAGTATCCCCCAGAAAACCCGCTGCGTCCTTCCGTTTCCTTCTCGGAATGGATGGATGTAGTTCCATTGGTCGTAGTGATAGGCCAGCCGACGGATGAACTCCTCACGGTTCAGTCCTTTCAGGTTGTTCTCACCAGCGAGCTCCGACGCAGCGAAGTCGGACGCCCGTTGGATAAAGCTGACAGGAAGAAAGAACTGAGCCCCTTCCTCGTTCTTGCGAATGTCGACCAGGCGCACGTGTCCGGCCCAGCCGAACAAATCCTGGAACAGAAAATGATGGATCTTGCACATGCCCTCCAGGTTGAAGGGAACCTTTCCCAGGTCGTCGAGGGCAAGGAGCCTAGGTACCACAAAGTCGGCTTCGGCTTGGGCCAGTTGCTCTCGCGTCACCGCCCCAACCAGGTTCTTCAATACACCCGTCTCAGGATCTACGTATGGGTCGACGAACTCAGGAGATTCCATACCGAGCTTTGGCTTTGGCCAGCATCTCTTTGGGATCGACTTTCCCGGCCACATAGGCTTCGCCATCCCGGAGCAGTTCCTTGGAGACGATTGCTCCCTCCATCTCAGACGAGTGGACTGCCTCATCAAAAAGCCACTTGCGGCGCTCGCGCGACTCCTCTTGCACCTTGGTACCCACATCGCCTCCCTTGGACTTCGCGAGCAATCTTACCTGCCTCGCACTGCCCTTCAGCTGGCAGAGTAATTTGCCCGCGAGGCTCATGGCCTATCGGCGCAGGCGCAGGGCTAGTCCGGTGCCGATCAGCACGATGGCGACCGCCGCTAGCGGGAGCGTTGAGGAGCCGGTGATCGGGAGAGTTGGGTTGCTGGACGTCGGGACGTCCCCGGTGTCCGCTGTCTGCTCACTCGACGCCGCGGGATCAGTGTCCGTTGACGTCGGGCTTACCGCGGGTTCGGTACCCGGGGTGGACGGTTCCGCAGACGCGGTGATGTCCTGAGACGGCGTCGGAGAGGCGGGCTCGGGCGTCTTGCCGTCTTGGGAGGAATCGGCGGACGGCGTCGGCTCGGGGATTTTGTTGTAGTCGTCCTTGTCGAGGCTCGGGGCGTCGGTTGGGACTTGAGCGAAGTCGTGGGTGAACACCAGGTGCCTATTGCTCTTGGCCATGCGAGAGCTGAGCGGGAAGTCCTGGAACATCCAATCGACTGTGCCGGTGGCGTTCGCACCCCAGGCGTAGGGAACGGGCGGATCGGAGGGAACCATCTCAAAGGTTCCCGTCGCCGTGAGCGCGATCGCCAGGCCCTGAGTAGCGTTCGGGTTTGTGCCAGCTTCGAGGTATTCCACCTTGTCGGAGAAGGTCATGCCCCCAATAGGATAGATGCCGTAGCTGGAGTCGCCCCCGGTGCTGAAGGCCCGCAGCTTTCCGGATTCCATGGTCAGGTGTCCCTTGGTGTGGACGCCCACAGAGAAGCCGCGTTTGCCGTCGATCTCAATGGTTTCGCCGCTTTCGGCGTACACATCGGAATCGCGCATGTCGATCGATTTGAACCCAAAGGTTCCGTACGAGTACTTGCCTGTACCCGCGCTTACGTTGACCTTGCCGCCGGAAATTTCTAGGCTCGCGCGCTCGTCGGCCGACAGGTTGTCGCTGTCGTGTTCGGAGTAAAGCCCGGCCGAGTAGCCGTAAGCGTCACCAGCGTGGGCTTGAAGAGTTCCGCCGTCGACGATCACATCTTGGTGGTCGTCGGCATCAATTCCGAAGGAGTAACCGGTCTGGCCGTTATAGCCGGTGACTTTGCCGCTCTTGCCCACGACCGTCCCGCCGACGCGCAGCGACTGCGTAGTGCAGCCCGACGGGTTGGTTTGCATGTAGCGCTTATCCCTTTGCATGAAGATGCCGATGGCCCAGTCGGTGGTGTCGCCGGCCTCGCCGATTACCGTGGTTCCCGGCTTTACGTCGATTCCGCACACGGAGTAGATACCCCAGCTGCGGCCCATGACGTTCTCGTTCGGCCTGGCCATCGAGCTGACGGTTCCTTCGAGACGCCCCCTGCGCACCTCAACGTCGGCAATGGCCTCCACCCCCATCGCGCGGGACGGGCCGCCCATCGAGACCTGCCCGACGATCGTCGGGCCGTCAATGAGGATCGTCCCCGGCCACTGTTCGAACAAGAATCCGACGAGCTGCTGACCGTTGCCTTGAGAAAGGGTGGCACCGGTCAGCGAACCCGAGCCAGTGAGGGAAAGATCGTGAACCCTAGTTCCGATTCCTCTCTGCCAGGCACTCACCTTGGAATCGCCGATCAGTTCTATCTCTAGGGATGGCTGCTCCGGATGGTCGTAGGCACGCCACGTGATACCCAGGCCAAGCCAAGCGCTGGTCTCGAAGCGGAAATCGGTGAGAGTGAGCTTTCCGTTGGCATAGGAATAGGAGCCATCGAAGTCCGAGGAATCGGCCTCGCGCCACTGGCTCTTGTCCTCGACGGGGGAGCCATGCTCCCTTTGGCTCGGCGCATAGTACATCTTTCCGTTCTCGAACACGAGCGACCCGTCGGAAACCGCGGCCGAATGGGCCTGAGCTACACCGAGAGAACCGAAGAGCAACAGTGCCGAAACGAATACAGACGCGACTTTACGCATACACGACCTAACCAGCTGGACGACATTGACCAGTTGAGATTACCGACGGTAAACGAGGGGCCCGCGACAGGAGGTGCCATTAGTTGCAGGGGCATCCCGGGAAAGTCGTAAGCGTGTTGGGTGGGGTATTTGGGAGTGTTCGTCCGGGATTGCGCGAGTTCATCCGTCGCACGGGACGCGGCTGCTCTGCGCATAGACGCGGCGCACGCCCGGGACGTCGCCGAGCTCATCCTCTACCTCGTCCAGGGCCGAGCTCATGCCGTGGAGCTCGATGCAGATTTCCTGCATGGGCACCTTCTTGCCGTCGACGGCACCCTGGACGCGCATATCGGAAACCTGCAGGCCGAGCGTCGCGACCTTCTCCATGATTTCGCGCAGCACTCCCCTGCCGTCCTCATAGCGGATGACGAACGAGCGCACGGTTGCCTTCGCGTGCGGCATCCTGACGGCCAGCGGACGGATGCCGAAGACGGCGGCCATGTACAGAGCCGTCACCATGATGGCGAGCAGATATAGCCCGACGCCGCAGGCCATCCCCACCCCGGCGACCACCCAAATGCCCGCGGCGGTGGTCAGGCCCCTCACCGTGTCGCGCCTGACGAAGATCAGTCCGGCACCCAAGAACCCGATTCCGGTGACGATCTGGGCGGCCACGCGCGAGCCGTCGAACCTGGAAAAATCGCCCATCACGGTATCGAGGAAGCCGTACTTTGAGATGACGGTGAACAGCGCCGACCCCATCCCCACCAGACAGTAGGTGCGCATCCCCGCGGACTTCGCGTAGTACTCGCGCTCCAGCCCGATCAAGAATCCCAGCACACCGGCCAGGGCCACAGCGCCCAGCAACACCAGTTGTTGCTGAAGTAAATCCAACATTTGCCAATCCTAGCCAGCCGAGGGCGTTTGGGCTAGTGGGGGCAGACTTTACCGTTGGGGACGGTTCCCCAAGCTCACGAGTACTCCCCGAGCGGAGCTTCCAGCGCCTCGGCGCAGGCCGCGAGCAGATTCAGCGACTCCTCCAGCATCGGGATGGGGTTGTTCGTCCAGGGG
>JAISTE010000171.1 GCA_031272825.1 Propionibacteriaceae bacterium | reverse complement strand
GTCATGCAGTCGACCCAAGGGTGTTTTGCACTCAAAAGTTGCCTGCATCTTGGGTCTAACGTTGTTGTTTTCGCCAGGTTTGGGGTCTGCGACCTTAGCTAACGCTGACGACGGCGGCCGGGAAGAAGCTTTGGTGCGCAACATTGTGGCGGTGAATTTCCGGTAGTCATCGAGAAGTTTTCGCGGTCGGATGAGGCTGGCCGCGGAGTCTGGCCCCATTACACACAAACCAGTCTAAGGAGGACGCACTGATGCGTACACAAGTTAGTATTCCCATGTCGAGCTGGATGGGCGCGTTGCCCGGGTCGACGAGGCTGCGGGAGATGTCGATTCCTGGTTCGCACGACACGGCCTGTGTGGCCTGTTCGCTCATTGCCAAGGGCGTGGCCGAAACCACGGCTCCTGCCGATGTTGCTTTTGCCCTATCGCTTACCGTTTGCCAGAACGCCTGCGTTTCCGATCAGTTCGACGCCGGGGCCCGGATGTTCGATCTGCGGCCATATTTCGAGCAAGAGGATGCCCATGAGCAAGTAGCCGGGAAGATCAGGGTCGCGCACTGCCCAAACGGCTCAACCGCGGCCTGGTTCATGGCCCAGAGCGCCTTTGCCGAGCTGCTCGAATCGCTGGGGCGCAAGCTTGAGCAAAACCCGAGCGAGTTCGTGATCGTCCGGGTCGCCATCGAACGCGACGTGCCCGCCGACCAGGCCCCAGCCTACGTCGCTGAGCTGAACAGCACGATCGAGTACTGGGACGGACAAGGGCGTTTAGCCAACCATGTAAACGCCGATACGAGGCTTGAAGATCTGCGCGGAAAGATGATCTTGATCCCCGAAAACATCTGCGGCAAGGGAGTCTTGCCTGCGAGCGTCGCCAATCCGATCGAAGATCTGAATGTGCCGGTGGCCGAGTTTTTCGAGTCTTTCCCGGGTGATGACGTCGATAATCATGATCCGCAGGCCATTATCGATAACTGGCGCAAAGCCGACGCCGGGGCGTTTTGCTTCTCGCAGACCAACAAGCCTTCCACGAAAGACCTCAACCCTGAGGTGCAGGCTGCGGGTATGCACCAGGCGCTCAACCACTTCCTCGATCACAGCCCCGTGCACACCGGGGTGACCCTGATCGATTTCGTCAATCCCGGCCCCGGCCCAGACGGGGCGTTGGGCAACGAGCTGGTTCGCCGCATCGTCGCTGCGAACTTTAACTGAAAGGACACAACCAATGAAACGCTTTATGGATCGCTACGGGTTCACCCGGCAATCCCTGATTCAGTTCCTGTTGATCACCGCGAACGCCGAGTTGATCTACATGTTCTGGAACCTGAGAACCTCGCTAACCACCCCGCTGATGGGCGTCTACAGCGTCGATACCGCAGGCCTGGGCATCATCGCCGGGCTGCAGGGGTTCGTGATGCTGTTTTTGACTATCCCGCTGGGCTGGGCCGGGGACAAATTCTCGACCCGCAACATCATGCTGGTCTCTTCGGTGGTTTCCGGAGGCGTTGGCATCATGCTCACATTGCTGGTTCCGATCTCACCCGAGGGGTTCTGGATCGTGATCGCGGGTTACGGCTTCATGCTGGTGTTCACCGAGGCCATCTACAAAACCACCAACCTCAAGGCCATCTCTCTAGTTACCGACGACACACACCAGGCCGCTGCTTTCGGCCTGTTTGAGATGGGCCGCGGGATTATCACGTTCCTTGAGGGCGTCGTCTCCATTTGGTTGTTCTCCGTCTTCGGCGGGGCCACCGACGCCGTCCCAGCAATGCGCTGGACGATGGCGATCTGCTCGTGCATCACCCTGGCGTCGGCACTGCTGCTGCTCGTGGCTTTCCCGCCCGCCGAGAAGGAGAAACAAGCCAGCGCGGAGAAACAAGACCGCGAATCCTTCTCCTTTAAGGATCTGCTCACGGCACTCAAGATTCCGTTCGTTTGGGTGACCGGAATCTCAGTCGCGTGCGCCTATGCCATGTTCATCATGGCCGCCACCTTGGTGAACACCTATATGGTCGACGTCTTTGGCCTGTCCGCGATCGTCGCCGGTTCGCTGGGGCTAATCATTTCGCTGGCGCGCATCATCGCACCGGTGACCTCCGGCCAGCTCGCCGATCGCAAGTTCAAGTCCAGCGCCCACCTAAACATGATCCTGTTCGCGATCATGGCAGGCGTACTGGCCATTGAGCTGGTTCTGCCGAAAAACAACTCGCTGCTGGTGTTCGCGTTCGCATTCGCTGCCCTCGCTGCGTTCTCGTGCTACATGATCCGCGGCATCTACTTCTCCCCGATCGGAGAAGGCGGTGTCCCGCCGCGCATCCGAGCCTCTGCACTGGCAGCGGCCACAACCATCGGCTACACGCCGTCACTCTACGGCACCTGGTGGTTCGGTTCAATCATCGACCAACACAAGAAAGCCGGAGACGCAGTCGGCGGATACAACATCGTCTGGGCGATCCTGCTGGTATACGCGATCGGCGGCGTCGCCTGCTGCTGGTGGCTGAAGCGCCACTGGGACAAGCAGCACGAAGAACAGCCGAGCAAGAAGGACATCGCCGAGGCCGCCTGAAACTAGTTCCTGACCGAAGGGTCTGCGCCCTGCCATCCAGAGTGCAGACCCTTCCGAGTTCTCGCGCTATGCGGGAACCGCGACCAGCTTCAGCTTGTTGCCTGAAGGAGCTGTTTTAAGCGTCGGGTTGCCGACTGCGAAAGAATGAGTACAGTTCACCTCGACAAGGAGCGAAATGAGCGAATCTCTCAATGCTGACTGGTGGCGCGAGGCGGTCATCTATCAGATTTACCCGCGTGCTTTTGCCGACGCCGACGGAAACACCATCGGGGATCTCAAGGGCATCACTTCTAGAATCCCGTACCTGAAGGCGCTGGGGATCGACGCCGTGTGGCTCTCCCCGTTCTATCCTTCCGAGTTGGCCGACGGCGGCTACGACGTGGCCGATTTCCGCGACGTCGACCCCAAGCTCGGAACTTTGGAGGATTTTGACGAGATGGCCGCCGGGCTGCACGCGGCAGGGATCAAGGTCGTCGTCGACATTGTTCCAAACCATTCGTCCAACAAGCACAAGTGGTTCCAAGAAGCGTTAGCCGCGCCCAAGGGTTCTCCCGAGCGCGAGCGCTATATCTTCCGCGACGGCGTGGGCCCGAACCACGATCAACCGCCGACGGATTGGCGGGCGTCGTTCGGCGGAAACACGTGGGAGCCGGTGGGCGACGGCCAGTTCTACTTCCACACCTTCGCACCCGAGCAGCCGGACTGGAACTGGGACAACCCCGAGGTGCGCGCCGACTACCTCAAGACGTTGAAGTTCTGGGCCGACCGCGGCGTCGACGGCTTCCGCGTGGACGTCGCCAACTCGATGGCCAAGGATCTTTCCGAGCCGCTGCCGACCGCCGCCGAGCTGGAGAAGATCGAGATCGGGCCGAACCATCCGCTGTACGACCGCGACGAGCTCGACGTCATCTATCACGAGTGGCGGGCGTTGTTTAACAGCTACGATCCGCCGCGCTTCGCCGTCGGCGAGGTGTGGATCGAGAACAAGGAGCGCCTGGCCCGCTACGCGACCAAGGAGATGCTCGGGCAGGTGTTCAACTTCGACCTGCTGCGCGCCGACTTCCGCGCTTCCGAGTTCAAGCAGATCGTCTCCGAGCACCTGGCCGTGGCCAAGAAATCAGGTTCATCGACGACCTGGGTTCTTTCCAACCACGACGTCCCGCGCCACGCCACCCGCTACGGCCTACCGCTGACCACCCCGGGTGAGCCGTTCGACGGCCCGGCACCGACGTGGGATTTGGGCCGCAAGTGGCTGCTCTCGCGCGGCACCGACCCGGTTGAGGACGTCGAACTTGGCCTGCGCCGGGCGCTCGCTGGGACGGCGTTTATCCTTGCCCTGCCCGGTTCTACCTATCTATATAACGGCGAGGAGTTGGGGTTGCGCGAGGTTGCCGACATCCCCGACGACCAGCGCCAGGATCCCACCTTCTTCCGTTCCCCGGGCTACGACGTCGGGCGCGACGGCTGCCGCGTTCCGCTGCCCTGGACTCCGGACGGCCCCTCGTTCGGCTTCGGCCCGGCGGGCGCGAACCTGCCGCAACCGGCCTGGTTCGCCGACTACGCAGTCTCGGTCGAAGAAGGGGCGATGGGCTCGCCGCTGGAGTGGTACCGCCAGGCGCTGGCACTGCGCAAGCAACTGCTGGGAGCCGAGCGTGGCGAGCTGGAGTGGATCGACTCCCCCGCCGACACCCTGCATTTCCGGCGCGGCGACTGGCAGTGCTTCACCAACTTCGGCATGTCCCCGGTTCCGATCCCGTCCGGCGAGGTACTGCTGGCGAGCGGGCACCTGACGGGCGAAGTTCCGGGTGCGACTACCGTTTGGCTTCGCGGGTAGGGCTCTCGACTTCCACCGCTTCCGCTGAGCCCCAATCGAACAGTGTCTTGGCGCGGACAACACCCAGACCAACCAGGTACACAGCCACGCTCAACGCGGCGATGACAAGCAAGTACACCCAGATGTTCGGGTAGCCGCCCGGGTTTAGGAAGTCGTAGCAGTAGGCCGGTTTCCCGCCCTTCCACGTCTGGGTGGCACCCACGACGTTCACCACGGCGACGTACGCCCACAGGTAGCAGATCCAGGCCAGAACCGTCTTGTTCGTGGCCCGGCCCTGCAGCGGGTAGAGCAGGTAGAAAGCCCAGACGATGAACGGCGAAAGCACGTGGGTTACCAGCGATGCTCCGTCCGGAACCACCTCGAAGTCCCCTGTGTAGAACGGGTACAGGATGGTTTGCACGATCACGAACACGACCGTCATATATAGGACGGCACCCGTCCAGATCTTGCGCGAGAGCGTAACTCGCCCGGCCCAAGTCTCCTTCGTGCGCAACCTGCCGTAGGCGAACAGCGACAGCCACACCAGCACGAACAGGTTGGATTGGTTGGTGAAGTAGTAGAAGAACGCCCACGCCGGTTCGTCGGTAACGCCGCCGGTGAAGTACTCGGCGAACGAGTCGGCGAGCGCCAAGAACAGGTAGATCGAATAGAACGCGGCCACCAGGCCGAATCTCATCTCAGTACGCTTTTGCACCCGCCGGAGTTTACCAATCGGTACGGGTTGCGGGCTTCAGCCGAATGTCCGGGTTCTTTGTCTCTTCGGAACTGAGATATTGCCTGACTTCACTTCTGAGTTGAAGATCCTATTCGTCGCTTCACTCCTCAAGACTGGGTGTGGGCTGCGTCCCCCAGTAGATCCTGCGACTGCGCGCAGGATGACGAGATAAGGGGGAAGGGAATCATTCCGTGCGAAATTTCGTTACTCTAGCCACACCCCCACTACGAAAGGCAAGTTAGGCTATGCCCATGCTGGACTTCTGGCGATTGTTCACCATCGATCAATACGCGCCGCTCGACCCTTCCTACGGCTTCGGCATCTTCTCCCCCGCCCACCTCGGCGTGCTGGCCGGGCTCGCTCTCGGCACCGCGATTCTCGTCTATTCCTACCGACGGATGAACTCCAGCAACCGCAAACGCACCCGTTTGATCGTGGGCTGGACGGCGCTGATGCTGGAAGTGGTGCGCCAGATCGTCTATGTGGCGCTGGGCGTCTACTCGGTGGAGATCTTGCCGCTGCACCTGTGCGCGGTAACGACGTTCTTCGTCTGGCTGGACTCGGTCCGCCCCAACCGCTGGTCGCAGTCCTTCCTGTACTCGCTGGGCTCCTGGGGTGCGCTCGCCGCCCTCCTGTTCCCCGACTGGGCCAACCGACCGCTGCTCAACATCTTCTCCATGCAGTCGTTCCTCATCCACGCCCTCCTGGTGGCCTACATCCTGATGCGCCTAGTGGCCAAAGAGATGGTTCCCAACTGGCGAGACCTGTGGCGGGTACTCGTAGTCCTAGCCGTGATCATCCCGATCTCCATGTGGCTGAACGCCAGCTACGGCACCAACTTCTGGTTCCTCAACGCCGGCGCCCCAGGCTCCCCGCTAGAACCCATCCAGTCCTTCGCGGGCGATTACTACATCCCGTTCCTGTTCTTCCTAGTCCTGTGCCTGTGGGTGATCATGTACCTGCCGTGGGAGCTGGCTGGAAACAAAAAACGGATCGTCGCTGAGCTCGTGTAGAGGAGAGGGGGGAGACAAACCTGACCCTACGAAAACGCAACCTTTCCCGACCCGCAAGAAACACACACATCCCCCTTTGAGCGAGACCGAATCGTGGACGGGGAACTGGAATTGGTGACGGACAGAAGGAGATCCCGCGACTGCGCGCGGGATGACGAGGTGGGGTGCGCTGAGGATGACGAGGTGGGGTGCGCTGAGGATGACGAGGATGCGCCCGAGGAGGCGCGGGTGTAAGGCGGAAGATCCCGCGACTGCGCGCGGGATGACGAGGTAGAGGTGAGGGGCTAAAGCATTTCGACCGGTCGCGTAGAATATCCCTTTGTGCTCGAACTCACCGCCCGCCAGGCTAAGGCCCTTGAACATGTCCGTACCAACTCCCCGAAGGTCACGGCCCTAGCCAGCGCGTTCCAGGCGGCCGGACACGAGCTTTACCTGGTCGGCGGCTCGGTGCGCGACGCCTTGCTCGGCAGGCTCGGCAACGACCTGGATTTCACCACCTCTGCCCGTCCCGACGAGATCGAGAAGCTGGTTAAACCGCTTGCCAAGGCCACTTGGGACGTCGGCCGCGCCTATGGGACGATCGCCGCGCTCCTCGTCGACGATCCCGAAGACGCCGAGGAAGGTAAAGAAGAGGACAACCAGCCCAAGGAATGGCAGGTGGAAATCACCACCTTCCGCGCCGATACCTATACCTCGGATTCGCGCAAGCCGGAGGTCATCTTCGGCGATCACCTGGCCGGGGATCTGATCCGCCGCGATTTCACGGTAAACGCGATGGCCGTCGACATGTACACCGGCAAGCTGCTCGACCCGTTCCGCGGGCTCGACGACCTCGAGTTGCGCACGATCCGCACCCCGGCAGCCCCGGAAATCTCGTTCTCCGACGACCCGCTGCGGATGATGCGTGCGGCCCGGTTCATCTCCCAACTGGGCTTCCTGCCCGACGTGGACGTGGTGCACGCGATGAGCGATATGAAGGAGCGCATCGAGATCGTCTCGGCTGAGCGCATCCGCACCGAGCTAGACAAATTGCTGCTCTCCAACAACCCCAGGCTCGGCCTGAACCTGATGGTGGAAACCGGCCTGGCTGACATCGTCCTGCCGGAGCTCCCCGCCCTCAAGCTAGAGATCGATGAACACCACCGGCACAAGGATGTCTACGAACACTCCCTGCTCGTACTGGAGCAGGCGATCGACCTGGAGAAATCCCGCGGACACCAGCCCGACCTGATCCTGCGGATCGCCGCCTTGCTGCACGACATCGGCAAGCCCGCCACCCGCCAGTTCGGCCCGGGCAACAAGGTCTCTTTCCTCCACCACGACATCGTGGGCGCGAAGCTGGCGAAGAAGCGCATGAAGGCGCTGAAGTACTCCAACGAGCAGATCGACGCCGTGTACAAGCTGATCGAGCTGCACCTGCGCTTCTACGGCTACACCGACGCCGAGTGGACCGATTCGGCCGTCCGCCGCTATGTGCGTGACGCCGGAGACCAGCTGGAGCGGCTGCACATCCTCACCCGCGCGGACTGCACGTCGGGAAACCTCAAGAAGGTGGCCACGCTGAAGTCCGCGTACGACCAGCTGGAGTGGCGCATCGAGATGCTGAACGAGCAAGAGGAGCTCGACGCCATCCGTCCCGACCTCAACGGCGACCAGATCATGCAGATCCTGGGCATCAAGCCGGGCAGAGTCGTCGGCGAGGCCTACAAGTTCATGCTGGAAAAGCGCATCGACGACGGACCGATGGATGAGCAAAAAGCCACCAAGGTCTTGCTGCAATGGTGGGAAGAGCGTCAATCGTCATAGACTGAAAACGTCGGCCCCGCCTCGGCGGGCATGGGCGTTACGGGCGAGATAAGAACGCCCGCCCCTGGTAGCTCCTGCGCGGGCGGGAAGGAGAAGCGGATGCACCAAAAGGAAGGCAGTGTCCCGGTCTTCGCCTCGCTCTCAATCAGGAACTTTAGGTACTTTTTCTTCGGCGGGTTCATCTCCAATATCGGCACCTGGATGGCCCGGATCGGCCAGGACTGGCTGGTGCTCAACGACCTGACCAACCACTCCTCCCTGCTGCTGGGCCTGATCACCGCCTTGCAGTTCGTGCCCGTGCTGTTCCTGGCCGGGTACGCCGGAACGCTGGCAGACCGCTTTGACAAGCACAAACTCTTGCAAATCACCCAAACCTGCATGATGGCGATGTCGCTCACGCTCTCGCTGCTGGTCATCTTCGGCGTAGTGCAGCTGTGGCACGTGTTCGCCATCGCGTTCGTCTTCGGCATCATCACCGCCTTCGACAACCCCGCACGCCAGGCCTTCGCCCCGGAGATGGTGCCGGTGCACCTGATCCCCAACGCTGTCGGCCTGAATACGACGTCGTTCAACGCCGCACGCCTGATCGGCCCCGGTGTTGCCGGTTTCATGATCGCCTGGTGGGGAGTCGGCCCGACCCTGCTGGTCAACGCCATCTCCTTCATTGCCGTCATCGGATCGCTGGCGATGCAGCACACCGACGAGCTGCACGCACCCAAGCCTGTGGCCCGCGAAAAGGGCGCGATCCGGGCGGGCATCAAGTACGTAGCCAACCGACCCCGCATCGTCTTATTGATGTTCACCGTCTTCATGCTGGGCACATTCGGCATGAACTTCCAGATCACCAACCTTCTAATGGCCACCCAGGTATACGGGGCGGGCTCGGAGGAGTTCGGGATGCTGGGCACGATAATGGCGATCGGCTCGCTCTCGGCCGGGCTGCTCGCGGCCAAGCGCACCAACCCGCGCCTGCGCCTGATCATGATCTCGATGGCCGGGTTCGGGGCGTCCATGGTGGTACTCACCATCTCGCCGAACATCTACGTCTACGCGATCGCGCTCATCCCCACCGGACTGACCGCGCTGACGGTCATGACCGCGGCCAACTCGTCGGTGCAGCTGACCACCGAGCCGGAGATGCGCGGACGGGTGATGGCCCTGTACATGGCGATCTTCATGGGCGGTACCCCCATCGGCTCCCCGCTGATCGGCTGGATCGGCCAGGTGGTCGGAGCCAGGGCGACGCTGGCGGTCGGTGCGATAGCCGCGTTCATCGCCGTCGCCGTGGTGCTGATCTATGTGGCCCGCTCCAAGGACTGGGATTGGCCGCGTCACTCCAAGACCAAGGATCCCGACTTCGACTACATCGGGCACGGGGCGACGAGCGAACTCAAGTAGAGCGAGCGCTCACTCCACCCCGAGGTACTCCTCCAGCGTCAGCTCGGGATCTTCGTGGAAAGCCGCCGTGTGTTCCCTGCCGATATATCTGAAGTGCCAGGGCTCGTACTGGTAGCCGGTGATCTCGGTCTTCGTCTTGGGGTAGCGCAGAATGAAGCCGTACTTCCAGGCGTTCTTGGCCACCCACTTTCCCGATTCGGATGCGCCGAAGTTGTTGCCGCAGCCCTCTTGGGAGCAGATGTCGGCGGCCAGCCCGGCCGAGTGCTCGGAGGCTCCGGGAGGGGCGGCGGCCTTCTGGTTCTTGCCCAGCGCCCGCACGTTGCGCGCGTAGATTTCGGTTTGCTCTTCAAAGGAGCGGTAGCCCATGGAGATATAGATGTAGTGCCCCTGCTTAGCCGCCGCGGCGCGCATCTTCTCGTAGTACTTCGACGCCTCGGCCTGCAGCCCGTCGGTTCCCGGCCCCTCGACCAGATACTTTTCATCGACGGTGTGGGTCCGGTTTATCAACCAAATCCCGTTCACGATGTAGGGTTCACCCTCCACATATTCGGGCAAGGGCGTGGGAGTGGGGGTTGGGGTTGGCGTCGGAGACGGAGACCCGGCGGACGGTTGGGCAACGGACGGTGTCCTAGCCGGAAGCGCCCGCGCCTGGGTGGCCGGGCTCCCGACCGCCCCGAACTCAAACGAACCAACGGAAACGGCCCCCAGCGTCCCGCCTAGAAGAACTAAGGATGCCGCGATTACGCCGAACGCGCGCTTGGGCGAACGAGCGAGAGGCTCGTCTTCTACCCAGGCCCTGCGGGGGGTTTGAGATTTTCGGCGCACGATTTCCAGGTTATCTCAAAGCCGATTTTCGCGGCACATCGGTTGAGAGTTGCGAGCCATATTCGGCAGATAGCCTCAAGGACGGTTAAGCTTGTCACCAGCCTAGGCAAGGAGACGTATGAGTTTTTTCGACTCGGTTGAAAAGAAGCTCGAGGGGGCGATGAACACGGTCTTCGCGAGGACGTTCAAGGGCGAGGTGCAGGTCGTGGAGATCACCGCGCGCCTCGAGCGTGAGCTGGACGCGAACGCGACCGTGCTCAACCGCGACGAAAAACTCGTGCCCAACGGGTTCTCAGTTACCTTGTCAGACCACGATTACTCGCGGCTGGTTCCCTACTCGAAGACGATGTCAGCCGAGATCACCCAGCAGCTCAACGAGTACGCGGCCGAGCACAACTACATCTTTAACGGGCCGATCACCATCGATTACATCCAAGACGCCAAGCTGCCGGTCGGCAAGATGAAGGTCGTCTCCCAAGCGGTCGCGGGGGTGAGCGCACCGGACGAACCTGTGGTTCCGCCAACCGCACCGAGGCGAAATACCCTCTTTGTCGAGGTGAACGGGGTTCGCCACCAGCTCACGCCGCCCGGCCTGACTATCGGCCGCGGGAACGACGCCGACTTGCGCATCAACGATCCGGGCATTTCGCGCATTCACGCGCGCATCGTCGTCAATCCTGGGGACGACGGCCTGGCTTGCTATATCGAAGATCTGCAGTCCACCAACGGCATCAAAGTGGACGGTGTCAAGGTAGAACGCGCCGAGCTGCACGAGGGATCGACCATCACCCTGGGCAAGACCACCGCCCATATCGTCGGCGGTGCCAATGTCTGAACTCGTCGTCGTAGGACTAAAGCTCGGCTTTCTGGCCGCGCTTTGGCTTGCGATCCTGTTCACCGCCGGGGCCATCCGCACCGACATCTTCGGCAGAAAAATCTCCACCTCGGAGCTGGCGGCCGCAGGCGGCGCCGACCCGTACTCGCGCAAGGCCATCAAGGCCGCGAAGAAGCTGCCCAATAAGCTCAAAATCCCCCACGGCCCGCAGGCCGGAACGACGGTGGGGTTGGGTTCGCCCATCATCATCGGCCGTTCCGAGGACTGCCAGCTGGTGCTCAACGACGATTACGTCTCCACCCACCATGCGCGCATCTCGCGGGCCGAGGGCTACGACGTGATCGAGGATTTGGGCTCGACCAACGGCACGTTCGTGAACAACCAGCGCATCACCGTCCCAACCCAGATCGGCCTGGGCGATTCCATCCGCATCGGCCAATCGACAATGGTGTTGGAGAAGTAGATGACGTTAGCGCTCAACTACCTGGCCCACTCCGAGATCGGTTTAGTTAGAAAGAACAACCAGGACTCGGCCTACGTCTCCCCCACCATGATGCTGGTGGCCGACGGCATGGGCGGGGCAGCGGCCGGGGATTTGGCCTCCGCCGTGGTAGTGCGCATCTTCCGGGCCATCGACGCGCCTTTCATCGGCGAGGAGATGCTGGACATGCTCGGCCAGGCCGTCGAGGCGGCCAACGAGCAGATCGCCGAGCTGGTTCACTCGGATTCGGCGCTCGACGGCATGGGATCGACCGTAGTCGGAGGCCTGTTCGACGGCGAACAGCTGGGCCTTGTGAACGTCGGCGATTCGCGCGCCTACCTCTACCGTGACGGGAAGTTGACCCGCCTAACCCACGACCATTCCTGGGTGCAATCCCTGGTCGACGAGGGCCGCCTCACCGAAGAAGACGCCCTCACTCACCCCCACCGCTCCCTCATCTTGCGGGTCATCAACGGCCAGGAGCAGCACACCCCCGACCTGTCCTTGGTTCCGCTGCAAGAGGGCGACAGGATTTTGATCTGCTCCGACGGCCTGAGCGGCTCGGTGCTCGATGATGCGTTGGAAGAGCGCATGGGCGGCACCTTGGAAGAGGCCCGCGATGCGCTCGTCGAGCTGGCGCACGATATGGGCGGCACCGACAACATCACCATGATCCTGGCCGACGCCGAAACCGCGGTCGAAGGGGTACTGCCGCCCGATAAGATCATCTTGGGTGCAGCCGCCCTGATCAACCTGGACGAGCCGCTCGAAGAGATCACCGCTCAGATTCCCTTGCTTGTCCAGGCCCAAACCGAGGAGGGGTTGGATGAGGAGGAGCTGCGCTACAAGCCCACCGGCAGGCGCCGAATCCGGCATATCTTGAAGGTGGCCGCCGCGATCTTCATCCCCGTGCTCATGGTTGCTGTGGCCGCAATGGTGTGGTTCGGCATCACGCAGCAGCAGTACTACGTCGGAAACGACGGCGGAAAGGTGGCGATCTTCAAGGGCGTACCAGGCGACATCTTGGGTTTGCCGCTGTCTTCCGTCGTAGAGGAATCGACCACGAACGTCGACGATCTGCCGCCGTTCTACAAGCAAAAGGTGGACGAGGCCATCACCGTCGGAACCGTGGATGAAGGCCGGGCCACCATCGTGAAATTGCACGAGTATGCGGAAAACTGCATCGTGCAGCGCAACCAGCCTTCGATGCCCACCCCGGTAGAGCCTTCCCCTGAGCCGCCGCTCGATCCGACGGCCTCCCCCGCGCCCGAGGACGAGATTCCCGAGGCGACGCCCATCAACCCGCCGGCCAACCCCCAGGAGTGTTGATGGAAGACCAAGTGGTTGTATACCGCAAGCGGCGCGGCACCGAGGCGGTACTGATGCTCTTTTCCGTTCTCATCTGCGTCGCCGCGTACATCCTCATCCATCTGGACATGGACAACGAGATTCCGCAGCAGTGGCCCTGGGCGTTGGGGATCGGGCTGGGCCTGGCCGTCATCGTGCACGTCATCGTGCGCGTGCGCCTGCCCTATGCCGATCCGCTGATCCTGCCGCTGGTGTTCTTGCTCAACGGCCTGGGCGTTGCCATGATCCACCGCCTGGACTTGGGCACCAACCCGGTGATGCACTCGGCCGAGCTCCAACTCGTGTGGACGGGCATCGCCGTAGCCGTGTTCGTGCTCGTTCTGGTCTTCCTGCCCGACTACGAGGTGCTCAACCGCTTCCCCTACCTGCTGTTCTTGCTCGGCATGTTCTTGCTGCTCATGCCGATGCTGCCTGGCATCGGCCAGGAGAAATTCGGCGCGCGCATCTGGATCGGCGTCACCATCGGCGGCTCGACGTACTCGTTCCAGCCCGCCGAGCTGGCCAAGATCGTGCTGGTCATCGCCTTCGCGGCCTACCTGGTGGAGAAGAAGGACGTCCTGGCGGCGGCCGGTACCAAAGTGCTCGGCATCGAGATCCCCAGGGTGCGCGATCTCGGCCCGATCCTGCTCATGTGGCTGGCCTCGCTGGCTGTGTTGGTCTTCCAAAAGGATCTGGGCACGTCGCTTCTGTTCTTCGGGCTGTTCGTGATGATGCTCTACGTGGCGACCGGCCAGGCTGGCTATCCGATTCTCGGCGTGTTCCTGTTCGCGGGCGGCGCGTACGCCGGGTACCTGTTCTTCGGCCACGTGCAGGCGCGCGTCGACGCCTGGCTCAACCCGTTCAAGGACTTCGACACCAACTACCAGGTGATCGTCGGACAGTTCGGCATGGCCTACGGCGGCGCGACGGGAACCGGCTGGGGTCTGGGCCGGCCTAACATGACGCCGCTTGCGAAAACCGACTTCATCGTCGCCGCTTTTGGGGAAGAGCTGGGGGTGGCCGGTCTGGCCGCCATCATCTTGATCTACGCGATCTTGGTCGCCCGGGGGCTGCGCGCCGCGCTGGGCATCCAAGAGCCCTTCGGCAAGCTTCTGGCCGCCGGCCTTTCGTTCGTGTTCGCCATCCAGGTGTTCACGATCATCGGCGGCGTCACCCGCCTGCTGCCGCTCACCGGCCTGACAACGCCGTTCCTATCCCAGGGCGGCTCGTCGCTGGTGGCTAACTGGGCGATGACGGCCATCTTGCTGGTCGTCACGCACTACGCCCGCCGTCCGATGCAGGTGCGCTCGCGCCAGCGGGTACGCTCGTTGGCCATGGACGAGACCCAACAGATTCCGAGGGCCGCGCTGTGAACCGTCCGATTAGAAGCGTCTCCGTAGTCGCGATGTTGTTGTTCGCCGCCCTTTTGATTAACGTCTCGGCCAACTACATGCTGGTTTGGGATTCGTACGAGGACAGCCCGTACAACCGGCGCGTGCTTGACGCCCGCTTCTCGGCCCCGCGCGGGCCGATCCTGGTCGGCAACGCCGAGATTGCGTCGACGAAGAAGGTCAAGGATTCCTACGGCTACCTGCGCTATTACCCTGAGGGCGATGAGGAATACCCGACGGCCAAGATCTACGCCCCCGTCACCGGCTATTATTCGTACCTGTACGGGGCTTCCGGCCTGGAGCTCACCCAGTCGGCGCAGCTGACCGGCGAGGATTCCAGTCAGTTCCTCGATTGGATCGTGCGAAAGCTCTCCGGCAAGCAAGAAGAGGGCTCGATCGTCGAAACCACGCTGAACGACAAGGCCCAGAAAGCCGCCTGGAAGGCGCTCGACGGGCGCAAGGGGGCCGTCGTCGCGATCGACACCAAGACCGGGGCCATCCGGGCACTGGTTTCCTCCCCCAGCTACGACCCCAACGAGCTGGACACCCACGATTTCGACGCCTCCCAAAAGGCCTGGGCCAAGCTCAACTCGGACGTCGACAAGCCGATGAACAACCGCGCCACCCGCGAGGTCTACCAGCCCGGCTCGACGTTCAAGCTCATCACCGCCGCAGCCGCGCTCGAAAACGGAATCGTGAAGGACGGCGATTCTGAGGTGGAATCGGGCAGCTACACCCTGCCCACATCGTCGGTCGTGTTCTCCGGGAACTGCGGAGGCGACAAGATCACGCTCACCCAAGCGCTGGTCACCTCGTGCAACCCGGCGTTCGGACGCCTGGGCGTCGAGGTGGGGGCGGAGAAGCTGGTCGAGCAGGCAGCAAAGTTCGGCTTCGGCACCGAGCCGCTTTCCGAGATTTCTTCCGTGGCCAGCAAGTTCCCGGCCAAGGCCGATCCCCCGCAGACCGCGATGAGCGCCATCGGCGAGTTCGAAGTGGCCGCCACCCCGCTGCAGATGGCCATGGTGGCCGCCGCCATCCAAAATGGCGGCGAGGTCATGAAACCGTATCTGGTACAGCGCATCTCCACTCAGGATCTGCGCGACACATATGTTGCCAAGCCGCAGTCGATGGGCCAGGCCCTCACCCCGGCAAACGCGCAGACGCTGCGCGACGCGATGGTGGCCGTCGTTGAAGAGGGGACGGGCACGGCGGCACGCATCAAGGGCTATGAGGTCGGCGGCAAGACCGGCACGGCCACCGTCTCGGAATCTAGACACCCGTACGCCTGGTTCGTTTCCTTCGTTTCGGAGGAGAATCTGGCCGTCTGCGCGTTCTTGGAGGACGCCGGGGTAGGCACCACCGAGACCACCGGAGGACGGCTAGCGGCCCCGATCGCCAAGGCCGTAATGCAGGCGATGATTAAGGAGAATCCTTAGTGAACATTCAGTTTTTGTATGTAACCTTGGGGGCGACTCAATCGAAAGGACGTTTCAATGGCTGAGCCACGCATGCTTGGCGGGAGGTATCTCCTGGGCGACCTCCTCGGGCGAGGCGGCATGGCCGAAGTTCGGATTGCCAGGGACACCCGGCTGAACCGCGATGTCGCAGTCAAATTGCTGCGCGTGGACCTGGCCAGCGACCAGGCGTTCCAAGAGCGTTTCCGCAAGGAGGCCGAATCTGCGGCCTCGCTGCAACACCCCAACATCGTCACCGTGCACGACACCGGCGAGGACATGGATCCCGTCACCGGTGTGCCCATCCCTTACATCGTCATGGAGCTGGTACAAGGCCGGACGCTGCGCGAAATTTTGCGCCAATCCAAGGTAGTTCCGCCGACGACTGCGCTCGAATACACGGCCCGCATCCTCGACGCCCTGGGTTATTCCCACTCCAAGGGCATCGTCCACCGCGACATCAAACCCGCGAACGTCATGCTGACCGACGACGGGGTTATCAAGGTCATGGACTTCGGCATTGCCAGGGCTGTGTCCGACACCTCGTCGACGATGAGCCAGACGGCTGCCGTGATCGGCACCGCCTCCTACTTCTCCCCCGAGCAGGCTCGCGGCGAACCCGTCGACGCCCGCTCGGATATTTATTCGACCGGCTGTCTGTTGTACGAGCTGCTGACCGGGCGTCCGCCGTTCATCGGCGACTCCCCCGTGTCGGTGGCCTACCAGCATGTCCAGCAGCCGCCGCAGCCGCCCTCGCGGTTGAACCCGGACATCTCCCCGTCCATCGACGCCCTGGTTCTGCGCGCCCTGGAAAAGGATCCGGACGCCCGCTACCAGACGGCGGCGGCCATGCGCGGGGACATCGACAGGATCATCGCCGGGCACCAGGTGAACGTCGAGTATCAGCCGACGGTCGCCATGACCGCACCCACGCGTGCCTACACCCCGGACGCCGGTGCCACGGCCGTCTACACAACCCCGGCCCCGACCCGGGCGATGGCCGAGGCTCCCGCTGAAACCACAGGGGGGCGTCGGGCGGTGGAGGAATCGCCGAAGGCACCGCGCCGCTTCGCCGGGCTGTGGGTGTTCCTGATCGCGCTCGGTCTGGTCGCCGCGGGCATTTCCATCTACATCATCGTGAATAACCGGGGGGCGGAACCGAAGGTGTCGACGGTGTCGGTGCCGTTAGTCTTGGAAAAGACTCAGAACCAAGCGAAGTGGGATCTTGAGCAAGCAGGGCTACAGGTGACGATTGCGCCGATCGAAGGTAAAGACGACAAGACAGTCGGCACAGTGATTAACCAGGATCCAACTGCAGGCACTCAGGTTCCAACCGGGACAATGGTCACGATCCAGGTGAATATGGGGCCGGAGAAGATTACCCTGCCAGATGATTTCACTGGGAAAGACTGCGGAGAGTATCAGCTGGAATTGACCAGACTCGGGTTCGCGAACGCCAACGTAGTTGACGCGACGGCTGAACAAGAAAAGACTACGGATACCGCTGATACTGTCATCTCGGTCGAGCCGCCTCCAGGGATGGACTACGCGAAGGATCAAGAGATCTCGATCGTGTGCGCAACAGGCAAATCGCTGGTGCCCAATGTGGTTGGCAAGAATCTCACTCTCGCAAAGCAGGAGATGCTCGACGCCGGTTTCTTGGAGAAGAACATCACCACGAAGTACACGGCGTTCACGACACAAGCCGAGGAGGGTACCGTCTCAGCGCAGTCCCCCAAGGCAAACACGTCAAAGAGCCGCAAGTCCACCAAGATCACTTTGACCGTGGTTGCCAAGCCCTGTGATGCCGGTTACACCTGGGATGAAAGCACCGAGCAGTGCGTGGCAAATCCGGCACCGCCGTCGCCCACATCAAGCGAGGATTCCAATGCCCCGGCTGGGCCGTGATTGTGGTTCCGGATTGTTGAACGACTAAGCTACATAGGCGGAAAAGGAGAAGAAGTTGCCTGAGTCGAGGACGCGCAAGGAAGCGGACGAGAAGAAGAAGCTGACCAAGAGCGAAGAGCGCGCCAAGAAGCGCGCCGAAAAGGCCAAGGCGGCAGCGGCCCCCGGCAAGGGCGGCTGGGTCGTTCCGACGTTCATCACGGTTGGCCTGCTGGGCGTCCTG
The DNA here is from genome assembly GCA_031272825.1 of Propionibacteriaceae bacterium. GTDB lineage: Bacteria > Actinomycetota > Actinomycetes > Propionibacteriales > Propionibacteriaceae > Propionicimonas. Next base: position 2,114 of record JAISTE010000171.1, on the reverse strand, counting down.
TGGCTGGTCGTCTACTACGTGACGGCCTCCGCCGGCATCTACGTGCCGTGGATGAGCGACATCGGCGGCTGGAACATCTTGATCGGCATGGGCCTGATGGCCGCCTCCTTCGTGCTGGCGACCTTCTGGAAGTAGCCGAACCCAAGCTTCACAATCGGGGCTGGGCTAGCACTCAAGGCTGGGTTTTTGACCCAACCAAGACGCCGGCCCAGCCCCGATTTTGGCTCCGACAAGCTTGGTGGTAAGGTCTTCCTCGCTGTTTGTTTCAAGCGCGAGTGGCGGAATGGCAGACGCGCACGGTTCAGGTCCGTGTGCCCGGGAGGGCGTGGAGGTTCAACTCCTCTCTCGCGCACAATTCAACCCCGGTAGAAATACCGGGGTTTTTGCTTGTTCACAAGGGGTTTTGCCCAAAGCCGTCCCGGGGCTGCGCAAACAAATGTTTGTCTCGAAGGGGGCCGAAACGAACCAAAAGGGGGGCCGAATAGGGGGCCGAATAGGGGGCCGAATTTGAAGGAGGCGCAACCTCCACCCGGCACCAAACAAGCCCATCCGGCCCCCCCTAAACAGGGCCGAACCCGGCGCGAAGATCGAGCGGCCCGGTAGAGAAAGGAAAGCAACCCCATGCGGTTGGAACCACGCCGCAACTTCGGCAAAATCAAACGACGCCCATCATTCAGCCAGCAAGCTGCCAAAGCCGCGAAGAGCAAGCCAAACGCCACCTGGAACGCACCGGCGAAAACCTTCCACCCTCCAGCTTAGCAACCCGCTGGGACAAATGGCGGGCCTCCTACCGCTACCTCGGAGCTGAAGTCGAAGTCGGCACCTTCCAAACCAAAGGCGACGCCGAAGCCGCCCTCGAAAACGAACGACGCTACCTGATCGGCCTATACCGCGACGGCGGCCCATGGAACACACCCACACAACGCAAAGCCCTCGAACGCGCCCACCAAGCACCTCCAACCCGAAGGGTCTACCAGGTCGGCTGCCACTGCTGCTCAAACGGAACCGGCTGCACGGCAGGCTGCACGACACTGCCGCCCGACCCTTCAAGAGCCAGCAAGTCGTCAAGCGAAAACTCGACCGTCTGAGGTGTCTGAGGCCCACCTAACATAATGTCTTCGACCGCCGGGCCGGACGGCAGCTTGCGTGTTTTCGGAGCCAAATCCCATTTTTCGACCTCCGGCAGACCAGACAGAAGCCGACTGTGCTCGTCGATGGTGGCAAACAGATTCTGGATGATTACGGCGGAAGCGACCGTAGACTCGTAGCGTCCGCGTCCTGGCGGGCAAACGCCACCCATGTCAGGCGCATCATCCGGGGAACGCAAAGCACCCTGCACCGCACCATAGGCCGGATCGCCAAGCAGCATCGCCGCCATCATCGCTTTCAGACCTGACGCGCCAGCCTTAGCGAGCTGTGCGGCGTAGATCGCCTGGCCTGCCAAAAGGACAGACACGCCGGAGCTGCGGGCTTCTTTAACAATCCGTCCTACAGTTTTGCCGATTGCGTTAGCGGCAGCGTTTTCAGCCACAACCTCTAACCTGGCGGCCTCCACCTCGGGGTCGGTGGACGGGCGGGTGTCTACTTTGTCTTCCTCTATGGCGTTGTTGAACTCGTCTACAACCAGCAGAATGTGGGTGGGGCGTACGTTTTCAGGTAAATCCCTAAAGTTGGCGACGCCGTAGCTTGAGGTGAGGTTTTTCCGTCGCACCACCTCGGCATACAAAGTTTTAAGAGCCGCCTCCGCTTCAACCCGGGTGCCCGCAAACACGTTGCAATACGGCTCGGCATACTTGAAATCTCCCCCGCCTTTGATCGGGTCAAGCAGCACCACCTGCCAGCCGCGACGCAACGCCTCAGTGATCGGGTTTCGCAACACCGCACCCTTGCCGGTGCCCGGCCCGCCCGAAACCAGCAAACTGTTCGTTTCTTGGGTGTCCCACACAATCGGCCGGCTGTCCGCCCCGACACCCAACGGCAACACGTCAGGGTCGGTGAGATTTCCTTGAAAGTGTGGAGGGTCGAGCTATAAGGAGTTGCTATGGCCGAGCATCGGAAGAAGTATGATCCTGAGTTCCGGGAGGGGGCTGTGCGTATCGTCTTGGAGACGGGTA
>JAISTE010000162.1 GCA_031272825.1 Propionibacteriaceae bacterium | reverse complement strand
TAAGAGCCCCGGCTTCAGTGCGTCAGGATAAAATCACGCAACCTTGGCGCGGCGCTTGCTCAGCAGATCCAGAGCGACCGCAGCCAGGACGACTACGCCCTTTACCGTCTGCTGGACGTCCGAGCTAACACCCGCGATCGACAGCGACATGTTCAGCACGCCCATAATCAGGGCGCCGATCATCGCTCCCGAGATGCGGCCGACGCCGCCGGTAACCGCAGTGCCGCCGATGAAGCACGCGGCGATGGCGTCCATCTCGTACTGCTGGCCGACCTGGGCCGTCGCCGCCCCGGCTCGGGACGTCACCACGATGGCCGCGACCGCCGCCAGTAGGCCCATGTGTACGAAGATCATGAAGTTGGTCTTCGCGGTATTGATGCCGGACAGGATGGCCGCGTTCAGGTTTCCACCGATGGCGTAGATGTGACGGCCGAACACCGTCTTGTTGAGTACGAACGAGTAGATGAAGATCAACGCCCCGACGATCAGCAGCAGGAACGGCGTGCCCTTGTCGGAAAGCGCCAGGTTTCCGGCCACCACCAAGATAGCGATCGAGATGACGATCAGCTTGCCGATCATGAACCCGAAAGCCTCCGGCGCGATGCCGTGCTTGATCTGCGAGGCTCGCGAGCGCAAGGTCGAAACCACCAGCCCGACGACCCCAATCACGCCGATCACCAAAGTAACGACGTCGAAATCACCGATGAAGCCGAACCACGGCGGCAGAGAACCCGCCGCAATATTGATGAACCCCTGGTCAAAGCCCGCGAGCGTCGTGCCCACGATAATCAAAGCCAAACCGCGGAAGATCAACATGCCCGCCAGCGTCACGATGAAGGCCGGGATGCGCACGTACGCGACCCAGAATCCGTGCCAGGCTCCGATGATGACGCCGATGGCCAGCGCCGCCAAAACCGCAACCGGCCAGGGGAAACCCCAGTTGATCGTCATCCAGCCGATGACGCCGCCGATGAAGGCGACCACCGAGCCGACGGACAGATCGATGTGCCCGGCGACGATCACCATCACCATGCCGATGGCGAGGATCAGCACGTACGAGTTCTGCAAGATCAGCGTGAACACGTTGTTGGGAACCACCAGCTTGCCGCCGGTGGCCAGCGCGGCGATCACAACGACGCCGACGAGGACGAGCATGATGCCGTATTGCCTCAGGGACCCGCCCATAGTTTCTTTGAGGCTCATGCCTCCTCCTTGGTCATTAGTTGCATTAGGTTCTCTTGGGTGGCGTCGGCCTTGTCGACGACGCCGGTGATCCGGCCCTCAGCGAGGGCGTAGATGCGGTCGCAGATGCCGATGAGCTCGGGCAGCTCCGACGAGATGACGAGCACGGCCCGGCCCTGGTCGGCCAGGTCGTTGATGATCTGGTAGATCTCGTACTTTGCGCCGACGTCGATGCCGCGCGTCGGTTCGTCGAGTATCAGTACTTCAGGGTCGGTGAAAATCCACTTGGCAAGGGAGACTTTCTGCTGGTTGCCGCCCGAAAGCTTGCCGACCAGCTCCTCAACCGAGGGCGTCTTGACGTTGAGCTCCTTGCGCAGCTCGTTGGCGTCGGCGATCTCCTGGTTGACCTCGATGACACCGTTCTTGGAAACCTTCCCCATCGCGGCCGACGTCATGTTCTCCCGGATGGTCTGGATGAGGTTCAGCCCGAAGCGCTTACGGTCCTCGGAAACGTACGCGATGCCGTTCTTCACCGCCTGTTCGACGGTCTTGGTTGCGATTTCCTTGCCCTTGAGCCAGATCTTCCCCGAGATATTGGTGCCGTAGGTCTCCCCGAAAATCGACATCGCCATCTCGGTGCGGCCCGAACCCATCAGCCCGGCCAGCCCGACGATCTCCCCCGCCTTGATGTCCAGGTTCGCATGGTCGACGATCACGCGCTCGGCCTGAATCGGGTGGTGAACCGTCCAATCCTCGATCTTGAACACTTCCTCGCCGATGTGCGGCTCGTGCTCGGGGAACAGCGAGTTCATCTCCCTGCCGACCATCGATTTGATCAGACGTTCCTCGGTAAGCCCGGCGCGGACGTCCAGCGTTTCGATGCCCTGACCGTCGCGGATGACGGTGATCGAGTCGGCGATGGAGAGGATCTCTTTGAGCTTGTGGGAGATGATGATGCAGGTGACGCCCTCGTCGCGCAGCGAACGCAGGATGTTCAGCAGGTGCTCGGAGTCGTCGTCGTTGAGGGCGGCGGTCGGTTCGTCGAGGATCAGCAGCTCGACGTTCTTGGCTAAGGCCTTGGCGATCTCCACTAGCTGCTGTTTGCCGACGCCGATGTCGATGATGTTCGTCGACGGATGTTCGTGCAGCCCTACCCTTTGCAGCAAGGTGACTGCGCGTTCGTCGGCTAGATTCCAGTCGATGACCCCGTGTTTTGCCTGTTCGTTACCGAGGAAGATGTTCTCGGTGATCGACAGGAACGGGATGAGGGCGAGCTCCTGGTGGATGATGACGATGCCCTTCTCCTCCGAATCGCGGATGGAGCGGAAGCGGCATTCCTCGCCCTTGTAGGTGATGGTTCCGGTATAGGTTCCGTAGGGCCAGACCCCGGAGAGCACTTTCATCAGGGTCGATTTTCCGGCGCCGTTTTCCCCGCAGATAGCGTGGATTTCGCCGGGCAGAACCTTGAACGTGACGTCGGATAGGGCCTTGACTCCGGGGAACTCTTTAGTGATGTCGACCATTTCCAGGATGGGCGTCTCACTCATGTTTTCTCCTTCACAAGCAGGTCTTTGTGTGCTGCCCGCGGTCGTCGGTGAACCTCCGGGCCGCTGGTGCCGCCCGCTGTACTGGGACGGCGGGCGCTGCGGGCGGATATTTGATGGTGTCGCGGGCGGTGCAAATGTGACTCAAGTTGAGTAATCCTGACGCCCAGGCAGAGCCGGTGCCCGGGCGTCAGGTCTTAGCTCACTTGAGCTGGTCTTCTGTTACGAAGCCGGAGTCCACCAGCAGTGACTGCACGGTGTCCTCGACGACGACCTGGGATTCCAGCGTCACCGACGGTACGTCCTTGGTGTTGTTCGAGTACGACGTGGTGATGCCCGGTTCCTTGCCGCCTGCGATGTCGTCGACCATGGCGGCGACGGCGTCGGCGAGCTTGCGGGTGTCTTTCCATACCGTCATCGTCTGCTTGCCAGCGAGGATGTTCTTGATGTTGGCGACGTCGCCGTCCTGTCCGGTGAGAATCGGCCAGTCGTCCCCGACCTTGTAGCCCTTGCCTTCGAGGGCCTGGGCGATACCGAGGGCGAGCGAGTCGTTCGGCGAGAGTACGGCGTCGACCTTCTTGTCGGAGTAGAAGGAGTTGAGGCGGTTTTCCATCTCGTTCTGGGCCGTCTCGGCCTTCCAGGACAGGATGCCGATCTGCGCCCAGTCGGCCAGGGTCTCGGGAACCTTACCGGAGGGAACCTTGAGCTTGCCCTCGTCGTAGTACGGCTTCAGGATGTCCCAGGCGCCCTTGAAGTACAGCGAGGCGTTGTTGTCGTCGGGGGAACCGGCGAACAGTTCGATGTTGAACGGGCCCTTGCCGTCTTTGAGACCGAGGTTTTCGACGATGAACTCGCCTTGCAGGTTTCCAACCTTCTCAAGGTCGAACGTCGCGTAGTAGTCGACGTTTTCGGTGTCCATGAGCAGGCGGTCGTAGGCGATGATCTTGATGCCCTTTTCGGCGGCGGTCTGCAGCGTGGGGATGAGGGCCTTGGATTCGATGGAGGCCACGATCAGGATCTTGGCTCCGGCGTTGATCTGGTTTTCGAGCTGCTTGGCTTGCTCTTCGGGCTTGTTGTCGGCGTAGTCGAGCTGGGTCTTGTAGCCCTTTTCTTGAAGCAGGGTGACGAGCTGAGAGCCATCGTTGTTCCAGCGTTCCAGGGACTTGGTCGGCATGGTGATGCCGACGAGGGTTTCGCCGCCTGCTGCGACAGATTCGCCGTCGGTGCTTGTCGAGCCTTCGCGGGTGGAAGAGCAGCCGACGACCAGAACCCCGGCGAGAAGCGCCGCGGCCAGTGCGGCGAGCTTTCGGTGTGCCATGTTATTCCTTCCTTACGTTGCCCGCCCACCTTCGGGAGAGCTTGAAAAATAACGAGTACGAGAACGCTAGCACTCCTTGAGTTTGCGAAGCGAACCCAAGGGCGATTGTTATCAAACTGTTACTTGATTTAGTGAAGAAAACGGGTACGCGTGTTCTAAGGGGCTGTAGAGGAGATCCTGCGACTGCGCGCAGGATGACGGTGAGGGCACGTTCCTTCGCTTTGTCGTCCGGTGTTTTCCCCACCTCATCATCCTGGGCGTCCCCCACCTCGTCGTTCTGGGCGTCCGCCACCTCATCATCCTGCGCGTCCCCCACCTCGTCGTTCTGGGCGTCCCCCACCTCATCGTTCTGCGCGTCCGCCACCTCGTCGTTCTGGGCGTCCGCCACTTCGTCATCCTGCGCGTCCCCCACCTCGTCGTTCTGGGCGTCCGCCACTTCGTCATCCTGCGCGGAGCGAAGCGAAGTCGCAGGATCTCCCCGTCAGCCCGCACTAACTCAACCTTCAATCGACAAATCTCTCCATTCAGGATTCGTACGTTCCACCAGATCAATCTTCCATTGTCTAGAGCGGTTCTTGATCTTCTTCTCTACAGCGACCGCCCCGCTCATCTCGTTCCCCTGCGCGTACCAAACGAGCCTTGTGAGGTTGTATTTACAGGAGAATCCTTCATTAATCTTGCGCTTGTGTTCGTGCATCCTGCGAGTGAGGTTGTTCGTGACCCCCACGTACAACACCCCACGTGGCTGATTGGTGAGGATATACACATATGCCGTTCTCATGGCCTAGAGATTAGGAGATCCTGCGACTGCGCGCAGGATGACGATGGAGATTGTGGATAAGTTGCGCATCAGCCAACACATGTGGACAAATTCAGTCCTGGCGTTGAGAAATGAAACCAAGGGGAGGTTTCGTTTGCTGGTTCTCGGGTAGACTCTCGCCATGCCTATCAACCGCGTGCCGCCCGGTTCGCAGTCTTCGCTGCGCGAAGCCAACCGCGCGCGCATCGTCGATTCGATCAAGCGGCTCGGCGCAATGACGCAGGTCGAGCTCTCCGACCTCACCGGGCTCTCGCCCGCGACTGTTTCCATCATCGTCAACGAGCTGGTGGCCTCCGGTATCGTGACCACCTCCCATGTGACCCGCTCTGGGCGTCGGGCACTGCAGGTAGAGCTCTCCCGTGGCTTGGGTTTGGTGGCCGGGCTGCACTTCTCGACCCGCACGCTGCGCGTGACGCTGGGCGACGCCAGCGGGAACGTCGTCTCGCAGCAAAGGTTGCCGCTGCCGGCCGATCACCGCCACGACACCGACTTAGATCGCGCGGCCCAGCTGCTGGCCGATATGCAGGAATCCATCGGCGGCCGTTCCGAGGAACTGCTCGGGGCCGGGCTGGCGATCTGTGCACCCTACAACGCCGAGAGTGATTCCCTCTCCGTGCCCGGGCTGCTGCGCGGCTGGGACGAGGTGTCGATCTGCGAGGCCTTGTCTAAGCGCATCGGCAAGCCGGTCGTCGCCGACAACGACTCTAACCTGGCGATGCTGGCAGAAGCGCGCTTTGGCAAGGCAAAAGACGTCGGCTCTGCGGTGTACGTCTCTATCGGGCACGGCATCGGCGCGGGCCTTTGCTTGAACGGGGAGATCGTGCGCGGGGCCAAGGGCACGGCGGGCGAGATCGGCCACATCAAGGTGGTGGAGAACGGCGAGCTGTGCAAGTGCGGCAACCGCGGCTGCCTGGAAACCGTCGTTTCCGCCGACGCCCTGGCTGGGCAGCTGCGCGATGCCATCGGGGCGGTGCAGCTCCGGGACGTCATCTCTATGGCCAAGGCCGGAGACCTCGGGGCATCCAGGGTGATCGCAGATGCCGCCGGGTATACCGGGCGCGCGCTCTCGGCCTTGTGCAACGTGTTTGACCCGGAGATCATCATCATCGGCGGCGAGCTGGCCTCCGCGGGCGGGATCTTCACCGCTCCCTTGGAGGCCGCACTCGAGCGCTACACCTTGCACAACCCGCTGCACCCGCCCCGGGTAGAAGTAACCGAGCTAGACGAATTCATCGCCTGCAAGGGGGCGATGTCGTACGCCGTCGAGTCCGTGGGCCTGCCCGCGCAACTTAGGGCGGTGGCGTAGTGACAGCTGGACACTGGGGCGTGCGGAATCAAGGACGTGGGGAGCGCAATCCCGTTATTCCCTGCACCATCGTGGGGAATTCTTTTCGTCGCTTTGCTCCTCGAGACCGAAGCGGGGACTTCGTCCCGCTGCGGTCTGCGACTGCGTTATCCACCCGTCATCCTGCGCGCAGTCGCAGGATCTCTTGGCTGCGGCGTCGGTGGGAAATGGAGATTCTGCGACTGCGCGCAGAATGACGAGGTAGGTTTTGCTTCTGTAGCCGAGATTGCGGGAGAAAGGGGTGAGAAATGACCATAACCAGTACCCGGCAACCGCGTGCTTACCTGCGTAGGGGGACGCCCCCCCTTACAACCCCCGGGCGAAGTGGGCAGATTCGTGGTCGAAGGTACTCGCGCAAAGAAATGCCATTGCTTAGAGGGGGTGAGAAATGACCATAACCAGTACCCGGCAACCCATTCTGGCTCTCAGGGGTGTGGGCAAGAAGTTTGGGCGCGTGCAGGCGCTTGACGATGTGGATTTTGACATCTATCCGCGCGAGGTGGTTGCGGTCGTCGGAGATAATGCGGCGGGGAAGTCTGTGCTTGCCAAGACCATTTCCGGCGTCTATCAGCCCGATGCCGGGGACATTTATCTCGACGGCGAACTCACCTCGATACCGTCGGCTAAAGCGGCGCTGGAGCTGGGGATCGCCACGGTGTTCCAGGAAGGATCGCTGTGCGACAACCTCAATATCGTCCAGAATCTGTTCCTTGGCCGCGAGCTGCACGGGCCGATCGGCACCCGCGACGACGAGATGGACGAGATCGCCCGCAGTGCGCTCGTCGAGCTGGGGGCGCAGCTGCCGTCGGTGCGCACGCTGGTGTCCGAGCTTTCGGCTGGCCAGCGCCAGATCACCGCGATTGCCCGCGCGCTGCTGGGATCGCCGCGGATCGTCGTAATGGATGAACCGACGAACTCGCTCTCGGTCGTCGCCACGGCCGAGGTCCTGAACCTGATCGAGCACCTGCGCGACCTGGGCTACGGCGTCATGTTCATTTCCCATAGCCTGCAGGACGTGCAGGCGGTGGCCGACCGGGTCGTCGTCATGCGTCTGGGAAGGGTAAACGGCGAAGCGGCCATGTCGGACGTCTCCTACGAGGACGTCATCGCGGCCATCACCGGCGTCCCCAACGACCTAACCCGCGCGACGAAAGCCCGCGGCAAACTCCCGCCGCCCACCTCCCTGGCCGAGATCAACGCCAACCTGCCCATGCCCGAGCGCGTGCCCGGCCTGGCAGGAAAGAGTGAAGAACCGCCGTCGAACGTGATCCGGCTGTAGCTGAGTTTGGCCAAAAGTCCATTCGCAACTCCACATTTGCCAGGTATAGCCGTGGGTGCAGCGACCCAGCTCATGACAAATCTATCAGTAACTGATTGTTAAAACACTCAGTTACTGATAGATTTGTCATATGGCTGAAGCCTCCAAATACCTTCCAAGAGTCGCTGACAAAATGATTTCCCAAGCTCTCGCACGGGCTGGGGCGGTTCAAGTCGTCGGGCCCAAGTGGTGCGGAAAGACCACAACTGCACGACAACAGGCGGCTGAGACGAAGTACTTCCAAGACGCTGACATGCGCGCCTTCTTCGAGCGCTTAGGTCAGGAAAAACCATCGCTGCTCCTGGAAGGCAAGCGGCCCTTGCTTCTTGACGAATGGCAGGACATACCGCAGGTATGGGATGCGGTGCGATTCGCCGTCGATCAAGCTGCGGCACCGGGTCAGTTCCTCCTAACCGGTTCGACTGCGCCAAGTGAGAAAGCACTGGGACAGGTTAGACACAGCGGAACAGGACGCTTTGCCAAGGTGCGCATGAGGACGATGAGTCTGTATGAGTCTGGGGAGTCGACGGGCGACGTCTCCCTGGCTGCACTGTTTGAAGGCGGGGAGGTCTCGGGTTCCTCTCGCTTAGATGCTGCAGGTGCGGCGAACGCGATTGTTAGGGGCGGCTGGCCGTCGTCCGTCGTCTTGGGGGAAAAAGGCGGCGAGCGGGCGTTGGACTATTTGGAATCCCTGGCCGAGCACGACATATCAATGGTTGACGGCGTGGAAAAGAACCCAAAGAGGGTAAGACTGTTGCTGCGGGCTCTGGCCCGCAACGAGTCATCGCAGGCCGCCATCGCCACGATTCAAGCGGACATGTCTGTAGATGACGGACACTTGGCGATCAACACTGTGAACCAATACCTGAACGCATTGCGCACGCTGTATGTGCTGGAAGAACAAGAGGCTTGGCCGATGTCCGTCCGGTCAAAAGTTGCGCAGCGATCGAAGCCTGTGCGTCGGTTCTGTGATCCGTCGCTGCCTGCCGCCGCTCTGCGGTTGACGGCGGACAAACTCCAAGTGGACTACAACACGTTCGGATTATTCTTCGAATCCCTAGCCGTCAGGGATCTGAGGGTTTACGCCGAGGCGGCAGATGCCGTCGTCTATCACTATCGGGACGCCCGTGGCCTAGAGGCCGACGCCATCATCGAGCGGGGGGACGGCAAGTGGGGTGCCGTCGAGGTGAAGCTTTCCGCCAGGGGGCAAGAGGACGCACAGGTAACGTTGCCCCAAATCCGGGAGGATGTCTGCTCGCAGCACGGAGGCCCCCCAGCCTTCTTAGCAGTGGTCACGAACGAGCCGTTGGCGTACACCGACACAGAAGGAATTCACCACATTCCGCTCGGGGCGCTCGCACCTTAAACAGTTCGGCCCCGGGCCGAAGCCCGAGGCCGAACCGAACCCCTAACTATTTGGTGTACGTCTTGACGTAACGGGCGGCGATGTAGCCCGTCTTGCCCTTGTAGGAAATCTTGTAGAAGTCCTTCTTGGTGCCGGGGCGATCAACCTTGGACAGAACCTTCACGGAAGTGCCCTTCTTCAGGTAGCCGATCGCCTTCGGAACCAGCGAGGTAGCCTTCGAGTTGACCTGCAGCGTTCCGACGGTCACCTTGGCGTAGGTCGTCTTCTTGGCCCAGTGCGCGTACAGCGTGTGGGTCTTGGCGACGGTTACCACGGTCTTGGACGTGACCTTCGTGCCGCCGGACTTCTTGGTGTACCAACCCAGGAACGTGTAACCCGAGCGGGTCGGCGTGGCCAGGGTTCCGTACTTCTTGGTAGTCGTGACGGTCTTGGTCTTCTTGGAGCTGGCGAGCTTGCCGCCGTTCACATTCAGCTTCAGCTTCACAGCCTTGACGACGGCCGCAGAGTTCACCTCGGTGTTATCCACAACCTCGACGGAGGTCTGATCGGCATTGCTCTCGACGATGCCCGCGTTCGTGGTCGGGGTGGGGTCGGTGGTGGAACCCCCGCCGCTGGTGTTGTCGGTGCTGGAGCCTGAATCGCCGTCGCCAGATTCGGAGCTGCTTGCCTCAACCGTGACGGAGGCCGAAGCAGTCTTCGGCGCGTAGCCATCCTTGGAGAGAGTGACGTTGACAGAGATTTCTTTGTCGATGTCGTCATCGCTGGTGGTGTAGGTGGGATCGGTGCTGATCTCTTGGCCATCACGCAGCCACTGGTAAGTAGCGTATTTCTTCCATGCATCCGGGATACCGTTGACCCCGAGCTGTGCCTTTACTTCGGCCTTACCGTCGGTTGCGCCCGAGATGGCGGGGGTGAAGTTGGCGATCGTGTACAAGGCGATTGACTTATCAGCTTTAGCCGACTTGGTGTGCTTGAAGGCGGTGGCCGTCACCTCGACGGAGATCGTAGTGCCACCATCAGCTTCGGTCAGCTTGTACTTGCTCTTTGTCTCGCCCTTGATGTCCGTGCCATTGCGGTACCACTGATAGGTCACCCTGGCACCCTTGACGATGGTCTTGGTGTCAGCGGTCAGCTTCGAGCCCAGAGTGGTGTCGCCCTTGATGGAGGTCTTTACCCAGTTGGCGTCGACGATCGCCACCCACTTGGTAATGGTGGCCTCGGCCTGCTCAGCCCAAGCCTTCAACTCCTGGACGGAGTTGATAGCTTCCGTCTTGAGAGCGTCGTACTCGGCCTTGGCTTCGGCCAGCTTTTCCTGAGTATCACCAAGAGACTTCTGAACTTCGGCATACAGATCGTCGAGCTCGGCCTGTACCTGCGCCTTGAGCTCTTGGATTACCTTGTCGAACTGGTCCTTGGCCTCGTTGTACTTCTCGGTCGCAACCTCGGTAACGGCCTGCTTCAGGGCTTTGGTGCCGGCGTTTACCAGTTTCTGCGTTAGCTGCGTTTCGGACAAGCCGAGGTCGTCCAGTGAGGGAGCGATCTTAACCAGGTCGCCGTCCAACTTGGTGAGCGCGGAGATGACCTCAGAGACGACCTTCTCCTCATTCCACCCGTTTACCGTGACAGACTTGGGAGTGGTCTTGGCGAACTCGACGGGCTTGGACTCGGAATCAAGCGTAGCGTTGTTGATCAGGCTGATGATCGCGTCTCGCTGGATCGGAACCGCTTTCTGCTTAGCGGATATCGCCTGGAGGGCGAGGTATTTGTTGGCAGCGACATTTGCAAGACGTTGTTTCTCTTTGGCAGTGTCATCGTAGGGGTAATAACCCTTCGTTATTGAGAACTTCCACTCACCTGTCGGGGCTTCATCGGAGGCCTTCTTTGCTGCCTCGTATTCAGCCTCAGCCTCCTCGTAAGCAGCCTGAAGTGCAGCTGTTTCCTTGACCGCATCCTCAGTGAGTTGATCAATCACAGCCTGCTTCAAGGTAGCGGAATCAACCAAGGTAGCGGCGTCAACGGAATAGCTGCCATTTTCCAACATCTCGGGTGTGACGGTCACCTCGTAGTACATGTGGAATCCAGTGGCATCCAGGTAGGGGGAGATGTCACTAAGGCTCATGCCAACGAGCGTCAATGCGCTGCTGACCTTGGACAGATCCATTGGAACATCGACCTGGATTGGAACTACCTGTGTGCTCTCGTCGATATTCCAGTCATTGTCACCAATCGTGACGTCGTAATAAGAGTTGTTGACTACGTTGCCGCCTTGGGCGATTAGGCTGCCCTTGATTTCGGTTCCGGCGACCTCGGTCGTTGCAGTGTTGAAGATTGCGTCGATGGCGGTGGCCTGGCGGGCCTCGATGAGCGAGTTCACCTTGTCGGCTAGTACCTGCTCAAGATTGAGGTCGGCCATCAGGTTGGCGATGGTGTACTTGATGGTTCGCTGGGTGACGTCTTGGACAATGTCGTTGCTGAGGATCGTGCCGATCACGTCGGAGGTAATGACCTGGTCAATGGCCGAGTCGATGGCGTCGTCGAGGAGGCCGCTGAGCGAGGAGTCGATGTCGGCCTTAGTGAGCTGATCCTTGGCTAGCTGCTTTAGCAGCGGGCCCGCTTGCTCGTCGAGGGCTTTATTGATGACGTCGGCGGTGAAGTATTTGTCGAAAGCGGCGTTCACGGCTTCGGTGACCAACTTCTCTGCCTCCGACTGGAAGGTGTTAGCTAGGGTCTTGGTGTACTGCGCGGCGGCTTCCTTGATGGTGATAATGCACGAGTTGGAGTTCACCAACTTAGTCAGGGATTCCTTGGTTACCTCTGAGTCGCTCTCTTCAGACTCGCAATCTGTTAGATCCGTCAAAGTGGTGTCAGGGAGAATAAAGGGAGATGCTGTGGCAGGGGCCATTGAGCCAAAGGGGACGGCGAGTGCCGTCGTGAGAACCGCTGCGGCTGAGGCAGACTTCTTGAACCATTCTTTCTTCATCATCATCCTTAGTTAGAGAGTGAATGTCCGCCAGGTGCAACGGCACTGATTTCCGATCCATTCCGCGTTGCACGTAATCCCAACAACTTTCGGTAATTGTTGCTATTTCCTGCGCGATTTTCGCGCAAATTTCGGGGTTGTGACTAGTGGTTTTGTACTGTTTTGCCTTGTCAAGGAGCGGTTACGAATAGTAGGTAATTTGGGGCCCCCTACTCGTCATCCCGCGCGCGGAGCGAAGCGGAGGTCATGCTGCGCGGAACGAAGTGGAGTCGCAGTACGCGGGATCTCGCTGATGTCGCTCCACAAGAGATCCTATGCGTCGCTCCGCTCCTTGAGGCCGGGGCGCGGGCGTCGCCCGGCTGCGGTCTATTCGTCGCTTCACTCCTTGAGACCGGGGCGCGGGCTTCGCCCGGCTGCGGTCTGCGATTGCGCGCAGGGTGACGGGGTTGGGATTCGCAAGTGCCGGGTAGACGCCCCGCACCTTTCCATCCAGCGCGAATTTGTTTCAACGGGGACGATTGAGCGTCTATGCGGGTACTCGACTAGACTTCAGCGGTTGAAAGGAATCATCGTGTCAGAGCGCAGTGGGCGTACCGGTGGATCGGGACGCAACGGTGGCGGAAAGTCGGGGGGGCCACGCGGTCGCGGGAACGGCAATCACAACTTCAAGGGCAAATCCCATTCTTCTAGCGAGTTTAGTTCGCGCGGCGGACGTTCTGGATCGGGCGGTTTCCGCTCCGGCGGCTCTAGCTCACGCCCGAAATCCGGCGGCTCAGGTTCGCACTCGGGCGGCTCGCGGCCTTACAAGAGCCGTTCCGGCTCGGGCTTTAAGAGCGGCTCCAAGTCCGGTTACGGCAGATCTAAGTCTGATTCGCGCGAGCGTTATGGCTCCGATGAGCGTTACGACGGCCAGCGTCAAGAACGTTCATACTCCAACGACCGTAGAGACTCAGGAAGCGGCTACCAAAAGCGCGACGAGCGTTACAACCGAGACGGCAACCGCGATTCCAATCGCGGCGGGTACCGCGGCGATGATCGTCGGCAACAGCCACGCGACAACCGGAACGGGTATGGAGCGGATCGCGGGCATGGGCGCGACGACCGTCGGCCCAGTTTCGATCGCGATCACCGCGACAATCGCGGGTACCGCAGCGACGACCGGCGTAACGACCATAACGATCGCTATCAGCGCGACGACCATGGGTTCCGCGATGAGCGCAAGGGCGGCTACCGCGGCGATCGCGACGACCGCGGGTTCCGTAATGACGATCGTCGTGACGACCGCAGCCATTCCGACCGTAACGACCGCTACCAGCGCGACGACCGCCGCGAGAACCGCCGCGACGATCGCGGCTACCAAAAGCGCGACGGTGAACGTCAGGGCTATCGCTCCGAGCGGCCCCACGGCAAGTCCGGGAAGGGCTACGCCGGGAAGGGCGGAAAGAGTTTCGGGAAAGGCCGTGATGACCGTCGCTCCTATGACCGCAAGCCCTATCGTGACGACCGCAAGGACAACCGCCACGACGGCAAGGATCCGAACCGTCACGTGCGCGGCTCCTACGACGTTTCCCGTCGTCAGGAGCGGTATTCGCGCAACGAGCCCGAGCTTCCCGAGAACCTCGACTTCAAGGATCTGCCGCGCGGCGTGCGCGCCGAGCTGAAGGGCCTCTCGCCTGAGAACGCGACGATCGTCGGCCAGCACCTCATCATGGCGGGCAAGCTCATCGAGGAAGACCCGGAGCTGGCCTTCGACCACGCCTACGCGGCCAAGGAGCGCGCCCCCCGCCTGCAGGTGGTGCGCGAGGCCCTTGGCGAAACCGCCTACGCCGCTGGACACTACGACGTCGCGCTGACGGAATTCCGCGCGGTTCGGCGCATGTCCGGAGGCAACGAGTACGTCGCCGCGATGGCCGATTCCGAGCGGGCCCTGGGCCGGTATTCCGACGCCCTCAAGCTCATCAAGGAAGGGCTTCTGGCCGCCGACAACGCCTTCGACGTCATCGAGCTGCGGCTGGTGGAGGCCGGAGTACGCGCCGACCGCGGCCAGCTCGGCGAGGCTGCCCGGCTCTTGCAATCCACGATCAAGACCGTCGGCACGCGCGGCTCCAAGCTTGAGCGCGCCCGGCTGCGCTACGGCTACGCCGACATGCTCGAACGTCTGGGGGATACCGAGGGTGCCGAGAAGTGGTTCAAGACGGTCGTAGCCCTCGATCCTGAGCAGGAGACCGACGCCCATCAGCGCCTGGCCGCATTGCAAGGGGTAGAGCTGCTCGAAGACGAAGTCTTCTACGACGAATACGAAGAGCCCGAAGAAGAAGCGGACGCCAAAGACGAGAACGCCGAAGACGCACAAGAGCCAGAAGACGCCGAACTAGACGCTTCCGACCCCGCAGAAACCGAAGCCGCTGAAGAAAACCCGGCTGAGGACGTCGAACAAGAAGAAGAACCCGAGGGAGGCCCCCAAGCATGAGCCTCCTGATCGACGCGTATGACGCCGCCTTGTTCGACCTTGACGGCGTCATCTACCTCGGGCCGCTGGCCGTGCCCGGGGCCGTCGACGGGATCGCGGAACTCGAAGCGCGCAAAGTTCCGATCATGTACGTCACCAATAACGCCGCGCCGACCGCCGAATCGGTGGTCGAAAAGCTCGACGCCCTGGGTTACCCCGCACGCTACGAGCAAGTTCTCACCTCCGCCCAGGTGGCCGCCCGCTACCTGCCCGAGGAACTGGAGCTCGGCTCGAAAATCCTGATCGCCGGTTCGCCCAACCTCGCCGAGGTGATGCGACAAGCGGGGTACGAGCCCGTCTACTCCGCCGACGACCAGCCCCAAGCCGTCATCCAGGGGTACTTTCAGCAGATGCCCTGGCCCATGCTCGACGAAGCTTGCCTCGCCATCGAGCGCGGGGCCAAGTGGTACGCCTGCAACGACGACACCAACCGGCCCACCGACCGCGGAACCGTTCCCGGGGTAGGGGGAATGATCGCCGTACTGACCACGGCCCTGGGCGGCAAACCCAAGACCTTCGGCAAACCCTTCCGCCCGATGATGGACGAGGCAGCCCGCCGCGCCGGAGCTACCCGCCCGATCTTCGTCGGCGACCGGCTCGACACCGACATCGAAGGGGCCAACAACGCGGGCATCGATTCGCTGCTGGTGTTCTCCGGCGTACACGGCAAGCGCGACCTGGTCAACGCCAAACGCAAGTACCGCCCCACCCACATCGGAAGGGACGTCAGAGCCCTCACCCAGCCCGCCCGCGAGCTCACCTTGGTAGGCGGTTCGGCCCGCTGTGGAAACCAAAGCGCGAGGGTTGAAGGCGAGCGGATCGTCATCGATAGTTCGCCCGTCGGATATGAACAGCAACTCGACGCCCTATGGGCCGTAGCTAACTTGGCCTGGGCTAAGCCCGGAGTATCAGTTGAGACTGCTTTAGACATGCTCAGTGAGGTTCGCTAGTCTCAGACCCAGTCGAAAGGAAACCCCTATGAATTCCAAGAACACTGCCTCTGACCTGGCGCTCGTCGCCGTATTCGCCGCGCTCACCGCCGTCTGCTCGTGGATCTCGGTGCCGCTGCCAGGAGGCGTGCCCATCACCCTTCAAACCTTCGCGGTCCTCGCCGCCGGCCTCATCCTCGGCCCTTGGCGCGGGTTCCTCGCCCTCATGCTCTACCTGCTGGTCGGCGCCGCCGGGCTGCCCGTCTTCGCCGGTTTCAAGGCGGGCATCAACCTGTCCTCCCCGTCCGTTGGCTTCCTGCTGTTCTTCCCCGTCGCCACCTTGATCTGCGGGGCGCTCGCCCGGCTGGTCGCCCGCCGCGGCTGGAAAGGCCAGGCAATCTGGATGGGCATCGCCGCCTTCATCGGATCGACGTTCCTCTACATTCCCGGCCTGACCGGCATGATCATCATCAACAAGCTCGAAGTCTGGGCCGCCATCGCCATGATCCCCACCTTCCTGCCCGGCGACCTCATCAAGGTGGTCTTGGCCGCTGCCGTCGCGGTGGCCGTGCGCAAGGCCTTCCCCGCGCTCCTGTTCGGCCACAAGTACCGCGCAGCCGCCGCATGATCTCATTTCGCGACGTCTCGGTTCAGGTGGAAGTCCCGGTGGCGGGAGAACCGCCCAAGGTGAAGACCTTGCTTTCGGGAGTAAACCTGGACCTGGCCGAGCGGCGGGTGTCGATCATCGGGCCGAACGGATCGGGAAAATCCACCCTCCTGCGCCTGATGAACGGCCTTGTGGAACCCGCTTCTGGGCAGGTGCTGGTTGAGGGCGTCGATACAAAGAAGACGAAGAAGGTGCGCAAGCTCGTCGGCTTCGTCTTCCCCGACTCCCTCTCCCAGCTGCTGCTCTCCACCCCGCTGGACGATGTGCAGCTCTCGCTCAAGGCCGTCATCAAAGACAAGAATGAACGACGGCCGAAGGCCATGGAGCTGCTCGAATCCAGAGGGCTGGGGCACGTGGCCGAGCAGTCGATCTACGACCTGTCCGGCGGGGAACGGCAGCTGGCCGCGCTCACCTCGATCCTCGCGCTGGAACCCAAGGTGGTCGTCGCCGACGAACCCACCACCGCACTCGATCTGAAGAACCGCTACATCGTCAACAAGGTGTTCGACGAACTCGAACAGCAGGTTATCTACGCCACTCACGACATGGAGTGGGCCGAGCGGGCCGACTATACGCTGGTTGTGTCCGGGGGCAGGATAGTCGCCTCCGGAAATCCGGCCGATTGTGTGGCCTTCTACAAGGATCTGGTGTTCCGGTGAACCAGGTCTTCTCCATCTACGTTCCGGGGCATTCGCTGATGCACCGCACCCCGGTGTGGCTGAAATATGTGCTCATGCTGGGCATCATGTTCTCGTCCATCATCGTGATGCAGTGGTGGTATTCGGTATTGTGCCTGGCTGTTTCGATGCTGCTGGTACTTGCCACGGGCGTCGGGCCGAGGATGGGGTTCAAGCTCTCGTGGGGCGTCTATCTGATGGCCGGGCTGCTGCTGGCCTTCCAGCTGTTCCTGGGGCGGCCGGAGATCGCCGTCGCGGTTTCGGTGAACATCTTCGCGGCCATCTACGCCTCCCGGATGCTCACCATCTCCACCCCCGAATCAACGCTTATCGACGCCCTGGTCTCGGGCTGCCGCGTGCTAAAGCCTCTCGGCGTCAACCCCGAGACGGTCGGCCTGGCGATCGGCATCATGCTCAAATCGATCCCGATGCTGATGGACACGGTCGGGATCATGCGCCAGGCCGCCAAAGCGCGCGGAATGCAAAGCAACTACATCATGATCATGACGCCGGTAGTGGTGCGGGCCGTCGGCTACGCGCAGGAGACGGGTGCGGCGCTGGCCGCGCGCGGGCTGGCGGAGTGAGCGGTTACCAAAAGGAACCGTCCCTACTGGTAAAGCCTTTACCAATAGGGACGGTTCCTTTTGGTAAAGTCCGGCGGGATTCGTCGCGGTAGGGTGGAACTATGAGCGATGACGAGAAGACTCCCGAGAACTCCAGCGAGGAACCGCCGAAGACTGGGGTGTCCGAGCTGGATGAGGCGCTGGCGAAAGTCGATTCCACCGGGACGGCCGCCGAGCGTGCTGAGAACCTGGAAAGCGCCCTGCAGACCATCCAGCAGACCCTCAAATGAGGCTTGACCAGGCGCTCGCAGCCCGCGGGCTCACCCGCTCCCGAGCGAAAGGCCAGCAGGCGGTTGCCAACGGCTTCGTGCTGGTGAACGGGACGGTTGCGAGCAAACCTTCGCTGGACGTCGGCGATGATGATGTCTTGGAAATCACCCAACCGGACGAGTACGTCTCGCGCGGGGCATACAAGCTTCTCGGCGCGCTCGAAGACTCCGGTGTGCAAGTTCGCGGACGGGTGCTGGACGCCGGGGCTTCCCACGGTGGGTTCACCCAGGTGTGCTTGGAGCGCGGGGCCGAGCGGGTCTACGCCGTCGACGTCGGTCACGGGCAGCTGGTCGATTTTCTGCGGGACGACCCCAGGGTGGCCGTCCGCGAAAGGCTCAACCTGCGCGAGCTCACGCTCTCCGACTTAGACGAGGAGCCGGTCGATCTAGCCGTGGGCGACGTCTCTTTCATCTCCCTGAAGCTGGTGCTTGAGCAGATCTTGGGAGTTCTCGCTCCCGGAGGGGAGGCGTTGCTGCTAGTCAAACCCCAGTTCGAGGTTGGACGCTCGGGGTTGAACTCCAAGGGAGTGGTCAAGAACGAGGAACTGCGGCAATCGGCGCTGGCCGGGGTCGTGGCCGCCGCCCGCGAGCTGGGCTGGGAAGCGATCTGGACGGGGGATTCCCGGGTTCCGGGAGAGCACGGGAATCGTGAGTTTTTCGTCCATCTGCGGCGGGAGCGGTAGCGAGGTTTATCGGTACCCACTATTTCCTACCTGCCCACGTCATTCCAAGACCCTCTTTTCACTCGTCATCCCGCGCGCAGTCGCGGGATCTCGCCGTCGCGTCAAGGCCGTGCGAAGCTACATGCTCGTCATCCCGCGCGCAGTCGCGGGATCTCGTTGCAAGGGAAGGCTGGGAGATGGAGATCCCGCGTACCGCGACTTCACTTCGTTCCGCGCAGCATGATCTCCGCTTCGCTCCGTGCGCGGGATGACGATGTGTGCGGCGAGGGCGGGTTTTGTTGATGGAGGCTTTATCCACAGGCCGAGCGCAAAGCGAGTAGTTGTCCACAGATTTTGGCTGAATCCGGCCCGGTGACGAACCGGCGCGGAACGTGGATTAAGCTAGCCCACGTGTCGCGAAGTGTCGCAGTAACAATGCATCCGAGCCGTCCCGAAGCGCTTGAGGCGGCGGCTCGGTTCGTCACGGGCATGCACAAGCACAACATCACCTGCCTGATCGACGCCCTGGGCCTAGAACTCCTCGCCCCTCACGTTCCGGCGGGCTCACTCAAAGACATCGTGGAAGCCCGGGACGTTGAGCTCGACGTCGTATTCGGCGGCGACGGAAACATCTTGCGGGCCGCCGAATGGGCCGTGCCGCGGGAGGTTCCGGTGTTGGGCGTCAACCTGGGGCACGTCGGATTCTTGGCTGAGCTCGAATCATCCGAGGTGGGCGAGCTCATCCGTCGCGTCGTTGACAAGGACTATCACGTAGAAGAGCGCGAGACGATCGAGATCCGGGTGCGCAACGGCTCGGCCCTGTGGGAATCGTTCGCGGTCAACGAGGTGTCTATTGAGAAGCTGGCCCGCGAGCGGATGCTGGAGGTACTGGTAAGGGTCGACGGCAAGGCCCTTTCCCGCTGGGCGACGGACGGCGTGCTGGTCTCCACCCCCACCGGTTCCACCGCCTACGCGTTCTCGGCCCACGGTCCCGTAGTTTGGCCCGACGTCCAGGCTCTGCTGCTCGTTCCGCTTTCGGCCCACGCGCTCTTCGCCCGGCCCTTGGTGATCTCGCCCGATTCGGTGGTGGAGATCGAGATCGTCGACGGGGCGCCGGACGGCGTGGTTTGGTGCGATGGGCGTCGATCATTTGAGATTACGCAGGGCATGGCGATCAAGGTGACGCGCGGAACCCACAAGCTGCACCTAGCGCGCACGGGCGAGCAGCCGTTCGTCACGCGTTTGGTGCGCAAGTTCGAGCTGCCGGTGGCCGGTTGGCGCGGGGGGCGGAAGTGCTGAGCGCACTGCGCATCGTCGATCTGGGGGTGATCGGCGAGGCGGAAATCGAGCCCAGCGCGGGCTTTACCGCGGTCACGGGCGAGACGGGCGCGGGCAAGACGATGGTCGTCACTGGGCTGTCGCTGCTCACCGGCGCCAAGGCCGATGCTTCTTTGATCCGGAGCGGGGCGCAGCGTGCCCTGGTCGAGGGCAGGGTAAGCGTTCCTGATGGCGACCTGGCTACGGTTGTTGATCTGGGGGCTGTTGTCGAGGACGGCGAAGTGCTGCTCTCCCGGCAGCTCACCCCGGGCCGCTCCCGGGAGCTGATCGGCGGGGCCCAAATCCCGGCGGCGACGGCGGCCAAGCTCACCAGCGAGTGGATCACCATCCATGGGCAGATGGAACAAGTACGGCTGGGCTCGGAGGCTAGGCAGCGCGAAATCCTAGATACGTTCGCGGGCGCGCCGGTACTGGATGTGCTGAAGCGCTACAAGGAGGCCTACGCCGAGCGGCGCTCAGTCGCAGCCGAACTATCCGAGCTGGAGGCGCAGGCCAAGGAGCGGGCCCGTGAACTGGACACCCTGACTTTCTCACTGGAAGAGATTGAGGCCGTCGATCCGCAGCCGGGGGAGGACGTCGCCCTGGCCGCCCAGGCACAGCGGCTGCAGGCCGTAGACGACCTGCGGCTGGCCGCCACCGAAGCGCTCACCGCGCTGGCCGGCACGGACTACGCCGAAGATCCAGACGCACTGTCATTGGTAGCCGCCGCCAAGAAGGCGCTGGAGAGCGCCGCCGACACCGATCCCCTGCTCAAACCGGCATTCGAGCAGATTATCGCCGCCTCCATCTCCTTGTCCGACGCCGCCTCGGAGCTCTCCGGATATCTCGGCTCGCTGGAAGCCGACCCGATCCGGCTGGAACACATCTCGGCCAGATTGAGCGATCTGCAAGGGCTGACGCGCAAGTATGGCGACAACGTCGACGCCGTGCTGGAGTGGTCGGGCCAGGCGGCGCTGCGGGCCGCCGAGCTCAGCGGCACCGACGAGAAGATCGGCAAGCTGCGAACCGCCCTGGAAGAGCTAGACGGACGGTTGGCCGGGCTGGCCGCCGAGCTCAGCGAAGGCCGAAAGACGGCTGCCGCCGAGCTGGAGAAGCGAGCGGCCAAGGAACTCGCGCCGCTGGCGCTGCCCGACGCCCGGCTCAGCTTCTCGATTTCGGGTACCGAACTCGGCCCCAACGGCGGCGACCGCATCTCGCTGCAGTTCTCCGCCAACCCCGGTTCGGCTCCCGGCCCGCTGGCCAAAGTCGCCTCGGGCGGTGAGCTCTCGCGCGTGCGTCTAGCCCTCGAAGTGGTACTGGCCGAACCCGGGCAAACCTTCGTATTCGACGAAGTGGACGCCGGAATCGGCGGCCAGGTGGCGCTGGAGGTGGGCCGCAGGCTCAAGCGCCTGGCTGAACACTCGCAGGTGATCGTCGTCACCCACCTGGCTCAGGTCGCGGCCTTCGCCGACAAGCACTACGTGGTCTCCAAGAGCAACGACGGCCAGGTGACGTCGTCGTCGATACACGAGGTAGGGGAAGACAGAGCCGAAGTCCTGGCCACCATGATGTCCGGCCTGAACGACGCTGCCGCGGTGGAACACGCTAGAGCGCTGCTGGCTGAAGCGGGGAACTCTTAGGGCCCGAAAACCCACAGCTTCAGCACCGCCAATACCTCGCGCAGGTAGTTCGACGGCCAGGCGTACCACGCCGTTCCTGCCGAGATTGAGCCGGAGTTCAGGCCGACGTCCCTGGCCAGGATTGTTGCCCGGTACACGTGGAAATCGTTGGTGACGACCACCGTGCGGTAGCCCGGGTTCAGGCGGGCATCCAACAGGGATTTGGAGTAGAGCAGATTGGTTTCGGTGCTGGTCGAGCGGTTCTCGACGACGATCTTGGCATCGTCTACCCCGTGAGCGAGCAGATAGCTGCGCATCGCGTTTCCCTCGGCGGTCGTCTCGCCGGGGCCTTGCCCGCCGGAGACTACGAGGAGCGCCTTGGGGTTGCGCTCGGAGTACTCGATTGCCGCGTTAAGCCGGTTTTCAAGGGTAAACGAGGGTGCATCCCCGCGCAGCGCCGCCCCGAGCACGATTGCCGCGTCCTCTTGGTAATCGCTGTGCTCCTGGTTTCCGTACGCGGCCAGGAAGATGGAGATTCCCAACCAGATGAGCAACGGAATACCGACGATCAGGTGCAGCCAGTAGTAGTGCACAAGCCTCCACCAGAAGATGGCGTAGGCAGCGAGCACCGCCACCAAGTAGAACTGCATGTAGATGCCGATACTGGAGTTGGACGTCGCGGCCATGTAGATGCCGTCGGCGAGCAGCACGATCGACGCCCCGCCCACGGCAACGCGCAGGGCTACCAGCAGATCGACCGCACTCATGTGGGGAGTCTACGGGAAGTGTGGGTAGTCGCTCTTTCTTTCCCGCCCACGCCACTCCAAGACTCCACTCACTCGTCATCCGCGCGCAGTCGCGGGATCTATTCTTCTCTACTTCTCTCCGCAAAGAGATCCTGCGATTGCGCGCAGGATGACAGGGTGGGGAAAGCGTCCCCTCTGTCACGCCAGAGTTCTTTCCCCGTCTCTCCCTCCAGCCAGTTGCAGGCGAGCGATCATACGTCCAAGCGGCTCAGATCCACCCGGGCCAGGTTCGACGACAAAATCCTGACGGCCTGGGCCACCGATGCCGGCGTCGTGCGGGTGTACTCAATCGGGGCCCAGAAGTGGTTTCCCTCGCGGGTGGTGAGCTCCAGACGGTCGGCTCCGGCCCCGGAGCGGGGGCGGTAGCGCAGCTCGCCGACTTGGTTCCAGTAGAACCATAGGCCGTCCATGGCCATGCCGTTGCGGTTCAGGCCTAGGGCGAGGGGTTGCTTCATCTGCTGGATGTCGTGTTTAGTTTTTATGATTCTGACAAGCGCAATCACCGCGTAGACGGCGATGGAGATGCCCGAGAGTGCGGCGATCCAGATGACGAAGTCCTGGGTCTGCTCGGGCTGGGCGAGCCAGATTCCGAACGCGATGGCCACCACGAACAGCGAGCTGATCACCCGCCAGCGCAGCACCCGCCACTCGTCCTTGATGCGAGCGGCGGCCAGCTCAGGGTGGTAGTAGAACCCGACCTCGTCCATGGGCGGAAGTCTAGCTTGGGAGCTTATGGGGAGACTCACTTCATCATCTAACGCATGTTCCTACTCAACATCGCGTGGGTCTCTCTACTCGTCGTCCTGTGCATGTTTCTACTCGTCGTCCTGTGCATGTTCCTACCCGTCGTCCTGTGCATGTTCCTACCCGTCATCCTGTGCGAAGTCGCAGGATCTTTGGTTGCGACCGGATTAGGAGGGAGATCCTGCGACTACGCGCAGGATGACGAGTTAGGGGAGACGGGATGACGGGGTAGGAGTGACGGGATGACGAGTTAGGGAGGCGGGATGACGGGGTAGGAGTGACGGGATGACGGGGTAGAGAAGGTGTGGAATGCCGGGGTAGGGAGACTTGGGATGGCAAGCGTCACCGAGCAGCAGACGCTCTAGTTCATCCGTCGCTCTGGAAGCAATTTCTACCCCCGGCCAAGGCGTAATAGGATGGGGTCGTCATTACAATCTGACAAAAGGCCCACAACTCAACCAACGGAGAGACAAAACATGCCTATCGCATCACCTGAAAAGTATGCAGAGATGATCGCGACTGCCAAGGCTGGCCAGTACGCATATCCTGCCATCAACATCACCTCCTCGCAGACCCTCAACGCCGCCCTCGCCGGCTTCGCCGAGGCCGGTTCTGACGGCATCATCCAGGTTTCCACGGGCGGCGCCCAGTACGCCTCCGGCCCGACGGTCAAGGATATGGTGACCGGCGCCGTCGCGCTGGCCGAGTACGCGCACGTCGTCGCCAAGAACTACCCGGTGAACATCGCGGTGCACACCGACCACTGCCCGAAGGACAAGCTGGACACCTACGTGCGTCCGCTGCTCGCCATCTCCAAGGAGCGCGTTGACCGCGGCGAGAACCCGCTGTTCCAGTCGCACATGTGGGACGGCTCGGCCATCCCGATGGAAGAGAACCTGCAGATCGCTGCTGAGCTCCTCCCCCAGACCAAGTACAACCACCAGATCCTCGAGATCGAGGTCGGCGTCGTCGGCGGCGAAGAAGACGGCGTTGTGGGCGAGATCAACGAGAAGCTGTACTCCACCGTCGAGGACGGCATGAGGACAGTCGAGCTGCTGGGCCTGGGCGAGAAGGGCGAGTACATCACTGCCCTGACCTTCGGCAACGTGCACGGCGTGTACAAGCCTGGCCACGTGAAGCTGCGCCCCGAGGTTCTGAAGGAAATCCAGGACGCCGTCGGCGCCAAGTACGGCGTTGACAAGCCCTTCGCCCTGGTCTTCCACGGCGGCTCCGGCTCCTCCCCGCAGGAAATCTCCGACGCGGTGGATTACGGCGTCATCAAGATGAACATCGACACCGACTGCCAGTACGCGTTCACCCGCCCGGCGGCCGACTGGATGTACAAGAACTACGACGGCGTCCTCAAGATTGACGGCGAAGTCGGCAACAAGAAGCAGTACGATCCCCGCGCATGGGGCAAGGAGGCCGAGGCGGGCATGACGGCCCGCGTCGTCGAGGCCTGCCAGTATCTGCGCTCGGTCGGCAAGACCATCAAGTGATCTTCACTTCTGCCTGGAAGGGCCCCGCTTCGGCGGGGTCCTTCTTTGTTATAGGGGGATGACGGCGTGACTTTAGTGCATCGCGCTGGGGTTTACGCGGGTCGGACTTTTATTTCCCCGACGCCCGGGCCTGCGGATGCCGAACCCTCCAACAACTGCTTCACCGCTACGCAGACTGCAGGTGGCGTTGAGCGCTGCATCGCAATCTATGGGGATCGCTTCACCGCTATGCGGACTGCAGGCTTGGATCGTCTTCGCGCTTGGGCAGCGTCGAAGCCAAAACCACCAGGCCCACCAGTAGCACCGCCGGAACGAACATCGTGTGCTGCACGCCGATGGCCGAGACGATGGCACCCATCACGGCTGGGGCCAGCAGGAAGGTGGCGTACCCGAAGGTGACGACCACAGCTAAGCCCCTGCCGCCGGCCGAGTGCCCGGCGATCGCGTAAACCTGCGGCGCGACGACGCCCATGCCCAGCCCGACCAGCGCCCAACCGGCGAGCAGCACCGGAAACGCGCTCTGGGTCGAAACCGTGAGATAGCCGATCACGGCCACGCAGCCGCCGAGCCGAACCAGGTTGCGCCTGCCGATCAAGGAAACCAGGAAGTCGCCGAGCAGGCGGATTATCACCATGCAGCTGGACATCGCGGTGACGGCGAGTGCGCCCGTCGTCGGGTCGACGGCGGCGACGGTGGTGACGTGGATGGCGGACCAGTCGCTGGCCGTCCCCTCCCCTAGTCCGAAGGCGATGGCCATCAGGCCGAGCATCCACGCGGCCTTGGGGATAGGCAGCTTTTCACCGGATTTGTCCACGTGCTCAACCCTGGGCGTCTCCGGGGTGACGGCCCACGCCGAGATGAGCAGCGCGACGCCAAAGGCCGCGCACGCGAAGAAGACGTACTTCATGGTGAGGTAGGGGGCGAGGCGGAAGGCGTCGGCGACGAACGGCACCGAGGCTGCGCCGACCAGGTTGCCGACGGCCCACATGCCGTGGAAGAAGCTCATCAGTGGCTTGGGGCGGTTCTTCTCGACGTGAACCGCCAGCGCGTTCATCACGATGTCGAGGCCGCCGTTGCCGATGCCGAAGACGAAGCAGCCCGGCAGCAGCCATTCCCAGGTGGGGGAAAGCGCGAACCATAGCGAGGCGATGGGCAGCGGCAGGATCATCACCAGCGCGATGCGTCTGGCACCGTAGTTGTCGGCGAGGCGCCCGCCGATCTGCATGGCGGTGATCGAGCCGATACCTGCGATGAACAGCTGGGCGGCGATCTGCCAGGCTTCGAGCTCGAAGTGAGCCTTGAAGGTGGCTAGGGAGGCGGCGTATGCCCCCATAACTAGGCCGTTGCCGAAGAACAGCTGGATTGTGGCGAAAACCGAACGCCCAGAACCGAGTGCACGCACCGGTTCAGCCTAGTGGCTTTACCAGATGGGAAACAACTGGTATTGGGGAAATGGGCTGGGTTCCTAACTCGTCACCCTGGGTTCCCTTAACTCGTCATCCTGGGTTCCCTTAACTCGTCATCCTGCGCGTAGTCGCAGGATCTAGCTATGCGGGGTGGTGAGATCCCGCGACTGCGCGCGGGATGACGAGGGGGTGGCAGGATGCGCAGGATTACGAGTCAAGGAAATGGGGTTAAAGCAACAGAGCAGGTACCCAACCGCTCGGCTGGGTACCCGCCCGGGAAAAGTAGGTGTTTACGGCTTGCAGCCCCAGGGCTTGAAGCCGCGCTTGTCGGCGTAGCGGTTGGCGACGGTGATCTGCTGTGCCTTCGTGGCCTTGTGCGGCAGGGAGGCGAAGTCGGTGCCTCCGTTGGCGCGCCAGGAGGCGGCGTCGAACTGCAGGCCGCCGTAGTAGCCGTTGCCGGTGTTGATGGACCAGTTGCCGGAGGATTCGCACTTGGCGATCTTCTCCCAGGCCTTGATCCGGCGCAGGTCGATGCCCTTGCCGTTCTTGGTCTTGGTGCCGACGAGCTTGACGGCGTTGCGCGCGGCCTTCTTGACCTTCTCTTCGATAAGAACCTTGGAGACGACCTTGCCGTTTTCGTAGGTGACTTCGTGGAGCTGCGTGAGCTTGCCGTTCTTGCCCTTGACTGTGACCTTGGATTCTCCCTTCCACAGCTTCTTGGTCTTCTTGGTGGTGGTCTTGTACTTGACTTTGACCGTCGTCTTCTCGAAGCGCACACCGGTGAAGGTGGACGGCACGACGACGGCGGCTGCGAGCGTCTTGTCTGACTTTGCCATTGCGTGGGTGGCGGGCGCGAGGCCGAGGGCCAGGGCGCATACGCACACCAGCGAAACGAGGCGTTTCATAGAACATTCCGTTCGGTCGGGGAACTTGACTGAGAACTACCCTGCCATATCCTGAGAAATCTTACAAATTTCTCAGATTCTTCAAGCTTCGGGCGCGGAAGCTGAGAAGACTTCCTGAGCTGTCATCCTGCGCGTATTCGAAGCGAGATCCTGCGACTGCGCGCAGGATGACGAGTCAGGGTGGCGCACGGGGTGACGGGGTGACGGGGAGACGGGGTGACGGGGTGACGGGGAGACGGGGTGACGGGGAGACGCAAAATAAGTAGGGCCGCCCCGAAGGGCGGCCCGTGGGGTGGGTGGGATTAATTGACGCGTATGGTCACCGTCTTGGAGACGTCCTTGAGGGCGTCCGTCCCGGTGAATTTCACGGTGAGCTTGTGGTTGCCCCGCGGCAGCGCGAACTTAGCCTTTGCCTTGCCGTCTACCACCTTCAGGTTCTTGGCCAGCTTCTTGCTTCCCTTGTAGATGTTGGCTTTGCCTTTAGCTTCGACGCCCTTGGGCGCCTTCACCGTGAGGGTGTATTTGGCCTTTTGGTTGGCCTTGGGCGCGGCGACCGGCTTGAGCTTGAGGCTCGGCTTTTCCTTGGCGATCGTCACCGAAGCCACTTTGGCCAGCGGCATATCCTGCCACTTCCCGACGGCCGTCAGCCGAAGTTCTTTGCCAGCCCAGGCGGGATCGACCTTGATGCTGGTGCCCGAGCCGACGAACTGCTCCTCGACGCACCACACGTATTCGGTTTGTACCGAGCTATCGGACCAGAAAACCTCCTGGGCCCTCAAGGTTTCGCCGACGCGGGCCTTGCCCATGATTGCGGTCTCGGTGCCCTGGGGTGCCTTGCCGCGGATCCCGTTGTGCTGGTCGGGGTCAGAAGCGAAGTTGAAGGTGAACGACGGGTAGATGTAGAGCTTGATCCAGCTGAACAGGTCTTCGCCGATGTTCAGATCGTCCATCTTGTCGACGACGGACACGTCAAGCGCCGGATCGGCGGCCTTAGTGCCGCCGGAAACGTTGGCGGAAGCGGGAGCGGCGGTATCCGCATAGGCGGGCACCACGCAGCCCAGGCTGAGGGAGATTGCCGTTGCGCCAACGATGGCGAGGCTCATCAGCTTGTACATGGTCCTCCTTTGGAATATAGGGAGGCCCTCCGGGGGGATTGCGGTTCCGTAGGGTCTGACAGGCGTCAGCATAGTCATAAAAATGACAGTTTGAGAAATCCAACGCAAATATCTCAACCGGTTCAGTAAGTTCAGCTCCCGACGCGCGGGTTGTAGCGCACTTCCAGATCGGTATTCAAGGAGGCGGCGGTCTCTATCGGCATGACGGCCAGTCCCGCCACATCCCCCAGCTTTCGGGTTGCCACAAGGGCGGCAATAACCGGCCCGTCGGAAGAGAGGGCCGCGGTCTTCTCGGACAGCGCAACCTCGACTGACGACAGTGCGGGCACGGAAACTGACTGAACGCCGTACTGAACCAAAACGTCGGTGTTGGTTGGATTGACCAACGAGAGTTTGGCGTCGGCCTTGAAGGGAACCCGCACCCCGCCGAGCAGATCCTCGGGGGCGAGGGCCGCGGTGTAGGCGGAGTCGCTCTTAGCGCTATCGGTATCGGAATCGAGCTTGAGCCCGGCCGTGATCGGCTGATCTGAGCTCAAACGCAGCCCGAAAGCCGCGCCGTCGAGCGCGTCGGGCAGGGCCATCGTCTCGGTCTTCCCGGCGGGTACGGCCAGATCGCTCGAAAGCGGCACGACGCCCTCGGAGGTGAGCATGTCAAGGCTGACCGACGCCGAGCGCTCGGATGGGTTCACCACGGTCAGCTCGCCCTTCGCCCCGGTGACCCCCGGAATCGTCACGGTGAGAGCAGGCGCGGCAGCTGGTGCGATCCAGTCGGCTCCGTCCACCTGGGTTCCCGACCATGTGCGCTGACGGACGAACGCAGCCAGTCGGCCCGCCGAGGACTGCACGCGGATGGCGAGCGGCTTGTCGGAGGAGATCAGAGAGGACAGCGGGACAGTCTGGGTTGAGAGCGGCGCGATGCGGATGCCGCGCGAGCCCTGGGTGAGTTGCATACCCTGGTCGGTGTAGAAGGTGAGGTCGGCGGCGGCCTCGTGCTGATCTAGGTTAATCAACTCGACCTGGGCCTGCGCCTCGGTATACGCGCGCACTCCGACGAACCACTGCTCGGATTCCGGACTGAGGCAATAGGCCGCTGATAAGCCGCGATCGGTTCCCGCCTGCTGGTAGAGCCAGGTGGCGGCACCGAAATCTGCGCCCTTTTCGCCGCGCACGCGCATGGGGGCGCTAGGGCTCTTCTTGCTTACCTCGGTGCCGACTGAAGAGTCCTGGCCGTCGATTGCCGAGAGGGTGATCTCGCCAGAGCCGAAGCCGGAGACGTACTCCGTGGCATCCGCACCGACGACCGGGCAGGCCAGCGAGGTGGCCGCCGCCGGGGCGGGCTGGGGAGGTTCGGGTTCGGCGGCCTCGGGCGTCGGGATGAAGACTGCCCCGGCGGCCAACACCACCGCGATCGCAGGCGCTATGAACAGCTTGGCTTTCATTCGGCCACCCCCCTGTGCGGTTTGGCCGCGTCCGTGCGTTTGTGCATTTCCGGCAGGGCCAGCAAGAGCAGCAGCGCCAGCCCGGCGATCTCCAGCCCGATGCGCGTCCAATCGACGACGGGCGCCGCCAGCTGGGCGGTCGAAGCGTCGGTTATCTCCCACAGCGCCAGATCCTCGGCCTGGTTGGCCGGGCCGAACCCGGGCGAGTTGGCGATCGACATCACCAGATCAGAGCTGCCGCCCTTCAGCCACACATACTTGACGCCCAACTCGGCCAAGGAGTCGGCCAGCGATTCGTCCTCGGCTCCGGAGGCGAGCAAGCTGACCAGCTCACCTGCCTTTTCGCGGTCTGCTAGCGAATATGCCTCCCAGGCGTAGGTTTCCGAGGCGCCAAGCCTGGGGAAGTCCTTCGTTACAAGCGCCCATTGGAGTTCTTCGCCGTCCTGGGTGAGGGCGAGCGTGCGCGAACCGGCGGTGAGGGCCTTGCCCATGAAGTACGGAAGTTCTCCGATTGCCTGGCGTTGGACGTCGATCTGCCCGGCGGCAACCCACCAGCCGCCCGTTGCCAGGATCGCGGCCAGGGAAAGCGCGGTGATGCCAAGCATTCCGAAGTGACGCACGCCCATCGTCGAGCGTCTGAGCGAGGTCGAGACGCCCGCGTAACCCAAGACCGTCGAGGCCAGCACTAGGCCGCCGGCCAGAATTCCGAGTTCGACGTCGCCCGCCATCACCTGCAAACCGGGGGCGACGTCCACGCTCAGCTTCGACAGCGCGACCCCGATAACGCCCACGATGGAACCGGCCAGCAGCAGGAAACCCGCGCCCGGACGTCGAACCGAACCCACCAACGCCACCAACGCGAGGACGGCCAGCGAGGCCAAAACCCAAACGGGCGGGAGGGCGGCGAGCAGCGGAAGATCGGCGGCGCGCAGGGCCGGGGATGCGCCGGTGAGCAGCCGCCCGGGATAGGCGGCCAGGGCCGACGCCCAGGGCGAGAGCAGCAGCAGCGCCGGGGAGGCGATGACGAGCACCCACTGCGCGAGAAGCCGCTTGGAGAAGTGTTTGACAAGGGAAATCGCCATCAAGGCGAGGGTGAGTGGCCAGGAGAGCGGAAGGCAGGCCGTCGCCGCAATCAGCCAGATCGAGAGCACCCCGGCACCGCGGAAGCGAAAGCCCGAGGCCCGCCACCAGTAGTAGGAGTAGCCGATCAGCGGCAGCAGCAGCGCGAACAGCACGGCGGGCAGGCCGCCGCGATTGAGTACGCCGCTGGCCGGGAGCAGCAGCGCGTAGCCCGCCGAGGCCAGGGCCGGAACCAGGTGATCGCTGGAGAGGGTGCGCGCGAAGCGGTAGGAGGCCGCCCACGCCAGCGGGACGGCCAACGCCAGCAGCGCGGTCGCCGCCCAGTCGGTGCGGCCGATGAGCGAAAGAACGCCGAGGAGCCCTACCC
The DNA here is from genome assembly GCA_031272825.1 of Propionibacteriaceae bacterium. Lineage (GTDB taxonomy): Bacteria > Actinomycetota > Actinomycetes > Propionibacteriales > Propionibacteriaceae > Propionicimonas. Next base: position 3,292 of record JAISTE010000162.1, on the reverse strand, counting down.
AGGCGGGGGAGGCGCTCTCCGGAACGCCCGGAACGGAGGAGATGTAGGAGTTCAGCAGGGCCAGCGTGGAATCGGGACCGGGCAGCAGCCAGTCGCCCTTGAGTTCGCCCGTCCCCCAGAAGGAGCGGGTGGCGATGAGCGCGCCGATGGCCGTCACTCCCAGGCCGATGCCCATGATCGGAATCTTGCGGGCGGCGCGGGCCGAGGTGAAGTCGTCGGCGATCATGTCGTCGAGCGTGATGTCGGCCTCCCGTCCGGCGCTGAACGAGTGCACCCACTCGCCCAATCGCTCGGCCACAAGGTGTAACGAGTGCCGCAAACTCTGCCCGACGGAAACCCCAAGTTTCTTGGTTTTCTTGCGGTCGGCGTCGGTGATGGGAAGGGTGGCGAGGGAATCGCGCACCGAGCGGGCGAGATTGGGGTGGGTGAGCCACTGCAGCCAGCCGGAGAACTCGGCGCGGGCGCGGAGGAAATCCTTGCCGATCAAGAATCCGATGATGGCGGCGAACACCCAGAAGGTGAGCGCGATTCCACGTAGGGGCCGGAGGATCGCTTTGGTGTGGGCCGAGCGCAGGGCCAGGCCGCCGGCGCGTTCGTCTGCGAGGTTGACTAGGCGGTTTAAGGTGACCTCGGCGTCGGGCTCGGCGATCACCTCGGCACCGGTGAGGTTGGCGCGCCAGCCGAAATCCAGGCCGCGCACCTCGAAAGGCAGCGTCTCGTTGAGCCCGCCCAGGAACTCCCACAGGCTGGTTCGCACCAGCATTCCGGTGGCGGGCACGCCGAGCGCGTGGGCCGTGCGCAGCTGTCCTTGGTTCACCTCACCGGGATCGGTAAGCGAGGCCAGACGCCCAGAGCCCGTAAGTGCGACGCCAAACTGACGGATGACGTCGATGCCCGCTCTGGCCGCTGGGTCAAGGGAGAGTGCGCCGATGACTTCGGCCTTTGGGTTCGCGAGCGCGGACTTGAGTAGGTTTTCCAGGCAGTCGGGCTTGGGCTCGCAAGAGCCCGGGAGTACCCAGACCCAGTCGCCGGCGGGGGGTTCTTCGCCGCGGATTTTCTCGAACGGCTGGACGGTAGAGAGCTTGAGAGCGGGGGCGAGAATGCGGTCATCGCCGATGATATAGGCGCTGACCCTAGCACCGGAGAAGTCTGGCTCCTCGGCCTCCGACTCGTGCAGCCAGGCCCAAAGATCCTCGTTGTCTGATGCTGTTCCCACGCAAATATCTTAAGGAATTTTTAAGGATTGTGCGAGCTGGGGCGGAGGTACTATTCGTCGCTACGCTCCTTGAGACCGGGTGCGGGCTTCGCCCGACCGCGGTCTGCGACTACGCGCAGGATGACGGGTAGAGGGGGTGGTGACGGGGTGACGGGGTGACGGGGGTACTCTTCCCTCGTCATCCTGCGCGAAGTCGCAGGATCTATCTTGAGAAGAAACGAATCCTATGCCCGACTACGAAACCATCGACTTCTTCAGCCGCCGACGCTCGCGCTCGCTCATGCCGCCCCAGATGCCGAAGCGCTCGTCGTGGGCCAGCGCGAAGTCAAGACACTCGGAGCGCACCTCGCAGTTTTGGCACACGCGCTTGGCATCGCGCGTCGAGCCGCCTTTTTCGGGGTAGAAGGCCTCGGGATCGGTCTGCGCGCACAGCGCGCGCTCGCGCCAATTGGAATCCCCCTCGCCGAGGATGAGACTCAGCATCGTCATAGTCAGCCCTTTTCCAAATACCCCACAGAATTACACGGCTGTAATTACACCCAATCCAACCTCAGCGGTGGGATTTAGTCAACTCGATTCCCAATATTGGGCCCAATTTCTCGGCGTGTCGCTTGCCAAGCAGGAGGATTTTCATCCGCGGAGTCCTCCCGGGCTTGATCTTTACGTCCCCGGACTCCGATCCGGGGCGTCCCTCGACATGATCCGGTACGTCCCCGGACTTGATCCGGGGCCCACGCAAGAGACGCAAAATGACGTTAGAACCCCAGCCGGTTCAGCGCCTTGGGGTCGCGCTGCCAATCCTTCATGACCTTGACGTGCAGGCTCAAATACACCGGATATCCGACCAGCCCCTTGATCTGCTCGCGGGCGTTCGCCCCGATTTCCTTGAGGCGTTCTCCCTTGTGGCCGATGATTATGCCCTTTTGTGAATCCCGCTCGACGACCAGCGAGGCAAAGATGTCCAGCAGCGGCTTGTTCTTGGGCCTGCCCTCGCGATCCTTCATCTCATCGATGACGACCGTGATCGAGTGCGGCAGCTCATCGCGCACGCCCTCCAGGGCCGCTTCCCTGATGAGTTCGGAAATCTGGGTTTCGAGCGGTTCGTCAGTTGGTTCGTCGCCGGGGAAGAAACGCGGGCCCTCGGGCAGCAGCTTGATGAGTTCGTCGGCCACCACGTCGACTTGTTCGCCGGTGAGTGCGCTGACGGGGATGATCTCGGCCCAGTGCAGCTTCTTGGTCTTCCCTTTAGCTCCGACGGCCACGCTCGGGTCGCTCCCGTCGAACTCGGTTTCTAAGGCCTGGATTTCGAGCAGGTGCTCGGCCATGCGCTTGGGGGAGACGAGGTCGGCTTTGGTCGAGAGCGCGACCATCTTGCGCTTGCCGGGGGTGGAGAGGATTTCGCGGATGAGGTAGCGATCCCCGGGGCCGATGTGTTCGTTGGAGGGCAGGCACACGCCGATGACGTCGACCTCCGACCAGGTGGAGTAGACCAGGTCGTTCAGCCGCTCGCCGAGCAAGGTTCTGGGCCGGTGCAGGCCGGGGGTATCGATGATGACGAGCTGCGCGTCCTTACGGTTGACAATCCCGCGGATGACGTGCCTTGTGGTTTGCGGTTTCGACGACATGATCGCCACCTTCGCGCCGACGAGCGCGTTGGTCAGCGTGGACTTGCCCGCGTTCGGGCGCCCAACAAAGCTCACAAACCCCGAATGGGCGAGCGTCTCAAATTCCGTCATCATTACCCCTCTGCTTCGCGCAATCCTACGCGACTATCAGGGAATGGGTATTGTCTGCAGCATCCTGCATTCTTTTCGCACTTGCCATCCCGCGCTTCTCTTCCCCCGTCATCCCATGCTTCCCTTCCCCCGTCATCCCGCGCTTCCTTTCCCCCGTGATTCCGTGCTTCCTTTCTCTCGTCATCCCCGGGGTTAACCCCGTTTGCCGGACAGTTGTTGTTTAGTTTTCGGTTTGTTCGAGTAGCCGACGTTCGTATTCTAGTGGCGAGATGTAGCCGAGTTTGGAGTGTCGGCGTTTCGCGTTGTACCACGAGTCGATCCATATGTAGGTGGCCTGGCG
>JAISTE010000054.1 GCA_031272825.1 Propionibacteriaceae bacterium | reverse complement strand
AGAGGAAAGGGCAGCGCCAGATGACGAGAGGAGAACCATAGGAAAAGAGTCACCCCCAAGGTTGATAGGGTGAACCCATGGAGTTCATCGAAGCTTGGAGCGCCGACGAAGGCGCACAGCGTGTTGCCGAGGGGTTTAAGAAAACATTTGGCACTGAGCCCGCCGGAGTTTGGCAGGCGCCGGGGCGGGTGAACATCATCGGCGAGCACACCGACTACAACCAAGGTCTGTGCGCGCCCATCGCTCTTCCCCACCGCACGTATGTGGCCGTCTCCCCCGAACCCGAGGCCGACGTCGTACGTTTGGCCTCCGCCCAGGCCCCGGGCGTGTGGGAGATCGCGATGAACGAGGTCGTCCCCGGCAAGGTAAAAGGCTGGGGCGCGTACGTGGCCGGAACCGTGTGGGGGATGCGCGGGCTCGGCCTGGAGGCCCCGGGAATCACCGGCTACGTCGATTCCTGTGTTCCGTTCGGCGCGGGCCTGTCCTCGTCGGCGGCGCTTTCGTGCTCGTTCGCGGTCGCCCTCGAAGATCTTAGCCGCGAGGCCGGGGACATCACCTGCACGACGGACGTGCGCAAGCAGCTGGTGAAGGCCGCGATGGCCGCCGAGAACCAGATCGTGGGTGCACCTACCGGCGGCCTCGACCAGTCGGCCTCGCTGCTGGCCGAGCAAGATCACGTCCTCATCATCGATTTCCTCGATTTCTCTACTCACCAGGTGCCGTTCGATCTCAAGGCCGCGGGTCTGGAGTTGCTCGTCATTGATACCCGCGCAAAGCACGAGCTGAGCGACGGCCAGTATGGCTCCCGCCGAGCACAATCCGAGGCCGCGGCGAAGAAGCTGGGGATTCCGTCCCTGCGCTATGCCGACGATCTGGCCGCCGCGATGAAGATCCTCGGGCCGGACACCGTGGAGGGCAAACGCGCCCGCCACGTCATCACCGAGATCGCCCGCGTGCGCGATTTCGAGGCCGCGCTGAAGGCCGGGGATTGGGCGGCGATGGGCCCGCTGTTCGCCGCCTCCCACGCCTCGCTGCGCTACGACTACGAGGTGACGGTTCCCGAGCTGGACGTCGCCGTGGAGGCCGCCCTGGCGAACGGTGCGACGGCCGCGCGCATGACCGGCGGCGGGTTCGGCGGCTCGGTCATAGCGCTGATCCCCACGGGCGAAGCGGCTAAGATTGCCGACGGTGTTGATAAAGAGTTTGCGAAAAACGGTTTCGGAGCGCCGGCCTTCCTCACGGCCTTCGCGTCCGGCCCTGCGGGGGCCGTCGATTAGCCCGATGCGAGGCCTGCTAGCAGTTTCGCTCTCCGTGGCGCTGGCGGGCTGCACTTCAGCCGCGCCGAGCGCTTCACCCACCGAGCAGATAATCGCCGACGTCCTCACCACAGAAGACCTGATTTCGCTCACCGTGGTGGCGGCCAAGGACGCGCCCAACCTCACCATCAACTTCACGAAGCCTTCCAAGGCCGAGTACAGCAAGCGCGTGGCCGAGGAGCTCACCTCCGACCAAAGGCCCGAATCCTTCCAGGTCGACGCCGGTGCTGCCGTCGCCGATTACGTGGCAAGCGGACTGGTGGCCGATATTTCGTCCCTCTACTACGAGTTCGGCTTCGCCCAGGCCCTCCCCCAATCGCTTTCCGAATCTTTGCTGGATCCCGGCCACACGTACGTGCTGCCGGTGCGCGTGCACAAGGCGAACCTGCTGTGGGGCAACTCGAAGCTGCTGAAGAAGGCCGGGCTGCCCGGAGATAACGTGGAATTCGCCGATCTCTCCGCCTTCCTCGACGCCCTGGAGCTGGTAGCCAAGACCTCTCCGGGCAAGGCCGCGCTGGCCGTCGGGGAGGAGAAGGTGTCTTTGCTTGAGAACGTGCTGATCGCCGATCTTGGGGCCGACGGTTACAAGCAGCTCTTCACCGGAGGGCTCGCTTGGGAGGACGAGTTGGTCAAGGCCGCACTCGAAGATTTTGGCCGCCTGCTGGCTTACGCACGCGAATATCCGAGCTGGGAGGAGGCCGGAAAGGCTGTGTTTTCCGGTGAGGCCGCGCTGGCCGTCGGCGATGATTCTTTCGGCGCGCTCGCCAGCGGTGAAGAGGGCAAGGACTACGCGGTCGGCCCGACGCCGGGTACGGCTGGAACCTTCGATTTCTTCGCCGAGTCTTTTACCTTTGTGACCGGCTCCCCCAACCCCGCCGGGGCCAAGGCTTGGCTGGGGCTGGCGGCCTCCGTCGACGGGCAGGAAGCTTTCAACGAGGGCAAGACTTCGATTCCCGCGCGCACCGACGTGCCGCGCTCGTCGATGTCGCAGGCACAGTCGGTGCTGGCCGACTCATACGCCGAAGACGAGGTGGTTGGCTCGCTTCAGCACGGGGGTAACGCGACCACCGCCCAGCGCGATGCCACGGCTGCGGCGGTAGACAAGTTCGCGAAAAGCACGCGGGACGAGGCTGCGGTGGCGCAGCTGCAGTTGGAGCTGGCTACGGCGTTCGCCTAGGGGTTGGCGGCAGTCTCTCTCCACTCGTCATCCTGCGCGTAGTCGCAGACCGCAGCGGGACGCAGTCCCCGCCCCGGTCTCGAGGAGCGAAGCGACGAATAGGATCTCAGCGGCTCAGAGCTTTACAGCGACCAGGAGGTGTCGGACTCTTCCACCTTGGAGGCGTACTGCTGGAACAACGCATAGGCGATACCTGCGATGGTGCCAAGAAATAGCACGGTCTTAAAGAACTTCTTCACGTGTTCATCCTAGCCCAGCGCTATCGGGCTTGTAACTACCGCATGTTCTAGATCAGGGACGGATGAGGGTCGGGTCATTCGTCGAGTTCGAGAATCCAGTAGGAGTTCCCGTCCGACTCCCACTCGCGTACCGGAACCTCATTTCCAGTGCGTTCGGTGTAGTCCTTGTTGAAGGGATCCCAGATTTTCTGCGCACATTCTTCATAGCCATCGACCGCAACACGGCCTCCGGGAGCATCATCATCGACCTGGTACGGGCCAAAACACTCCTCGTCTACCTTGTTATATGTCTCAATCCAACCTGGATCCTCCGTGTACGGCCTCTCAGCCGCAAGATAGTCCAGCTCCAACTGGGGATCTAAGTAACGGAATGTCGCATCTCCTAGCCGCACGAACTCGTTGCTGGCTAGCTTAGGTAGTTCACCAGGTGCGGCGGTGTAATATTTGGCTTGCGGGTATTCCGATTCACCGTCGTCACTGCTGCGTCCAGAGACCCACTCCTCATCGACTCTCTCTGAGCGCATAGTTCTGTCGCCGTGTTCGTCGTCAAGGCTGGAGCACCAAAAGCTGAGCACACCGTCATTTGGATACGTGCCAGCTGCTCTCGGTGTATACCCGACTTCGTCGAAGGTTGAAATCCATTCCTCTGCCTGAATCAGGCAACGGCCTCCATTCTCCGTCTCAAATACGAACACGTCGTATCCCGGATCCGCCCGAAAATCTTCAATATCCCGCTCAACCAACGGTTCCTCGCTCGGCGTAGGCGAGGGCAGCTCACTCGGCTTTCCCTTCGGGACGTTCACCATGACGGCGTCTTCCATCGCGCCCGAAACCTCGTGCACCGCCCAGGGGACGGAGGCTGCGAGCGCGACGGTCAGCGCCAACGCCCCGGCAAGCGACGCGTTGCGGCGGAAGCGCCCCTTGCGCTCCACGATTTCCATTGTCGGGCCGCGCTCTGGTAGGGGGGTGTCCAGCTCGCGCAGCGAGGTGCGCAGCAGCTCCTCGAACTGTTCTTCACGCATGGCTCTCTCCTTCGTACTGCTCCCGCAGAGCCTTCAATCCGTATCTGACAAGCGATCTTGCGTTGGCCTCGCTCGTTGCGAGTATCTGGGCGACCTCTGGGTAGCTGCGGTCTTCCAGGTATCGCAGCACGACGGCCGCGCGTTGGCGTTTGGGCAGCCCACCCACCAGCTGCACCAGGTGACGGGCGTCGTCCACCGAATCGGAAAAGTCGGGGACGGCCTGGGTCTGGACTTCGTCCGTCGCGTATTCTCTGCGGCGCTTGCGCCAGGCGTCGGTGTGAGCGTTCATGATGGCGCGGTGGATGTAGGCGTCGGGGTTTCCGGTGATGCGCAGCCAGCGCGATCTCACCGAGATCAACGCCTCCTGCACGGCATCGGCCGCATCCTCGGGATTGCCGATCATCGCATGTGCAAACCGGTGCAGGGCCGCCCAGTTGGCCGCCACATATGCCTCGAACCCGATGTCTTGCGTCAACACCGGGCCCCGCTCAAGAACCATCTCGCTCACACCCCAATGACGTACCTAGCCGAAGGATATGTGCAAGTCTGCCTTATACGGGATCGTCTCGTGCTTCGTTAGCTGCACGCGAAGTAATGAACTCGTGAGGCACGGTTCACTTATAGAGCCCAGCGGCCACCCGGTACTGCTCTCTGACTACCGGTTCCAGCGCTGGAGGCAGCGAGGCTAGCAGGCCTACCTCCCAGGTTGGACGCTTGCCCGTCAGTACCCAGGCGGCTTGGCGGGCGGCACCGTCGGCCACGTATTCTCCTGGGGTGGGGACGTCGACCTGGACGCCGAAGACCGTCGCCGCGATCTGCTGCACCGCCGGGTTGACGGCCGCACCGCCGGTCAGCAGCACCCGTTTAGCTTCGACGCCAAGCGAGGTCATCGCCTCCAAGCCGTCGGCCAGCCCGCACAACATTCCTTCGATGGCCGCACGGGCGAAGTTCTCCTCGGTGGTGTTGGCGAGCGTCAGGCCGGTAAGCGAAGCGGTGGCGTCGGGCAGGTTGGGCGTGCGCTCGCCCTCGAAGTAGGGCACCAGCACCGCTCCCCCGGCACCGGGCTGGGCGCGCAGGGCCAGCAGTCCGAGCTCGTCGTGGTCTACGCGCAGCACCCGCGTGAACGCGTCCAGTACCCGGGCGGCGTTGAGCGTGCACACGAGCGGAAGAAAAGCCCCGGAACAGTCGGCAAAACCGGCGACGGTACCACTGGCGTCGACGGTCGGGTTCGGCGTCACCGCGAACACGGTTCCCGAGGTGCCGAGCGAAACCACGACATCACCCTCGCGGGCGTCCAGGCCGAACGCCGACGCCGCGTTGTCGCCCGCACCCGGGCCGACGCGCAGGATCTTAGGCTCGCAGTCGGGAGCGACGATCTTGGCCTCAACGAACTCGTCGGGGCCCAGAACCCGGGGCAATATGGCATCGTGGCCGAGTGCGCGGACGAACAGCTCGCGGTCATAATCCCCGCTTGCGGGCGACCAGTAGGCGGTGCCCGAGGCGTCGGAACGGTCGGTGATCAGCTCTTCAAGCACCGGGCCGTAGGGCGATTCATCGGCGGGGCCGAAACCGCGCAGCCGCCAGGTCAGCCAATCGTGCGGCAGGGCAACCGCGGCCACCCGCGCAGCGTTTTCGGGCTCGTTGTCGCGCAGCCAGCGCAGCTTGGTGGCCGTAAACGAAGCGACGGGAACCAGGCCGGTGCGCCGCGCATACTCATCGGCACCCACCTCTTCGATCAGGTCGAGGGCGGCCTGGGCCGAGCGGGTGTCGTTCCACAGCAGCGCCGGGCGGATGACCCGGCCCTCGGCGTCGAGCACGACCATGCCGTGCTGCTGGCCGCCCACCGCGAACGCGTCGGCGGCGGTCAAACCGCCCACCTGCAGCAAAGCATCTTCGACGGCCGCCCACCAGTACTTCGGGTCGACCTCAGTTCCATCGGGGTGCTTGGCCCGGCCAGATGCCAGCAGTTCCCCGGTTTCGGCGTCCCGCAAGACGACCTTGCAGCTCTGCGTCGAGCTGTCGATTCCGATGACCTTCATTGTGGTTCCTTAATGGTGTGTTGTTGCTTGCGTATCGACAGGGCGTTCCCGTCGGTCGCTCTCATCATTTCAGTTTTGCAGCGGCGGCGCGGGTCGAGATGGTGGAGCAGCGCCTTAGGGAGCGCGCCAAGTACAGTGGCGCAGCCACTTGGCGCGCGGAATAGTCGCGGAACCATCGCGACCCACGCCGTCGCCCAGCGGGTGGGCCATTCACCCAACCGCCGGACGACAGAAGCGGGAAACTACCGCGCGCCCAACAGATGCTCGGTAACGAGCTGCTGGAGCCGCACGAACCCGAATCCCTTGCCGCCAAGGTAAGCCGAGGCGTCGAAGTCCTCCCAGGCCGAGCGGTCGGCCAAGATGTCCTCCACCGTCTCACCCTCGCCGAACGTCGGCACGGAGAGTTCGTCCACCTTGGAGGCGGAAAGCGCCGCCTGCACTTCGGGGTCGGCGCGGAAGGCCGCGGCCCGCTCCTTGAGCAGCAGGTAGTTGCGCATGTTGGCCTGAACCGAATCCCACACTCCGCTCTCGTCCTCGGTACGCGAGGGCTTGTAGTCGAAGTGACGCGGGCCGTCGTACGCGGGGACGCCGCCGGGGCCGCCGTTCTCCAGCAGATCCACAAGGGCAAACGCGTTGTAGAGATCGCCGTGGGCGAAGACGAGATCCTGGTCGTACTTGATGCCACGCTGGCCGTTCAGGTCGATGTGGTAGAGCTTGCCGTGGTAGAGCGCTTGGGCGATGCCGGCGGCGAAGTTCAGCCCGGCCATCTGCTCGTGCCCGACCTCGGGGTTCAGGCCGACGAGCTCGGGGTGATCCAACGAGTTGATGAAGGCCAGCGCATGTCCGACGGTCGGCAGCAAGATGTCGCCGCGCGGCTCGTTCGGCTTCGGCTCGATGGCGAAGCGGATGTTGTAGCCCTTGGAAAGGACGTAGTCGCCCAGGAAGTTGACCGTCTCGCGGTAGCGCTCGAGCGCTGCACGAATGTCCTTGGCGGCGTCGTATTCGGCACCCTCGCGGCCGCCCCACATCACGAACGTGGTGGCACCCAGCTCGGCGGCCAGGTCGATGTTGCGTAGCACCTTGCGCACGGCGAAGCGGCGAACCGCGCGGTCGTTGGAGGTGAAGCCGCCGTCCTTGAACACGGGGGCGGAGAACAGGTTGGTGGTGATCATCGGGATCTTGAGACCGGTGGCAGCCAGCGCGCCCTTGAGGCGATCGATCTGGTGTTGCCGCTCGGCGTCCGTCGAACCGAAGGCGAACAGGTCGTCGTCGTGGAAGGTCATGCCGTATGCGCCGTACTCGGCGAGCTTCTCAACCACATGTACGACGTCCATCGCAGGCCGCGTCGGTCCGCCGAAGGGGTCGGTACCGTTGTAGTTGACCGTCCACAGGCCAAAGGTGAACTTGTCGGCAGGTGTTGGTGTCAGTGCCATGGTTTCTCTCATTCGTTGAGGAATAGTTTTGTTGTGGCTCACAACATATACGACGCGAGTGGGATGCGCAAGGGGGTTATGCAAATTCGAGCGCACAACATCCGGTATTGTTTCGCCCAACAACAAACCAAGGGGCCGACATGGACGTACGCACTGCGAATCTCTCCACCGTCCTCACCCACCTGTACCTGAACGGCCCCACCTCCCGCTCGCAGCTTTCAGCGGCCACCGGCCTGAACCGCTCGACCATCGCCTCCCTGGTCTCCGATCTCGATTCCCTCGGCCTGGTCGAAGAGAATGAGCCCCGGCCAAACGGCACGGCAGGACGCCCATCGCCAGTAGTCAGCACCCGCCCGGACGTGGCGGTGGTGGCCGTCAACCCCGAGATCGACGTCCTCACCGTCTCACTCGTGGCGTTGGACGGAACCCTAATCCAGGGCGTCGAACATCCGTTTTCCAAGATTCCCGCACCCGATGAAGTGATCGCGCTGACGGCGTCGATCATCAAGGGTTTTCGCGCGGGCCGCCAGCGCATCCTCGGTATCGGGGTCGCGGTTCCCGGCCTTGTGGACAGCGAAGGCGTGATCGCCGACGCCCCGCACCTGCGCTGGAAGAACGTGCCGTTCACGGGGCCGCTTTCCGAAGCGACCGGGCTGCCGACCAGCGCCGCGAACGACGCCGGGCTGGGGGCCGTTGCCGAGTACAAGTTTGGGGCGGGCCGGGGCGTCGGGAATCTGCTTTACCTCAACGGCGGCGCATCCGGTATCGGCGGCGGACTGGTCGCGGGCGGCAAACCGCTGCGCGGCGGCTCCGGTTTCGCTGGCGAGCTCGGCCACGTGCGCGTCTCTTCTTCCAACACGCTGGATTCGGCGGGCCTGCCCGGCACCTTGGAGGCGATGGTCAGCCGCGACGCCCTGATGTCGGCGTCCAATAAGGATGAAACCGCCACCCGCCAGGTGAAATACCTTGCCAGGGGCCTGGCGGTAGCGGCCAACTTGCTCAACCCGGAGATGGTGGTTCTCGGCGGATTCCTTTCCACATTGCTGGCCCACAACCCGATGCTGCTGCGCTGCGAGCTGGAGAGGGCCGCGCTGCGCCCGTCGAGCCATCTGGAAATCGCGCCGAGCGCGCTGGAGCCAAACCAGCTGGCCGTCGGCGCCGCCGACATGGCCTTCGCGCCGCTGCTGGCCGAGGTTTACGTGTAACAGCTCGAACTTTACCGTGGGGGACGGTTCTTCTTGGTAAAGGCTTTACCAAGAAGAACCGTCCCCGTCGGTAAACAGGGGAACTAATCCCGGTTTCGGCGCCGGAGCAGCAGCCCCGAGCCAAGCAGCATCAGGGCCAGAGCTGCCGAGACCGTCCCGCTCGGATCGCCGCCGGTAACGGGCAAGTCTTCAACCTCGGGAGCGTCGGTCTCGGGCTCCTCGACCACCGGGTTGGTCGGCTCGTCTGGATTCTCCACCAGCGGTTCTTGCGGCGTGTTCGGCGGGGCGGGCTTTTCCACGACGACGCTCTGCCCGGCATCCTCTAGATTGGCATGCTCGGCCACCAGTACCTTGCCGTCGAGAACCTGCTCGAAGACGACCAGTGTCCGGCCGTCTAGCTCGCTGGCGTCGAAGCTGAACTCCACGCTCGCGGTGCCGTCGGGTGTAGTCGGCGTGAACTTAGCTTCAGCCCGAATCTCGTTTCCGTCTACAACCAGCGGTTGGTCGCTCGCCTTATCCATGAGAACGCCGACGAGCGTGTACTCCTTGCCCGGCACCAAACCGGTATACGCCACCTCGTCGACGACCGTAACCACGGCCGTCGTCACCTTGTGGTCGCCGTCGGACTTATCGGTTGCCGTCGTGCCAATGTTCGGGAAGTAGACGGTTTGGGCCTCGTCCTCGATATCGGCGTGGACGCCAACCTCAAGCCCGGCATAGGACACCGACTCGAATGCCACGATCACCTTCCCGCGCACCAGCTCGGCCTTGACGGCGAACACCAGTTCGACCGTCCCATCGGCCTGCTTGGCCGTAAACGTCGTAGTCACAGGTGTGATGCCATCAATCGGCTTGCCTGTTGCCTTGTCGTAGAGGGTTCCGGTCACGGTGTATGTGAGCCCGGGCTTCAGGCCCTTATAGGCCACCACATCGGCGATCTGGACGTCGTCGCCCGATAGGTACTTGTCGCCGTCGGACTTATCGGTCGCGGTCGTGCCCAGTTCGACGATCCGGATGCTCTGGCCTTCGTCGGAGATGTCCTCGTGGGAGGCGACGAGAGTCGAGCCTAGGTAGAGCTTTTCGAACACCACCAAGGTCTTGCCGCCGAGCTTGGAGGCGTCGAACTTGAAAGTGACATTCGCGGTTCCATCGGCGGTCGTTGGCGTGAAGCTGGCCTCGACCGGGGTAATCCCCGGAACCGCCAGGCCGGTGGCCTTGTCCATCAGCGTTCCGACAAGCTTGTATGTCGTGCCCACGGTTAGGTTCTTGTACGAAACCGTATCGACGAGTTCGACCGGCCCGGCAGGGGCGAACTGGTCGCCGTCGGCCTTGTCCTTGGCCGTCGTCCCGATCGAGACGAGCGGGTCGAGGCTGGCCTTGGCGCTGGCCGTCGAGTAATCAGTGCCGAGCTTGAGCACGGCCTGCACCGCCCCGGAAGTGTGTACGACGCTGAAATCCTTGTCGGAGCGCACGGTGGTGGGCGGCAGGTTGGTCGACGAGAGCGAGACGCTAACCTTTGCACCGGGCGTGGCCGTGATCTTGGGGAAGGCATCCCCGACGTTCTTGGTCGCGGTAGTGCCGCCGCCCTCGAAGGTGCCGCCGGTGACGGTCGCGGTCACCTGAACCCGGCTGTTAGTGAAGGCCGTACCGTTGGCGGACTTCACGGTATAGGTGAGCTTCGCTTTACCGTCGTCCCAAGCCAGCGACGCATCCATCGTGTAGGGGCCAGCCTTGGAGGCGTTGTTGGTATTCCAGTAGTCGACCGTCCAACGCAGGGCGTCGATCTGGGCACCGCCCGAGGCGAGGTCATTGGCGTTGGTGGTGTCGAAGTTGGAGTTCAGCCAGGTCCGAAAATCTCCCTTGCCTCCGACCTCAATCCCGGCAGTGTCGTGAACCATGAACGCAAGCGCCGCGTAGGTGGTGCGGGTTGCGTCGGCCCCGTTCTCCCAGATGGTGTAGGCCAGCAGCGGCGAGGATTTCACGTAGCCGTAGTTCGACGGGAGGCCGCCATACGCTGAGATCGGGCCGCTGCCTAGATAGTCGCGGCAGAAAGCTATGCCTTCGAGCGTGCTCGACGGTACGAAAGAGGCCATCGAAAAACCAACGTTGGTCACGGTGTTGCGATACCAATACCCCTTCATCATGTCGGGCGCACCCACCGCCGAATCGTTGATGTCCCTCAGGTTGGTGTTTTGTTCCACCGCCTGCGCGGCCGCCCCACCGGAAACCGTCAAAGCAAACGCCAGCCCGATGGCCAGCACCGCCCGTCTTCCCTGAAAATGGCGCAATCGATCAATAAATCTCATATGTGTTCCCCCTGTGCCTGTTCATCCCCTGAACTCTGGCGTTACTTGCAGCCAACCTAATCGGCGATGCGCCGCGGGCCAAGCTTCCCAACCAGCTTTGGGGGTAAAGCCCCAAGGCAAGGGTTCCCGACGTCCGAGTTCACTCTAAGCCGCTTGGCCTAGACCAAAAGGAACCGTCCCTTTCGGTAAAGGCTTTACCGATAGGGACGGTTCCTTTTGGTAAAGCCCTAGCGTTTGGGGACGAAGAAATCGCGCAGGACGTCCGCGCAATCCTTGGCCAGGACGCCCGAGATCACCTCGGTGTCGTGGTTTAGCCTTGGATCGCGCACGACGTCCCACAGGCTGGTTACGGCCCCGGCCTTGTCGTCGAATGCACCGAACACAAGGCGCGATATACGCGAGGAGACGATCGCCCCAGCACACATCGTGCACGGCTCCAGCGTGACGGCCAACGTGCAGCCCTCCAAACGCCACTCACCCAGCGCCGACGCCGCCCGTCGAATCGCAAGAATTTCGGCATGGGCGGTGGGATCGGCCAGCTTCTCGCGCTCGTTGTGGGCGCTGGCCAAAGTTCGTCCGTCGGGGCTGATGATCACAGCACCCACGGGAACATCGCCATGGGCGGGGGCTAGGCGCGCCTCGGCGAGGGCCAGACACATGGCCTCGTCCCAGATCACGCTTCGGGAACCAGCTTGTTGAACTGCGGGCCGAAACCGATGCGCTTGGCCAGGTTGCCGAGCAGCACCAGGGAATCTTCCTCGTAATCGGAGGCCAGGGCCTCCATGTCGAACTCGGAGACGCCGACGTCAGACAGGATGTCGAGATCGCCGATGGGTGCGGTGTCCTCGTCCTCGTCGGGCAGGTCTTCTTCGAGATAGTCGAGCACATCTCGGGCGATCGGCCAGTCGAAGGCTGCGAAGATGTCGTTGAGCAGGAGTTGAACCATCTTGCCGCGCACGCGGGCCAGCACGAACACCGAGGAGTCGATGGAGATCATGCCGAGCGCCCCGGCATCACCCGGGATGCGGCGCAACTGGGTGATGAACTCTTCGAGATCGTTGGCCAGTTGCGGCTCGAACTCGATGGAGTTGGCGGCCCCGTCTTCGCGATAGAAGGCGGCCACCAGGTCGATCTCGTCGTCGGTGGCATCTTCGGGGTAACCGTCGTCCTCGACGTCTTCGGGCTCATCGAACTCTTCGACGTCATCGATCTCGTCGATGCCCGGGCGGTCGTCCAAACCGTTCATCTTCTCCCCCTTTGGGTTCCGCTCAATCTTTGCGCAAAACAGCCATTTTGTATAGTCATGGGCGAGTAACGACGAACGTAGTCAGGTTTAGGCGGCCATACAGGTTTCTCACGAGCCGCAGGTGATCATCATCCCGTCGACATAGTGGGTACCAGGGCCGAGCGACATGCACGTTGACATCAGATCGCTAGCCATAACCGTGAGGGCGATGATCACGAGCAAAGAGAACACGAAGAAGAGCGACGAGACCACGATTCCGGCCACGGACAGCCCAGTCGGCGCGCCGACGGCCTTGTTCTTGCGGTACCCGATGGCCGAGAGAATGATGCCGATGAACGCCGCCGGCCCCAACACGATCCCCAGGATCAGCCCGGCGATAGACAGGCCTTGCCCGGGCGGGGTCGCTGGGGCGGAGTACTGATTGCCGTATGCCTGCGGGTAGCTGGGCGCGTATGTCGGATTGACGGGTTGGGTGAGCGCCCCCGGTTGGGTGGGTTGCGGCGCTTGCGCCGATACCGGCGGTTGCGGCGTCGGCGGCTGCTGGAAGCGGTAAGGCTCGTTGGGCTGAGACACTTTCACTCCTAGGTAGTAGTTGCTATAAGCCTAGTAACCGTTCTCGACCATCGCTTTTCTTCTTCCCTGACCGGGTGAAAACTACTGCATAACCCCGAGCCTGTCCCCATACAAGGCGGCCAACTTCTCCGCGAATCTCCTGGCGATCAGCTCGTGCCCGGCGCGATCAGGGTGGAGGGCGTCGATGAGCGGGTGTTCGCGCTCGTCTTCGCGAGAGAACAGCTCGGGGCCCCGCACCACGGTGAGGTTTGAGTCATTCCTGGTATTTGCTGTCTCGACGATCAACTCCCGTATTCGGTTCTGGTTGAGCCTGCCCTTGGTCAAGTCTTCGGGCGTTCCCAAGGTCTTGAATCGCTTTCCATCTGGGACGACGGGACCGGGGAGCTCGTCGAGCAAGGGGCTGGCCAGCGCGGTGATGAGCAAGATGGGGGTGTCTGGGTGGGCGTCGCGGACGATGTCAAGAAAGCCGTGCAGGGCCGGGGTGAATGAGCGGGAGGTGAGCGCGTCCGTCGTCACGATGTTGCCGCCGATTTCCAGGGAAATGACGTCAGCGGGCAGCTCGGCGATGGTTCTTGCCGCATACGAATCAAGGACGGCGTTGCCGGAAAACCCGAGATTGGTGAGCTCAAGGCCGGTCAACCGGGCAGCTGCCGCCGGCCAGGTCGCGGTCGGGAAGCGGGCGAAAACCCCTTGTGAGATCGATGATCCGTAGTGAACCCAGCGCTTGGGGCGGGCTGCGGCTCTCCCGGGTTCAACCACTCCGTCCCCGGACTCCGATCCGGGGCGGCCATCTGCGCATAACCCAACACCGGCCTGAACAGGAACGAGCGGCGCATCGGCCTCCAGCGCGCGGATGCGAATAATCTCCGGATAAGGAAGCCAAATCTTCACGTTCCGTCGGACGCCCGCTTCACCAAAGTCGAAGCTGACAACAGCCTCCCCGGGTTCGCCGTCCGTTTCCACGTTGCCGCTGAGGGCATCGACCCACATGGTGGCCGCGGGCCGAGCGAACGCGCGGGAGGTGACCTGGCCGTCGATCTCACACTCGAACGGGGAAGCTGCGACCTTCACCCCTTTGACCATAGAACTGCGGTAGGCCAAACACCGGAGCACAAGGCGAGATGCCGAAGTCAAGAACTCCAGCCGCACCCCAGCCGCCTGCTCCTCGACCATCCGTGCATACCCGGTGGGTATCTGCGCGCGCCAACGCCGCCCAATCCGGTGGATGCGCAGCACCCCGTCGACAACCTCAGCGTCGACGGCCCCGCACACAAATGCCTGCACCTCGGAAGGAGAGTAGGTGATCACGCCCAAACCTTATCGGTGCGAAGCCGAGTGAACCCACAGCCCCACAACGGGCGAAAATCCCGTTGTGGGGTCAACCAGGCACCGCTCACATCCGCCGCGGCCACAGCTCGGCTATCGAGTTGGGCTGCCTCGGGGTGATCTTCAGCGGCATGCCGGCCTCGGTCGGAGTGCGGTTTGCCTTGCGCTGATTGCAGGTGTAGCAAGCGGCGACGCAGTTCGTCCAGGAGTTCTTTCCGCCCCTGGAGCGCGGCAGCACGTGGTCGACGGTCGTGGCCGAGCGCCCGCAGTAGGCGCAGCGGTGGCAATCGCGGCGCAGGACGTTCTCGCGGGTGCACGGCATCCGACCCGTTGCCTCCCAGACCCAGCGGGTGTAGATGTATTTGACCAGTTCGATGGACTTGGGCAGCGGATAGGGGCCGAACGTCTCTCCGGGAACCTGTTCGCGCACGCGCGCGACCTGACGGTACAACATTCCGATTGCGTGCTTCAGCGACACTCGCTGCAACACCTCGGTGCCGCCTGCGTTCAACACAAGCACTTCACTCATTTCGGCCTCCTTTCCGACAACAAAAAACCGCCGGTCCGCATGGCGGACGGGCGGCTCCCACAGGGCTGACGATCAACCCGGGAACCTGAGTTTGGCTTTGTGAAGATAGAAGAACATGGCGACGGACGGCGCGTGATCGCTTGTCAAGAACATGCTTCTCCTTTCAACAAAGCCTTACAGGCTGTCAAACTACCACAGATTTGTCAAACCGAGTGCACTCAACGGGACGTGGCGCAGCGTTTGGTGAATGGCGGATAACCCGCGTTTCCCGCCAAGCTCGCGATTGCAACCACCCCTCCCAGGTGCATATGCTCAAGTTATGCGTGCAGTCATCGTCCAGGCCGACGGAAGCCTGGCAGTATCAGAAACCCCCGCCCCAACCCCCGGCCCAGGGGAAGTCCTCGTCAAGGTCGCCGCCGCGGGGGTAAACCGCGCCGACATCTTGCAGGCACAAGGCCACTATCCCCCGCCGAAGGGCGCGTCCGAGATCTTGGGCCTGGAGGTTTCCGGAACCATCGCCGATCCGAATGGAACCATGTGGGAGACGGGAGCACCGGTCGTCGCGCTGCTGGCTGGGGGTGGATACGCCGAGTACGTCGCAGTGCCCGCGGGCCAGGTGGTTTCACCGCCGCCGGGCGTCGATCTGATAAATGCCGCCGGGGTTCTCGAGGTGGCGGCCACCGCGCTTTCCAACTTCGACCACGTGTCCTTGAGGCCCGGCGAATCGGTGCTTATTCACGGGGGAACGGGCGGCGTCGGCTCCTTCGCGATCCAATACTGCAAGGCCTTGGGCTGTAAGGTTTTCGCAACCGCAGGCAGCGCTGACAAGCTCAAGCTCTGCGTTGACATGGGGGCGGAAGCGGCCTTTGACTACCACGGCGACTGGCTCGCCGACCTCAAGCAGGCAACCGACCAACTCGGTGCCAACGTGATCTTGGATGTCATGGGCGCGAAGTACTTAGAGCTCAACGTCAAGGCGCTTTCGATGGACGGGCGGCTGGTCATCATCGGCCTGCAGGGCGGAACCAAGGGCACGCTCGACATCAACCGGCTGCTCAACAAGCGCGCGTTGGTGACGGCGACCGGCCTGCGCTTTAGGCCCGACGCACAAAAGGCGGAAATCTGTAAGGCCGTCGTCGACCGGGTTTGGCCGCTTTACAAGGAGGGCGAGATCCAGCTTCCCGAAATCTCGCGCTACCCGCTCGAACGGGTTTCCGAGGCCCACCAGTACCTGACTTCTGGGGAGAACGTGGGCAAGATCGTCCTGACTATGTGACTTACGCCGGGTCGGGCTGGGTACGGCCCGACGGCCCGGCGCGATTCCCCCCCCCTGTATGAGCGATCTCCCAGCCCATCCACAACCCCACCGGGTAATCTTTCGGGCATGTCTTCGCGACGAGGGGTTGAACGTCCATGGCTGGGAACGCTGGCTGCGGCGATTCTGCTCGCCCTCGTGCTGTTCGCCGGCTGGACGAGCGCCGACCTGCTGACCCAGGCCGAGCCAATCTCCAAAGCGGCGATTACCGTAGCCAAACCGGTTATCGAAACCCCCACCCCGACCCCGGTAGAGAGCTACGAGGTGGCGAACTTGAGTGGTTCCGTCGACAAGTATGACGAGCCAGGCGGCAAAGTTATCGGCACCGTCGACGGAACGTGGTACGGGTACCCCTCCAAGCTGCCGGTATATGAAAAACAGGACGGATATCTGCTTGTCGGCGTGCAAATCAGGCCGAACGAATCGAAGGCGTGGATCAAAGAGGATGCGGTGAAGCTCACGAAGACGTCCTGGCGAGTGAAGGTGGATCTGAGCGAGCGGCGGGTGTACGTCTACAAGAAAGGCGAGGAGCAGTGGTCGGCTCCGGTGGGGATCGGCAAGAAATCCACGCCGACGCCCACCGGCAGCTTCTTCATGGCGATGAAGGCCGCATCTCCGAGCGCGGGTTACGGCCCGTTCGTGATGGCCATCTCCGCGCACTCGGTCGCGATCCAATCCTGGCAAGGCTCTGGCGACGCCATCATCGCGTTCCACGGCCCGGTCGGCTCGGACGCGCAGATCGGAACCAAGGGCGCGGCGATCTCGAACGGCTGCCTGCGCATGCACGTCGAAGACCTGGAAAAGCTGGGCAAGGTACTGCCGGGCTCTCCGGTCGACATCGTGAAGTGAGGGTTCGGTCAAGCTACGCGATGATGTCGCCCGGGGACGTGTTGGCCGGGATGCCCGTAACGATCGCGCCAGCCGGGACGTCCTTTACCACTAGGGCGTTTGCTCCTACTTTTGTGTCGTCGCCGATTGTGATCGGGCCGATGATCTTCGCCCCCGCACCCAGCAGGACGCGGTTGCCGATCGTTGGGTGGCGCTTGAAGCGGCCTCGGGAGCGGCCGCCGAGCGTCACCTGGTGGTACATGAGGACGTCGTCGCCAATCTCCGCCGTCTCGCCGATCACCACGCCCATGCCGTGATCGATAAAGAACCGACGCCCGATCTTGGCTCCGGGGTGAATTTCTATGCCCGTCAGGAAGCGCGCCAACTGGGATATCAACCGGGAAATGGGCCGCAGCGCGGGGGTTTGCCACAGCTTGTGGCACAGCCGGTACGCCCAGACGGCGTGGATTCCGGGGTAGGAGATCGCCACGATGATTTTGTTGGGGGCCGCCGGATCCTCACGCATGGCCGTCTCAAGATCCTCGTCGATGCGCGCCAGCGCAGATTTCAACAGTGGATGCATTTGCTCACTTCCTTGCCCGAGAGTGCCCCTATTCTTGCGCAAATCCCGGTGGTTACGACACCGTAGATCGACGGTGGAACTGCGGGTTTTCCGTCGACTTGCGTTGTCCTTCCCCGAACACACAGATCGGGGTGAGGGGATACCCCTCACCCCGATGGCGTCATCTAGTCAAGCAGATCCGCGTACAGCGGCGTGGACAGGTAGCGCTCGCCCCAGTCGGGGGAGATCACCACGATGGTCTTGCCAGCGTTGGCCGGGTCGGCGGCCAGGTCGGCGGCGGCACGCAGCGCAGCACCGGCGGAGATGCCGATCAGCAGCCCCTCCTCCTTGGCGGCCCGACGGGCCCAATCCAGGGCATCGGGCGTCTTCACCTGAATGATCCCGTCGACCTGCTCGGCGTCGTAGATCTCCGGGATGAACCCGGGCGAAATCCCCTGGATGCCGTGCGGGCCTCTCTGGCCGCCCGAGAGCACCGGAGACTCGGCGGCCTCGACCGCGTAGAGCTTGACCGAGGGCTTGCGCGCTTTCAGCACATGCCCGACGCCCGTGATCGTGCCGCCGGTACCCACGCCGGAGACGATGATGTCGACCTGGCCGTCGGTGTCGGCCCAGATTTCCTCGGCTGTGGTCTTCTCGTGGATTTCGACGTTCGCCGGGTTGGTGAACTGGCTAGCCAGGATGGCTCCCGGGGTGGCGTCGGCGATTTCCTGGGCGCGACGGTTGGCGCCCGGAACTCCCTCGGCAGCGGGCGTGAGCACCAGCTCGGCCCCGTAGGCGCGCAGCAGGGCGCGGCGTTCCTTGGAGAAGGATTCGGGCAAGGTGATGATCACCTTGTAGCCCTTAGCAGCCCCCACCCAGGCCAGCGCGATGCCGGTGTTGCCGGAGGTACCTTCCACGATCGTCCCGCCGGGCTTGAGCGCACCGGAGGCCTCGGCCGCCTCGACGATGGAGACGCCGATACGGTCTTTGACCGAGTTGGCGGGGTTGTAGTACTCGAGTTTTGCGGCGACGATCGCCGGGGAATCACCGTAGAGCCGGTTGATCCTTACAAGCGGTGTGCGGCCGATGAGTTTGGTCGCGTCTTCATAGATTGGCATGGTTTCTTCCTTGTCGTGATTCGACGTTAAACACAGTAGTAGTGCGGTCTGGAAATGAAAAAAGCGGCGTAACCGCCGCTTGAGAACTTGTTCGTTAGAACTGACAGCTCGCCAGCGGCACGCCGCAGCGACACTTGCAGGTCTGATTTACGAACATGGCCGGAACCCTAGCACAAAAGTTGTAGAACCGGTTGGGGACGTCCAGATTTTGGTCTTTGGCAAGATGAGATCCAATTTCGTCGCTCCCTGAGACGCAGCCGGACTACGCCCGGCTAAGATCCTATTCGTCGCTTCGCTCCTCGAGACCGGGGCGGGGACTGCGTCCCGCTGCGGTCTGCGACTGCGCGCAGGATGACGGGGTGAGGGAAAACGCAGGATGACGGGTGAGGGAAAACGCGGGATGACGAGGTAGGGGAGGAAGCCCTCCCCTTACTCCCACTCGATCGTCGCCGGCGGCTTGGAGGTGACGTCCAACACCACCCGGTTGATCTCCGGAACCTCGTTGGTGATGCGCGTGGACATGCGCTCCAGAACCTCATAGGGCAGGCGCGACCAGTCGGCCGTCATGGCGTCTTCTGAAGACACCGGACGCAGCACGATCGGGTGGCCGTAGGTTCGGCCGTCGCCCTGGACGCCGACGGAGTGGACGTCCGCGAGCAGCACCACCGGGAACTGCCAGATTGAGGAATCCAGGCCCGCGGCCGTCGTTTCTTCGCGGACGATCAGGTCGGCTGCGCGCAGGATGTCGAGCCGTTCCTTGTTGACGGCCCCGATGATGCGAATGGCCAGGCCAGGGCCGGGGAATGGGTGGCGGGAGACGATTGCCTCGGGCAGCCCGAGCTCACGGCCGACGGCTCGAACCTCGTCCTTGAACAGGGTGCGCAGCGGCTCGACGAGCTTGAACTGCAGGTCGTCGGGCAGCCCGCCGACGTTGTGGTGAGACTTGATGTTGGACGTTCCCGATCCGCCGCCGGATTCCACCACATCCGGGTACAAGGTGCCTTGGACAAGGAATTTCACCTCGGGAGCGGAATCATCCTCGGGGGAGGCGGCCTCGGCGACCACCTCGCGGGCAGCGGCCTCGAACACGCGGATGAACTCGCGGCCGATGATCTTGCGCTTTTGCTCCGGGTCGGTGACTCCGTCGAGGAATCCCAAGAACCGCTCGGATGCGTCGACGACCTTGAGATTGGCCCCCGTCGCCTCCACGAAATCGTGCTCCACCTGCTCGCGTTCCCCGGCACGCAACAGCCCATGGTCGACGAACACGCAGGTCAGCTGATCGCCGATGGCCCGGGCCACCAGGGCAGCGGCCACCGCGGAATCGACGCCGCCGGAAAGCCCGCAAATAGCCTTGTCAGTACCGATTTGGGCGCGGATGGCGGCCACCTGCTCGTCAACGATGGACGCCGAAGTCCAGGTCGGCTCGATGCCCGCGATGTCGTACAAGAAGTGCTCCAGCACCTTCTGCCCGTACTCGGAGTGCATCACCTCGGGGTGCCATTGCACCCCGGCGAGCGGCAGCGTGCAGTGTTCCATCGCGGCGACGGTCGCGCGCGGGGAGGTCGCGGAGACGGTGAATCCCTCGGGGGCCTCGACCACCTCGTCGCCGTGGGACATCCAGGCGGACAGGTTGTCGGGCAGACCGTCGAGCAGCTTGCCCTTGTCAGACAGGGTGACGTTCGTGCGCCCATATTCGCGCTGGCCGGTGTGGTCGACCGTGCCGCCGAGCGTCTGGGCCATGGCCATGAAGCCGTAGCAGATGCCGAAGGTCGGCACGTGTGCGTCGAGCAGCGCGGGGTCGAGCTGGGGAGCGCCCTCCTCGTAGACCGACGACGGGCCACCGGAGAGGATGATCGCCGCCGGATTCTTCGCCAGCATCTCGGCAGCGGGCATGGTGTGCGGAACGATCTCCGAGTAAACGTGTGCCTCGCGCACCCTGCGGGCGATCAGCTGGGCGTACTGGGCACCGAAATCAACAACTAGGACAAGGGAATGGGCCATAGGGTGAATCATACCGGGGCCGAGGAGGCTCGGATTCTGCCGAACCCTCGACGGTTGCCG
>JAISTE010000049.1 GCA_031272825.1 Propionibacteriaceae bacterium | reverse complement strand
AGCGGAATGATCAGCCAGGCCAGTTTGCCCCCCAGGGCGCGGCCTTGAGGGACTCCCTCGCCCTGGTCGCGTTCTGTGGAGCCCTCTTGCCAGTCGTAGGGGCGGTTCCTGTCGGCCATCAGGTGTTCACGCTCTCCGGCTTCGGTAACGGGGTGGCGTGCCAATCAGGCGCCTCGATGACCGGGGCGACGGCGGGTTCGCCGTCGCGAGTTTGCGCGCGGACACCGCTCCGGATGTACACGGCCTGACGTTTCGCGTAGTAGTTCCTCAGGGCTTCGACCCGGTACGTGTAGGCGGCTTCGAGGAAGTTGAACGACTCCTCCAACTCCCCCAACTCCATGAGAATCTCTTGCCTCTCGACTCCGGCTTGGTCGAGGCGGCTGCGCGCGGCGGCCAGCCTTGAATCCGCCTCGCTCTGGCGACGACGCTTGATCTGTTCGGGCTTCTCGTGAGTCTCGCCGACGCTCGTTGGTTCGTCACTGACGGTGATTCGCGTGGCCTGCTCCACGTTGGATTGGAGGCCTTCGATCTTGTCCCCGAGTGCGTTGTACCGAGCGATGGCTTTGGCTGCTCTGTCGCGCAGCGGGACTTGAAGGGCAGTTGTTTCCCGCCGGTCTCGGGCCACCGCCGACAAGAAGCCGGACTTGAGCCCGTCCATCCAGGGCGAGACGCCCAAGGCCTTGTCCTTGTCGAGCATGGCAGCAGTGCCGCGACGGTCACGCCAGCCGGCCCAGCGGTCACCGCACCAGGTGAAGAACGGATAAACGACCTCTCCTGGCAGCGAACGCTGGACGGCGGGGATGGAAGCAGGCAGACTGGCCTGCTCGGCGGTGATGGGCAACGTGCGCCTCATTGAACTTTCCTTTCGTCTTGACAGTTCAGGATGACGCGGCGGACGATCGGCCCGGAGATCGCCTCACTGGTCGCGTCATTCGGCAGCATTGGTCGGACGGTGTGGTTCGAAGACCGATCCCGTGCTGGGCGGGTTGCCGAGAATCCGGGCGGCTTCGAGTCGGATCGAATCCTTGATTCGGGCGGTCTCATTGCCGAGGCGGATGTAGCGTGTCTTCGTCTCCGCAGCCCACTGGCTGGCCGCCAGTCGGTTGGTGTCGAGCGCTTCGACGACGTGCAGCGCCAGGCCGCTCGCCTTGTGCGACTCGGTTTCTGCCCTGGACCTGCGCTTCTGGGTCGGGCGGACCCGGTGATAGGACGAGTCCAGGTAGTTGTAGGCGGCAGACATCACGCACGCTCCCGCGATGAGGTCGAGCGCCAGCAGAAGGAGCGCAATGACCCAATCGTCCTGGCCGCCTTCAGACTGGCCGCCCGCAAGGGCGTCCTCATTCCACCGGATCGCCGCCATGAGAACGCCGAGCCCAAGCCAGAGGATCAACGCACTCCACGCTTCCACCTGGTGGAAGCGAGATGGAGTCTTGTCGCCCCGGCGGACCGCGAAGGCCTTGCCAACCTCCCAGGCCGCCGCCACGCTGGCGCAGTAGATCACGCCGGCAAGAAGGGGAGTTGTGTTCCATCCGCCTACGGAATGACCATTGCCGTCGTCATGAGTGCCGATGACGAGCCCGACCACGGTGTCCAGCGCCGCGACACCCATGATGGGTCCAGCAATGGACCCGATCAGGCCGAGGACCGCAGGTGCAAGGACGTGCTTGGGAAAGGTCATGGGTTTGGCTTCAGTCGCCGTGGCGACCGGGGGTGTGTTCGACATCTTCCTTCTCCCTACTTGGTGACCGAGATCGGTCCCTCCAACTCGTCGGGGTCTACGGGGGGCAAGGCGACGAGCGTCGGAAGAACCGGCGGTTCGCCCGTGCCACGCACCGCCGCCTCGCTCGCAAGGGCCTTCGGCGAGTCGTCGCTGCTGTTACCCATGTCGGCCTTTTCCATGACGCGCGGGATCGGGGTGCCGGGCCTGCCCCGGAAGCCCCAGGCGTCGAAGTCGAGGACCCCCTCGTCGGTCTCCAGGAGCAAACGTTGCTTCTGCCACCGCTGGGCTTCCTTCTCGAAATCGAACGGCGCGAGGTCCTGGGTCGTCACCGGTTCCAGACCGACAAAGGTTCGGTAGACACTCGCGAATTCGTTTTCGGCGGCCTGGGCATCCCGGGCAAGTCGCTCTGCTTCGCCGACGGTGACCCTGGCGTCCTCAAGGCCCTGATCGTTGAGGGCCTTGATGACGCGCAGGCCGTCGTTCCATTGGTTCTCCGTCTCCTCCATCAGTCGGGCCATGTGCTCTTCGATCCAGGCGTCTTCGATGGCGAAATGGGCATCGTCGATCGCACCGGCTGCGGCCAGAGCCGTGATTCGGGCCATCGCCATCTGTTCGATCTCAGCGACTGCCGCGTCCACGGGGGTGAAGCGGGACGCCAGGATCACGTCCCAGCGTTGCCAGTTGTTGACGGGTCGGCTTGTCGGCCGCCACTTGAATCGCACCGCGGAGCGGCTGTAGGGACGCTTGAAGCCGGTCATTGTCACTCCCCTCCACTGGTCGTTGGTGTGGGTTGTTCGGGCATAGTCAGGTCACGGGACACGACGAGAGGCCCGTGATGAGCAAGTCCACGCGCCGCTCACCTGCGGCGAACTCGTTCTGAGTTCCATCGGGGTTCAGGTCTTCGTTCTTGGGTTCGCTGTCGCCGACGCCACGCGTGGTGATGCGGTCGGCGTCGACGCCAGAATCACGGAGCACTGAGCCAAGGGCCTCTGCTCTCTCCGTCGACAGGCGGATATGTGCCTCGGCGGTGTACGTCGCCGTACTGGCCGTGTGACCCACAGCTTCGGCCCGCGTAGAAGGGTTTTGCAACAGGATGCGGATCGGCTCGGCCAACAGCTCCTCGGCACCCTCACGGAGTTCAGCGGAATCCCCGTCGAACAACAGAGCTGACGGAAACTCGTATGTGATCGTCTCGGCCTGGCATCCCACGTCGACGCTTGGAAACTCCGTGGTCTCGACAGGTTGGTCGGTGCTAACCGAGCACCAGGTGGCGGGCGAATAATCAATGATGACTGTCGCCCCGAGACGGCCGAGCGTCGTGACCCACATGTCTGTGACCAGTTGGCGCTGGGCGTCGGTAGCAATGGCCTGGGGCGGAGCGGCGTATCCGAGCGACTGAACGAGGACCGTGACGCCGCTGAGTTTCAGACCCGGATTCGCCCCAGCCACACGTTCTGCAAGAGCGTCCAGGTCCGCACTCAGTTGGCCTGTCGTAGTGGCGAGATCGCCGTAATCATCAAGGCCGCTGCCGATCAGGACGATCCAGGGATTCCTCGAACCCTCGGACGCGAGCTTCTCAGCGGCCAGGGCGAGGCCCTCAAAGAGCGACATGCCCGGCTTGTTCGGCGGCCTCTGCAAGGCGTCGTTGATTCGGTCGAGGTTATTTTGGATGCGCACTTCGTTCTTGCTGGCCGAGTTGGTCCCTGAGATCAACTGGAGCGACACGGGGATCTCGTAAGGCTCCGCCGTGGCCGCGAACACGGTTGGCATCGTCTCGTTGGCCATGAGGGCTTCAACGAGCCCCGCCGCCGTGGGCGACAGCACAGGAACCGGGCTATTCGCGGTTGTAGCCGCCACAATGGCCAGGCCATCCGGCTCCTCGTAGCCGGAAAGGTCGAGGCCGGGGCCATGATCGTCCTGCGTTGGCAGGCAGCTACTCGCAGTGCTGGACGTCGGTTCCGGAGCCGAGCCGCGCCCTGACGCCAGGACCACGCCGCCGGTGATGCCGCCGATCACGAGGAGCAGCCCGACGACGACAGCCGCGATGGTCTTCTTCTTGCTCGTTCCCACGGCCGCCATCCTCCCCCAATTGCCCACGGGGCAACACCCTCATTCTGGAGGGTCTCGAAAGCAAGGCGCCGCTTGGAGGGCAACGAATTGAGGTCTTGTTGGCCGTCATGGACGGGCACGACCATTGACGCTGAACCAAAGTTGCGGGCCGATCCGTGCTCCCTCTTGATTCACCCCTGATCGCCGCTGTCGCGGCACTTCTATCGAAAGGATCACCATGAAGCACAAGATGCGAGGCCGCTCCACGTCACCTCGCCTGGCAGTCCTTGGCACCATCTCGATGGCGCTCGTTGGCGTCTCGTGGATGGTGGCCCCGACGGCTCAGGCCGTGACGCGCCACCAGCTCATCTCGGAAACCAGCTCCGTCTACTATTCGGAATTTCCCGCCGGAACATACGTCATCTACTCTACCTTGAGTCCTTCAAGAAAGGTTGTGGACGTCGGCGGAGGATCTCTGCAGTCGGGGGCCAATATCCAACTCTATGACTACAACGGCAGTGGGGCCCAGAAATTCTACATCAGCTACAATTCGTATTCCGCCCTCGGGGGAAGGTACACAATCAAGAATACTCAGTCTTCCAAGTACGTTGACGTGAAATACGGTGGTACGGCTAACGGAACCAACGTGTGGCAGTATTCATGGAACGGATCAGCCGCGCAACTGTGGCTCATACATCGTGGCAGGCACAGTTGCACCAATGGGGGCAAGCCTGTGGTGCTAGAAAGCTTCGTTGGCTCAAGTGAACAAGGCGCGGGTCTTGTGCTGGACGTTAGCGGTGGTAAGACCCAGAACGGCACGAATATTCAAGTATATTCCTGGAACAACAGCAACGCTCAGAAGTTCTGCCTCGTTCGCATCTAGTGGGTGTGTTTATAATACGCAGCCTGGCCGGCCCCGCGAGTGGCGAACATCCCAGATTTCATCGAGAGTCGGGCGAGGGCAGGATTTTCATCCCACATATTGACGCGGCACTGGCCCGTCATCCGACTCCCAGCTCTCACTACGGCCCTGCCACCCCGCTCACGTTGGTCGTCCCGGCGAAATCTGGGATCTTGGAACCGGTGGAGTCAACCTCCGGAAGAAAGACCCCGGCTTTCGCCGGGATGGCTGGCATGGCGGGATGATCGCCTGCTGTTATGAGGGCGGTCGAGGGTTCCCCCTGTGGGAGCCCGAACTCGCGCAACCGCTCACCCCACCACTCTCCGCAGTTGCCGCCCACGGCGCCGCACCACCCTCGCCGATCGTGGTCAGCCGCCGGCCATCCAGGTTGGGAGCCATTCGTGGGATATGCCTGCGCCGGCGGCGGCCGCCAGTTGGTTCGGGGACAGAAGAAGTTTCGGGTAGCTGCCGCGGATGGCCAGGAGCGGGGCCAACTCCCGCGCTCTGACCTCGTCCGACGCGGTCAAGCTGGCCGTGACCTGGACGTCGAGGCGCTCGTCGCCCCGCTCGGCCACGAAGTCGACGTCCC
>JAISTE010000104.1 GCA_031272825.1 Propionibacteriaceae bacterium | reverse complement strand
AAACGCAGGATGACGGGGGTGGGAAACGCAGGATGACGGGGGTGGGAAACGCAGGATGACGAGGGTGGGAAACGCAGGATGACCAGGGCGAGAAACACGGCATCACGACAAGGCGGGGTGACTCTATAGCGAGCAAGAAAAAGGAGGGGCCCTAAGGCCCCTCCCGGTTGGAAACCACGAATGGTTAGCTCAAGATGCGGTTCCCTTCTGGTTCCGTGATGGTCACGGAGGAGGCGAGCACGAAGTCCGCGTAGCTCGACGGAAGGCCGTGCTCCTGAAGATCCAGCCCCAGCTCCTCTTCGTCGGCCGGGACGCGGATGCCGATCGTCGCCTTCAAGATGGCGAACAGCGCCGTCATCACCACGACCGTGTAGCCGAGGATGGCGAACGCGCCGATCAGCTGTGTGATGAACAGGTCGGGAGTCCAGGAGTAGAACAGGCCGCCCTCAACCGAGAACAGACCGACCGCCAGGCCGCCCCACAGACCGGCGGCACCGTGGACGGCGAAAGCGCCGACCGCATCGTCGATGTGGAAGACCTTGTCAACAACCTCGGAAGCGACGCAGACGATCACGCCTCCGACGACGCCCGCAACCAGTGCCCCGAAGGCGTCCAGGTTCGCACACCCGGCGGTGATGGCCACGAGGCCTCCGAGGGCACCGTTGAGGGTGAGGGTTACGTCGGGTTTGCCGTCCTTGATCCACGAGTAGACCATCGCAGCGAAGGCGCCGAGCGCGGCGGCAACAGTGGTGGTCAGCAGGATCCAGCCCAGCTGCGTCGGATCGCCCGCCGCGGCACCGTTGAAGCCGTACCAGCCGAACCACAGGATGAACACGCCGAGCGCGCCCAGGGTGATCGAGTGGCCGGGAATGGTGTTGGAGTGGATGCGCCCCTTGGCGTCCTTGGTGTACTTGCCGAGCCGCGGGCCGAGGAAGGCCGCGCCGATAAGGGCCGCCGTGCCGCCGACCATGTGGATGGCCGTCGAACCGGCGAAGTCGATGTAGCCCATCTGGGCGAGCCAGCCGTTGGCGTTCCACACCCAGCCGGCCTCAATCGGATAGAGAACCGCGGAGATGACCGCCGAGTAGATGAGGTAGGCAGAGAACTTCGTGCGCTCGGCCATAGCGCCGGAGACGATCGTGGCCGCCGTCGCGCAGAAGACCAGGTTGAACACGAAGCCCGAATAGTCGAACTCGGCCCAGCTGGTGAACACGCCGAGGTTCGGCACGCCGATCAGGCCTGCCACGTAGTCTTCGGCGCACATGATGGGGAACCCGATGAGAAGGAACACGATCGTCCCAACACAGAAGTCCATCACGTTCTTCATGATGATGTTCGCGGCGTTCTTGGCACGCGTAAATCCGGCCTCGACCATTGCGAAGCCGGCCTGCATGAAGAACACCATCGCAGCGCCGATCAGGAACCAGACGCTCATAACGATGCTGGTAGCTTCTTCCATAATCCGTCCTTTGTTTGGGTTTGGCTAACGCCCCAAAAGCTACGGAAGCTGGAAGAACGGCGCGTTTACGGCGTGTAAATCAGTGTTGCGATTCGCGCACCCGCGGTTGCAGTCGAGTTACACCGACGTAAACCCGTCACTGTTTTGCGTTGTGGACGGTTCTTTGGGTGGCCATGGCCTCCATGACGGCGTTGCGGAACTCGTCTGCGCCAGTCGGAGAGCCCGGCAAGAAGATGGTCGAGTTGCCCTTCACCGCGAAGGTTTCCAGGGCATCGATGTACTGGTTCGCCAGCAGGATCGAGAAAATTTGCTCCTGATTCAGGCCGGATTCGGCGAGTTCCTTGAACGATTCGGACAGCCCATTGACGATCTCGCGGCGCTCGTTGGCGATGCCCTGGCCGTGCAGCTGATCCTTCTCGGCCTCTGCCCGGGCGGCGGTGACCACGCGGATGCGGTCGGCCTCGGCCAGCTCTTGGGCCGCGACGCGCTTGCGCTGGGCGGCGTTGATGTCGTTCATCGATTCCTTGACGGCCAGCGCGGGTTCGATCGCCGTGATCAGGGTCTTCACGATGTAGTAGCCGTAGGCCGACATCGACTCCATCAGGTGGTGGGAGACCTGCACGGCGATATCGTCCTTGCGCTCGAACGCCTCGTCCAGGTTCAGCGTCGGCAGCGCCGAACGGATGGAATCCTCTATGTAGGAGGCGATCTGCATCTCGGGGTTCGACAGCTCGTAGAAAGCGGCGACGATCTTGTTCGGGTCGACGCGGTACTGGGTGGAGACAGAGATGCGCACGAACACGTTGTCCTTGGTCTTGGTCTCCAGGTTCAGATCGGATTGCCGCACGCGCAGATCCATGCGGTAGCGAATCCGGTCAACGAACGGGATCTTGGCCCTAAGCCCTGCCGTCTTGACCATGTGAAAGCGCCCGAAGCGCTCGACGATCGCGGCGGTTTGCTGCTGTACGACGAAGAACGCACCTCCCAGCACGATGAGCAGCACGATGACGATCAAGATGACGGGGATCAAACCGCCGAGAATTCCGAACACAACGTTCATTGCGAACCTCCCTCAATGGGTTTTCGGCAAGCATAACGCGCAGATGGTCTTGCGACGACCCTGGTATTTCCAGGACATATCCGGGGACGGCTGTGAGAGCTAGTTTCCGCAAAACGCCGTCACCGAATGTGCGTTAGTTGTACGCCAAAGCTAGGTTCCGCAACGTCAGAGCCGCCCAAGCGTTCTACTGGGCAGATTCGATCACCGCAGAGCCGACGACCCGCTCGCCGTCGTAGCAAATCAAGAACTGCCCGGATGCCACCGCCTCGGCGGGTTCTTTCAGCTCCACAAGCAGCTTGCCCTCCGGGTATGAGAACCGAGCGGGCACCGGGCGCGAGTGCGCGCGCCACTGGGCGAAACCCTCCCACGGCTCGCCGACGCGCTCCTCGGTGAAGGTCAGCGATTTGCCCCGAATCGTCTGCACCCGCAGGTGGTCGCGCGGCCCGACCTTGACCGAGTTGGTCACCGGGTCGATGCCGAGCACGAAGCGCGGCTTGCCGTCCTTCGCAGGCTTGCCCAGCGCCAAGCCCTTGCGCTGGCCGACGGTGTACTGGAAGGCCCCGTCGTGATGCCCGAGTACCTCACCCTCTTCGTCGACGATGTCCCCCGGCTTCACCCCGAGCCGCTCTTTGAGGAACGACGCCGCCGTGCCGGTGCGGATGAAGCAGATATCGTAGGAATCCTTCTTCTCGGCCACTGGCAGCCCGCGGCGCTCGGCCTCGGCGCGCACCGCCGACTTCTCGGTCTCGTCACCCAGCGGGAAGACCGCGTGGGAGAGCTGGTGCTGATTGAGTACGCCCAGCACATAGGACTGATCCTTGGGAAGGTTGTGGGAGCGCAGGAGCCGGGTCTTGCCGTCGACTACATCAGTGCGCACGTAGTGGCCGGTGGCGAAGGCGTCGAAGCCCGAATCCAGGGCCGTTTGCAGGGTCTTGCCGAACTTGATCGTGCGGTTGCAGCGCAGGCAGGGGTTGGGGGTGCGCCCGGCGGCATATTCTTCTTGGAAATAATCGACCACCGACTTTTCGTACTCGGCGGCGAAATCCCAAACCAGGAAGGGAATCCCCAGGATCGACGCCACGCGCTGCGCATCGCGCGGATCGTCGGGTATCCCGTACGAATACGACGATTCGGCGTTCGACAACTGCATATACATGCCGGTAACGTCGTGCCCGGCCTCCACCAACCTCGCGGCGGCCACCGAGGAATCCACTCCGCCGCTCATACCCACTAGAATTCGCACCCGTAAACAATACTCGCCAGGACATGTCCCAGGGTGCCCCTTGTGGCCTCTGCCAACGCTTGCCGATAAGCTGAGAAATGTGGTCAGCCGTTGTCGCACCGGGGATGGCTGGCCTAATAAAGAAAGGTTGACCGATGCCTCTTGGAGCACATTTGACCGACACTGGGGTGGCTTTCTCCCTCTGGGCACCCAGGGCCAACCGCGTCGAACTGGCCCTCGTCTCCGAAGACCGCACACAGGTCAACCACGACATGGAACTCGACCCAGAGACCGGGATCTGGTCTGCCAGCATCGACGGCATCGGCGCGGGCCAGATGTACGGCTACCGGCTCCACGGGCCCTGGGATCCGGATTCGGGCGAACGCTTCAACCCGGCCAAGCTGCACCTCGACCCGTACGCGCTGGCCATCACCAAGGACGTCAAGTATTCCGGGCCGATCTTCGACCACCCGAAGGGCGACAACTACACCCAGGACACCACCGACGACGCCTTCTCGGTACCCCTCTCGGTGGTCGTCGCCCCAACCGAACCAGCAACCCCCCTAGCCACACCCATAAAGCCCGCCGAGATGGTCGTCTACGAGACGCACCTGAAGGGCTACACCAAGCTCAACGGCGACATCCCCAGAGAGCTGCGCGGCACCTATGCGGGCTTCGCCCATCCGGCCAACATCGCCTACCTCAAGGATCTGGGCATCAACACCGTCGAGTTCTTGCCCGTTCACCACTTCATCTCCGAGCCGTTCTTGATCGGCCGCGGCCTGGTCAACTACTGGGGCTACAACACCATGGGCTTCTTCGCCCCGCACGCCGAGTACTCGGCCTCGGGTGAGATGGGCCAGCAGGTTTCGGAGTTCAAGGACATGGTCTCCACGCTCCACGCGAACGGCATCGCGGTCATCCTTGACGTCGTCTACAACCACACCGGCGAGGGCTCCCACCAAGGCCCGACGCTGTCCTTCCGCGGCATCGATCACCTCGCCTACTACCGGCTGACGAATTCGAACCGCGACGACTACGACGTCACGGGCACCGGCAACTCGGTAAACACCGCCCACGCCCAGGTGCTGGAGCTGGTGATCGACTCGTTGCGCTATTGGGCGACGGAGATGGGCGCGGACGGCTTCCGCTTCGACCTGGCCCCGACCCTGATCCGCAACGAAAACCACGAGGTCGACCAGGGGCACATGTTCAAGCAGCTGATCGCCGCCGACCCGGTGCTGCGGCACAAGGTGATGATCGCCGAACCCTGGGACATCGGCCCCTACGGCTACCAGGTCGGGCGCTGGGGCGTCGGCTGGTCGGAGTGGAACGACGTCTACCGCAACTTCGTGCGCGACTTCTGGCGCGGCGATTCGCGCAACGTCCAAGAGTTGGCCACTCGCCTCTCGGGTTCTTCTGACTTGTTCGATCACGGGGGGCGCTCGGGGACGTCGTCGGTGAACTACATCGACTGCCACGACGGCTTTACCCTGCGCGACGTCGTCACCTACAACCTCAAACACAACGACGCCAACGGCGAGTCCAACCACGACGGTGCCAACGACAACCGCTCCAACAACCACGGCTACGAGGGCGAGACGAAAGACCCCGAGATCAACCTGGCGAGGGTGCGTACGGCCAAGAACATGATGGCCACCTTGCTGCTTTCCGCCGGGATGCCCATGATGGCCGCAGGCGACGAGATGGGCCGCACGCAAGGCGGCAACAACAACGCCTATTGCCAGGACAACGAGATCTCTTGGGTGGACTGGACGCCCGACACTGAGTGGCTGTCCCTGCGTAAGCTCACCAAGGATCTGCTGAAATTGCGCCGCGATTATCCGATCCTGCGCCCGGCCCAGTTTCGCTGGGCGGTCGAGGTGCGCGACCGCGCCGGGGCCGATCTGGATCGCCCGGGCATCGCGTGGCTCAACGAGGCGGGCTGGGAGCTGAACGATTCGCAGTGGCACGAGGGTTTGCGGCGCACGCTCGGCATGTACCTTTCCGATACCGACAGCGCGCTGCTGGCGATCATCCACGGCGGCCACTCCCCCATCAACTGGAAGCTGCCAACCGATATGTTTGCCGAATCCTGGCAGGTCATCCTCGACACCGACGACAACGGCGAGCTGCCCACTGGAACCCTCAATCCGGGCGACACCTTCACTGTCCCGGCTTGGACTGTCGTGGTCTTGAGTGGCAAGGTAGTGAACCAGGTTCCCACCCTGGCAGAACCTGGACTAACCGACTGAGGAGAACATGTCAGCGAAGACTGCCCAAAAGGCGAGCGGTAAGCAGGCCCAGCCTAGATCGCGTGCCGCCAAACCCGCTCCCGCCCGTACCCCAGGCTTCGGCCGCATCCCAGTCACCGGTATCTCTCCGGTCGTAGAAGAGGGGGACTATCCCGCAAAAGCCGTAGTGGATGAGCTGATCCCGATCCGGGCCACCGTCTTCCGCGAGGGCCACGACGCCGTCAACGCCACCGTGGTGCTGGTCAACCCCCGTGGGCGGGAGATCCGTGTGGGAATGCACGCCGTCGAGCCTTGGGGCCTCGACCCCTGGGAGGCCTGGGTGCGCCTGGACAAGGAAGGCCTGTGGCACTTCCGCATCGAAGGCTGGTCCGATCCGTGGGCCACCTGGCACCACAACGCCATCGCCAAGCTCGATGCCGGGCAAGACCTCCAGCTCGTCTGCCTCGAAGGCCAGCACCTGATCGAGCGCACGCTGCCCAATCTCAAACGCCAGGCCGACGCCAAAGCCCTGAAATCCTTCTCCGCCGCACTAGACCCGGCCAAGAACGTCGAAGAACTGGAAAAGACGATCAACGACCCGCGTTTGGCGTCGATCATGGGTCAGTTCGGCCCGCGCGACCTCGTCTCCCCCACCAAGTCCTACCCCATCCAGGTCGAGCGCAAGCGTGCCCTCTACGCCTCCTGGTACGAGTTCTTCCCCCGCTCGGTGGGTGCCTGGTTCGACGAATCGACCGGACGCTGGCACTCAGGCACCTTTGACGGCTGCCACCAGCGCCTGGAGGAGATCGCGCAGATGGGCTTCGACGTCGTCTACCTGCCGCCCATCCACCCCATCGGCCACTCCTTCCGCAAGGGCAAGAACAACACGCTGAACGCGGGCCCGGCCGATCCCGGCTCGCCCTGGGCGATCGGCAACGAGGACGGCGGCCACGACGCCGTCAACCCCGATCTGGGCGACTTCGACTCCTTCGACCGCTTTGTCGAGAAGGCCAAGTCGCTGGGGATGGAGGTCGCACTCGACTTCGCGCTGCAGTGCTCCCCCGACCACCCTTGGGTCAAAGAACACCCCGAGTGGTTCACCACCCGCGTCGACGGCACCATCGCGTACGCCGAAAACCCGCCCAAGAAGTACCAAGACATCTACCCGATCAACTTCGACAACGACCCCGACGGCATCTTCAAGGAGGTCGTGCGCATCCTGGAGCTGTGGATGGCCCACGGAGTGAAGATCTTCCGCGTCGACAATCCGCACACCAAGGCGCTCTCCTTCTGGTCGCGCCTGATGACCCTTTTCCGCAAGAAACACCCCGAGGTGATCTTCTTCGCCGAGGCCTTCACCCGCCCGGCGATGATGCACTCCCTTGCCAAGCTGGGCTTCCAGCAGTCCTACACCTACTTCGTCTGGCGCGAGCACCAGTGGGACATTCAGCAGTACATGACCGAGCTCACCACCCAAACGGACTCGTTCTTCAGGCCCAACTTCTTCGTCAACACGCCCGACATCAACCCGTTCTACCTGCACTCGGGCAACCAGGCCGCCTTCGCCATCCGCGCGATTCTGGCCGCCACCCTCTCCCCCGCCTGGGGCGTCTACTCGGGCTTCGAGCTTTTCGAGCACGAGCCGCTCGGCCCAGACCGCGAGGAATACCTGAACTCCGAAAAGTACGAGTACCGGCCCCGTGACTACAATGCGCAGCCGAACCTCAATGTGCTCATCGGCAAGCTCAACGCCATCCGCAAGCACCACCCGGCGCTGCAGCAGCTGCGGCAGTTCCGGTTCCACAACACCACGAACGAGCGGATCCTCGCCTACTCCAAGGTCGACGGCGACGATTGCATCCTGGTGGTGTGCTCGCTCAACCCCGAGTACACGGAAGAGGGGCAGGTGAACGTCGATCTTCCGTCGCTCGGCATGGGCTGGGACGACGTCTACCAGGTCGAGGATCGCCTCACCGGAAACCTGTTCCACTGGGGGGCAAACAACTTCGTGCGTTTGACGCCGGACAAGCCAGCACACATTTTCCGCGTGACCAAGAATTGACCCTTCCCAGGGTTTACATCCCGTACCCGAAAAGGGTTAGATAAGGATAAAAGAGATAGGGAGTTCAGATGACCCACGATCTATCCGGAGGACTCACAGGTTGGGATCTCGAGGGTTTCCACAACGGCGGGGACACCGAAGCCTGGAAGCGCCTAGGCGCTCATGAAGTCACCATCCACGACGACGAACGCGGGGACATCACCGGCGTACGCTTCGCCGTGTGGGCGCCGAATGCCAAGCGTGTGCGCGTCAACGGCGACTTCAACTGGTGGACCGGCGACGAGATGCACCTGGTACCCGGCTCGGGCGTCTGGGCGCTATTCGTAGAGGGCCTGGGCACCGGCACGCTGTACAAGTACAACATCCTCGGGGCCGACGACCAGTGGCACGAAAAGGTCGACCCCTACGCCTTCTTCGCCGAGCAGGCCCCTGCCAACTCCTCTATCGTCTACACCTCCCAGTTCGTGTGGGGCGACGACGCCTGGCTGGACAAGCGCGCCAAGGGCCACCTGTGGAGCGAGCCGATGAGCATCTACGAGGTTCACCTGGGCTCGTGGCGCAAGGGCGAAACCTACCTGCAGCTCGCCGAGGAGCTGGTTGAGTACGTCAAGTGGATGGGCTTTACCCACGTCGAGTTCATGCCCGTCACCGAACACCCGTTCGAACCGTCCTGGGGCTACCAGGTCACCAACTACTACGCTCCCGAATCCAGGCTCGGTCGCCCCGACGAGTTCCGGCACCTGGTCGACGTCCTGCACCAAAACGGCATCGGCGTCATCCTGGACTGGGTGCCCGGCCACTTTCCCAAGGACGATTGGGCGCTGGGCCGCTTCGACGGCACGGCGCTGTATGAACACGCCGAC
Organism: Propionibacteriaceae bacterium; assembly: GCA_031272825.1. Taxonomy (GTDB): domain Bacteria; phylum Actinomycetota; class Actinomycetes; order Propionibacteriales; family Propionibacteriaceae; genus Propionicimonas. Next base: position 23,539 of record JAISTE010000104.1, on the reverse strand, counting down.
CCGCGTCAGGGCGAGCACAAGGACTGGGGAACCTACATCTTCAACTACGGGCGCAACGAGGTGAAGTCCTTCCTTGTTTCCAATGCGCTGTACTGGGTTTCGGAGTTCCACATCGACGCCCTGCGTGTGGATGCTGTCGCCTCCATGCTCTACCTCGACTATTCGCGCGAGCCCGGCCAGTGGGTGCCGAACATCTACGGTGGCAACGAAAACCTGGAGGCCATCGACTTCCTGCGCTACGTCAACCGCCACCTGTACGAGCGCGTTCCCGGGGTGACGATCATCGCCGAAGAATCGACGTCCTTCCCCGGCGTAACCAAGCCGGTCTACCAAGGCGGCCTAGGGTTCGGCTTCAAGTGGAACATGGGCTGGATGAACGACTCGCTGCGCTACCTGGAGCTGGAGCCGATCTACCGCCAGTACCACCATCACGAGATGACCTTCGCGATGGTCTACGCCTATTCGGAGAACTTCATTCTGCCGATCTCGCACGACGAGGTGGTGCACGGCAAGGGTTCGATGATCAACAAGATTCCGCAGGATTCCTGGCGCCAGTTCGCCACCTTGCGAGCCTTCTACACCTTCATGTGGACGTTCCCGGGCAAGAAGCTTTTGTTCATGGGCCAGGAGTTTGCTCAGCGGCCCGAGTTCAACGAGGCGGTTTCCTTGGAATGGTGGGTAACCGAGCTGTGGGGGCATGGCGGAATGCAGCGGCTCGTACACGACCTCAACGAGGTCTATCGCGCCCATCCGGCCTTGTGGGAGCTGGATTCCGATCCGAAGGGCTTCGATTGGATCAACGCCGACGACGCCGGCGGGAACACCTACTCGTACATTCGCCGTTCCTCGGATGGCGAAGAGCTGGCGATCGTCGTCAACTTCTCCTCCGAGCCCTGGACTCGCTACCGCATCGGTCTGCCGCACACGGGCACCTGGAGGGAGTTGTTCAACTCCGATTCGGGCGTCTACGACGGCACCAACGCGCACGGCAACATGGGCAAGATTGAGGCCGTCGACGAGGAACTGAACGGTTATCCGGCATCGGCGACCTTGGTGGTTCCCCCGCTCGGCGGCGTCATCTTCAAGTATGAGAAGCCGGAAGCTGAAATCGAGGAGTAGCCGGGCGTTCGTCGTCCAGTCTTACCCACACTTGCCATCCTGGGCGCAGTCATCTCGTCATTCTGCGCCTAGCTTCTTCGGCATTCTGTGCCTAGCTTCTTCGTCATCCTGCGCCTAGCTTCTTCGTCATCCTGCGCGAAGTCGCAGGATCTCCCCACCTGGGTTCTTGGCTTGCGTTAGATCCTGCGACTTCGCGCAGGATGACGGGTGGGGGAAGCGCAGGATGACGGGTGGGGGAAACGCAGGATGACGGGTGGGGGAAGCGCAGGATGATGAGGTTGGGTACCCATAGGAAATCCCACTTCCACCAGTCGCGTAGGATGGCGGCATGAAAGCGTATCTGGATCTGTTGCAGCACGTGCTCGACCACGGCGTCGAGAAGTCCGACCGGACGGGCACAGGCACACTCTCGGTATTCGGATACCAGATGCGTTTCAATCTGGCCGAGGGTTTTCCGCTGCTGACAACGAAGAAGATTCACACACGCTCGGTGTTCGGCGAGCTGTTGTGGTTCCTGCGCGGATCGACGAACCTGGCCTGGCTGCACGAGAACAAGATTTCCATCTGGGACGAATGGGCGGACGAAGACGGAGAGCTCGGCCCGATCTACGGCTACCAGTGGCGCTCTTGGCCCACCCCCGACGGCAGGCACGTAGACCAGATCCAGGGCGTCATTGATTCGATCATGGAGAATCCCGATTCGCGCAGGCACATCGTCTCGGCGTGGAACGTGGGACAGATCGACGAGATGGCGCTCCCGCCGTGCCACGCGCTCTTCCAGTTCTATGTTGCCGACGGCAAGCTCTCCTGCCAGCTCTACCAGCGCTCCGGCGACCTGTTCTTGGGGGTACCTTTCAACATCGCCTCCTACGCGCTGCTTACGCACATGGTCGCGCAGGTAACCGGCCTGGAGGTCGGAGACTTCGTGCACACCCTCGGCGACGCGCACCTGTACTTGAATCACATCGACCAAGCGCACCTGCAGCTCGCCCGCGAGCCGCGTTCGCTGCCGACGCTGAAACTGAACCCCGATGTTATGCAGATCGACGCCTTCGAGCTATCCGATATCGAGGTCGTCGGCTACGACCCGCACCCGGGGATCAAGGCGCCGATCGCTGTTTAGCGAACCTTGATCTTGAAGGTCTTGGTCTTGCGTTTGGTGTGCGAATCGCCCACCCACTGAACGGTGATCGTCTGCTTGCCTTTGGCCAGCTTCGGCAGCTTGTAGCTGAATACGCCCTTCTTGGAGGCCTTGAGCTTGTACGTCTTGGTCTTAGACCCGTAAGAGATCAACAGCTTGCCCGCGGGCTTGGAGTTCCCGGTGATCTTGACCGTGATCCTCAACACCGCCTTGGTGTTCTTCGAGATGGTCTTCGGCGCGGAGACCTTCACCTTCGTCGAGAGCTTTGAGACGTACTTCATGGCCGAGGTGATGACGGTCTTGGTCATGTTCTTCTTGGTGGCCGTAACCTTCACCGAGAGCTGTTGTCCGGCGTCGGCGTAGGTGGGCGTGTACTTGGCCTTGGTCGCACCCTTGATCGACTTGCCGTTGCGCAGCCAGCGGTACTTGATCGTCCAGCCCGAGGGCGCGCCCTTTGCGGTGAGGGTGTTGCCGACTTTGGCCGTCCCGGAAATCTTCGGGGTGAACTGCGCGGTCTTGATAATCGGCGTGCACTCGTCTACGAACAGGTTGGGATGCCCGCCGATGTTCACCTCTTGATCCAAGACCCAACGCTCCTGGGTATTGGAAAGGCGATCCCAGTAGACGCCGTCCACCAGCGTGTAGCAGTAGACGCGCACCGGGGTGGACTTGGCCAGGGTTTCGACCACCGGGCTTTGGGTGTAGGAGCCCGAGTAGACGTTCTGCGCGCTCTTCAGCGCACCCCAGCGCGGGCCAGAGCCGGTGTAGGTGTTCGGCAGCAGCTTCGCCGTTCCCACTGTGTTCCATAGCGCCTCAACGGCGGCGACGGCCTTGGTCTTGTGCTTCTCGTAATAGGTTTCGTATTGCTTGGCAGGGTGCTGGACGCTCGCCGCAGCCTTCCAGTACTCCATCGACTGCCAACCGCTCACCGCCTTGAGGTGAGTGAAGAAGATCTGCGCGCACCAGGCCGGATCCATCAGGCGCTTGATCGCCAACTCGGGGTAGTAATGGGCCAAGGTCGCCGCATACGGCCAGGCGTCCCACTCGGTGGCAGGCCGATGCTGGAACAAGCCGACAGAATCGTGATCAGAACCCACATAGTCGTGCGGCAGGGTCATGGAGTACTTCACCTGCTCCAGCCACCAGTCGCGCGGGCGCTCGTACCAGGTCGTCGAGGTGCCGTCGAGCGCCGCCGTGTAGACCCCGTCGTTCGCGTAATTGCGGAAATCCGACTCTTGGTAGACGGTCATGAACGCGACGACGGCCGCGTGTTTGGCGTCGTCACCGAAGTCCATGGCCTTGGCCACCGAAATGATCGTCTTTCCGTACTTGGTGACGTTATCGCTAAGGGCTACGGCCTTCGCCGGTGCCGGTGCCACCAGCAGCCCGACGCCCAGCGCGAGCGCCAGCACCATGCCGGTTACCTTGCGGGTGCGCACCCGCGTTGCTGCGAACATATCTCACTCTCCCCGTGCGTTCTTCCCAATGCCCCCGGGAAAGACGCACTGCATAGCTAACCAGTTTAGGAAGCCGGGGCAAAGCCAACGTTAGAGTTTTCGGCCCTTTGAAAGGCCCAATTGCCTAGAACTCTAAAGCTGACCAGCACGCGATTATGCTTGTGCGCATGCAACTGACCGCTATCGCCGCCGTGGCCCGCAACGGGGTGATCGGGGTAGCCGGGGCGCTGCCGTGGCACATCCCCGAGGACTTCGCCCGTTTCAAGCAAGTCACGATGGGATCGAACCTCATCATGGGCCGCAAGACCTTCGAATCCATCGGCGGGGCGCTGAAGGGGCGGATCTCTATCGTCGTCACCTCCAGGCCAGGGCCTGCCGAAACCCTCACACCGGCTGAATGCGGGGCCGAGACGCGCTTGCTTTGGGTGTCGTCGCTAGACGAGGCGCTGGCAGCTGCCGATCCAGCCAAACCCACGTTCATCGGCGGGGGCGGGCAGCTGTACCGCGAGGCCTGGCCGCTGCTCACCGATCTCGACATCACCCAAGTCGACCGCTCCCCCGCCGGCGATACCTACTTTCCCGAAATCTCACCCGATACTTGGCGCGAGACCTGGCGCGAGCCACATGACGGGTTTTGCTTCGTGAACTACACGCGCGCCTGATGCGATCTGCCGCCTCGATCCTCCACCTCGACATGGACGCGTTCTTCGCCTCCGTCGAGCAACGCGACAAGCCCTCGCTGCGCGGCAAGCCGGTGATCGTGGGCGGGGTCAGCGGTCGCGGCGTCGTCTCCACCGCCTCCTACGAAGCCAGGGTTTACGGGGTGCACTCGGCGATGCCGATGCACGAGGCCAGGCGACGCTGCCCCAACGCCGCATTTCTATCGGGCCGCTTCGACGCCTACCGCGAGGCCTCCCGGATCGTGATGGGGATTCTGGGTGAGCTCTCCCCGGCCGTCGAGCCTCTGTCGCTCGACGAAGCCTTCGTCGATTTGGAGCTCGGTGAGAGCATCGACTTTTCCGATGGCGCCTTGATCGAGCTCGGCGAGAGCGTTCGGGCAAAGGTGTTGGATCAAACCGGGCTGACATCGTCGGTGGGGATGGGTTCGTCCAAGTTCATGGCGAAGGTCGCCTCGGAGCTGGCCAAGCCCAACGGCCTTTACTTGGTCAGCCCAGGAACCGAGCTGGACACCATCGCCGAGCTTCCGGCCCGTGCCATCCCCGGGGTAGGACCGGCAACCATGGACAAGCTCTCCCGCTACGGAATCCACACCGTCGCCGACATCCGCCAGATGTCCTTGCCAGAGCTGGTGCGCACGCTCGGCAAGGCCGGCGGCGAGGGGCTTTATGCGCTTGCTAGGGCCGAGGACGACCGCGCTGTTCATCCGACGCGCGAGGCAAAGTCCATCTCGGTGGAGGACACCTTCGAGCACGACATCTCCAGCGTTTCCGAGCTTGAGGCCATCATCGACCGGGACTCCGAGCTAGTCGTCAAGCGCATGTTGCGCAAGGGCCTGTTCGCCAAGACCATCACGCTGAAGGTGCGCTGGCCCGATCTTTCGCACACCTCCCGGTCGCGCACCTTGGAGGGCGCGACCGGCTCGGCCGAGCGCGTGGCCTCCGAGGCCCGGGATCTGCTGACCGGCTTGGACGTGTCGGGCGGAATCCGGTTGCTCGGCGTCGGGGTCTCTGGGTTCACCGATACCGCCCAAGAGCCGCTGTTCGAGATCGAGCGCAAGGCGGTGGTCGAGGAGGAAACCACGCCCTATGTCCGCCGCCCCTTTTCTTGGCAGCCCGGCTCGGACGTCGTCCACGACGAGTATGGCCAAGGCTGGGTCTGGGGCTCGGGGTTGGGGCGGGTGACGGTTCGCTTCGAGACCAGGTTCACTCCCGTGGGCCGGGTCATGACCTTCGCAATCGACGACCCGGCGCTGCACCCGCTGGAGCGCGCTTCGAGCAATCCGACTTGATGAGATAGACTTGCCGAGCTTGCACGAGTGGTGGAATTGGTAGACACGCAGGATTTAGGTTCCTGTGCCGCAAGGCGTGAGGGTTCAAGTCCCTTCTCGTGTACGAGACGTGCTAACGGCGCACCCACTAACCCAGCGCTCCGGCCTTCCAGGCCGCAATCAACCTGCTGGCAATCGAAAACTTGCTCGGCAACTCCACTTCACCATCAGCAATGGCTTGATCGAGCGATGCCGGGGTGAACCAGCGGGCCTTCTCGATCTCGTCGCCGTCCACCTCGAAGCCGGTCGAGCGGGCGCGCGCGGCGAAGCCGAGCATCAGCGAGCGCGGGAACGGCCAGGGCTGCGAGCCGAAGTAGTGGACGTCCTCTACCTCTACGCCCACTTCCTCGCGCAGTTCGCGGTGCACTGCCTGTTCTGCGCTCTCCCCCGCCTCGATGAAACCGGCGAACACGCTCATCCGGCCGGGTGTCCAAGACGGCTGCCTGCCGAGCAAAATCCTGCCGTCGGTATCGGTGATGGCGACGATCACCGCCGGATCCATGCGCGGGAAGTGTTCGCGGTCGCAGTGTTCACAGATGCGCGCGTGCCCGGCCAGCGTCACCCTGGTTCTGTTGCCGCAGTTGGGGCAAAAACGGCTCTCCAGGTGCCAGTTGGCCAGCGCGGCTGCCAGGAACGGAAGCTGGACGTCGTCGAAACCTCCGAGCTGGGAGCGCAGCGACTTGAACGCGTGCGAGCCTCCGCGGATCAGGTTCATGAAATAGGGGCGGCCATCCTTTAGCGCCAAGAAGTAGTGGCGCTGGGGCGCATAGGGCTCCAGCGTTGGACGCCAGTCGAGCTGACCCGGGCCGCGCATCGGAAAGCGGCCGTCCGCTACTTGCACTACCAGGGCCTGATCCGATTCCCACTTCGTGCGCACCCACAGCGGGTCGGCGCGTTCCACAGTTGCCAGGTCTAGCTCGCTATCGCTCCACATTGCGACCACTCTACGCCAGGGCCGCTAGCCGGGACGCGAACTCGTCCAGGTTGGGAAGTGTGACGCTCTTGGGCTCAGGCCCCTTGAAATCGTAGAAAACCGCCTCGACGTCGTCTTCGGCCACGCCCTTGAGCTCGGCCCAGGCGCGGCGATAGATCGCCAATTGCAGCGGGTCGGCACCGCGAGCGTCCCCTGTCTTCCAGTCGACGACCATGTAAGCAAATCCGCCCCGCCCGGGGAACACTGCGTCAATCCGGCCTCGAATCGGCACACCGCCGAGCTTGAGGTCGAAGGGTTCTTCCACCGCGACCGGAACCAGTCCGGCGAAGCGGCTGGACTTGAACGCCTCGGCGAGCTGTGACAAACGCCCCTCCAGCACCTCGCCGCCGACCGGCGGCTCCAGGCCGTCGAGGGTAGGCGGGGTGTTGTAGTAGCGCTCCAGCCATTCGTGGAACCGCGTTCCGATCAATTGCTCTCGGCTCGTCAGGTGCGGGATCGGCCTGAGTGCTCCTTGCTTGTATTCCTCGGGCTTGTCGGTGGCCCTGCGCACCGCCGTCGCCGACAGGTAGCCGGGCAGCTGGGGTTTGGCGGCAGCGTCATCTTGGGCGACCTTGAGCAGGCCCTCGCAGTACGAATGGTCTAGCGCACATTCGGCCAGCTCCTCGGCACTGGCGCCTTCTAGCTCGGGATGCTCCCAGTCGATCTCGCGGCCTTGTTTCACCAGTTCGGCGGCCGCAGCAATCTGCTCGCGCAGTTCAGGATCTCCTAGCTGCGGCCAGGGTGCCAAAACCTCTTCGAGGTTCAGTGGGTTATCGCCCTCGGGCACGTAGAAAGTGCCGGGGTTCGCGGCGAGCGTTTGTACCGCTTCGAGATATGGGGAGGGCGCGACCGGGTTCTTCACCCCATACTTCCAGGCGTGCCCGCTCGCATACAGCAGGTGCTTTGCCCTTGTCAGCGCCACATAGGCGAGCCTGTCTTCGGCCAGTAGCTGTTCTTGTTTCAGCTCCTCGTGGAAGGCGAGAAGGCCCTTGCGGTCGTGGGCGCGCAGCTGCGGGATGGAATCGGCATCGCCGCGCAGCGGGGCGGGCAGTTCGGCGGCATTGTGCGTCCAATCGTCTGTCACCTTGGGATTGGGGAAGTTCCGCTCCCCCATGCCGGGGATGAAGACCACGTCCCACTCCAGACCCTTGGCCTTGTGCATGGAGAGTACCTTCACCGAATCGTCCGCAGAAACAATGGGAGCTTCGAGTTCCCTGCCTTCTTCGGCGGCCTTGAGATATGCCAAGAACTCGCTCAAGGACGCGTCGGCGTCGTACTCTTCGAAATCGGCGACGGCCTGCAGGAACTGGGCGATTCCCGAGATGGCCGGGTCAAAGCCGCTGGCCGAAAGCTCGTTCTGGGCATCCTGGGCCCTCACCACCGCCGAGGCCAAGTCCGATAGTGACCCTCCCCGCCAGCGCCGGAGTTGCCGGATTTCGCCCGCGAAGGCCTTCAAGCGTTCCTTGGCCGCCGCCGAATAATCTCCCAGCTTCGGATCGCCCTTGCCTGGATCACCGACGGCCTCCAGCAGCGATTCCGCCGGGGCGTTCAGCCTGGCGATCAGGTCTTGGGGGCTGTCGCCGCCTGGTACCTCTCCTTTCAGGAAGCGTGCCCTTGCTCCCAGCCGCTTCAAGTCTTGGCGGCCAATCGCCCACCTCGGCGAGGTGAGCAGCCGCACGCAGGAGGGATTATCGCTCGGATCGTCGAGCAAGCGCAGGACGGCCACCACGTCAGCCACGGCTGGCAGCTCCAGCAGCCCGCTGAGCCCGACCAATTCCGCTGGGATCTCCTGGCTTCCCAGAGCCGCGTACACCTGGGCGGCCTCCTTGTTCGTGCGGGTAAGCACCGCGATGTCCTTCCAGGCGCTCACCTTGCCCGCCTCTTTCAGCCAGGCGATCTGCCAGCTGAGCCAATCAAGTTCTTCGAGATCGGTTTCAAAGAACTCGGTGGTGATCTGCCCTGAAGCCGTCCCTTCCGGGGCTTGCAAGGAGAGCTCCAAGCCTGTCTTGGATTCGACCAGCTCGCGCATGGGCTTGGCGACGACGTTGGCCGCCTCCAACACCGCGGTGTCCGAGCGGCGGTTCTGGTTGAGCGGGAGGTTGGCCGAAGCGCTTCCGTCCGCGCGCCGGAACTGGTTCGAAAAATCGACGATGTTGGAATAGGCCGCCCCGCGCCAGCCGTAGATGGCCTGCAGCGGATCGCCCACCGCCGTCACCGGGTGTCCGCCGCCGAACAGCGCCAGCAGCAGCCGCGCCTGCGCGGTGGAGGTGTCCTGGTATTCGTCGAGCAGCACGATCTTGTACTGTTCGCGGCAGGCCAGCACCACCGGCTCTAGCTCGGAGAGCTTCACCGCCGATTGCAGCACATCCGAGAACGAACGCAGCCCCCGCTCAGCCTTGGCTTTCCTGAACGCCTCCACCAGGCTCAGGAGCTGCATCCGCTCGTCGAGCTTGGCGATCGCGTCCTCTACCGCCTTGGTGGGTTTCTCGGCCTCGAACGCCGCCCTTTCGCTCACGCAAAACTTGCGCACGGCCTCGATAGAGACCAGGTTGGATTGCATCTGCGCATCGAGTTCGAGCAGCCGGTTCGCCAGCGTGCCTGGTTTCATCTCGGCGGCCTCACGCAGTGCGCCGACGACCGTTTCGATGGCCAGCCGGTAGCCCACCCCGGTGTTCATCAACCGCTGATCCGCCTCGGCCCCGATCAGGAATCCGTGCTCGTCGACGAGTTGTTTGGCGAAGGCATCGTAGGTGAGCACCAGCGGTTCGTCATCACCCGAGAGCTCGGCCTTGTCCAGGGCAGAGCGCACCCGCTCGCCCAGTTCGGCGGTAGCCTTTCGGGTAAACGTCAGGCCGAGCACCTCGCCGGGCCTCACCTGCCCGGTGCCGATCAGCCACACTACCCGGGCGGCCATCACCGTCGTCTTTCCGCTGCCTGCCGCGGCGATCACCACCTGCGGTTCCAGCGGTGCACAGATGGCGGCCAGTTGCTGCTCGCTGAACGGGATGCCGAGTGCCGTCTTCAGTTCTTCGGGCGTCATGCGAGCACCTGCCTTCCTTGTATTGGGCAACTGTCTGAGAACTGGCAGTGGCCGCAGCCGGGGTTGCGTTTGGCCGGAAAATCGCCCGCGATCAGTTCCCGGGCCGCGAGAGCCAGATGATGCGTTATCCAGTTTTCGTATTGGTCTTCGCCGGGTTCGGGCGGTATCAGGTGCGGCGAGATGTCCAGCGACTGCTGCTCTCGCTCCGTAGGCAGCCCGGCTGCCGTCTCCTTCTTCAGGTATACGAGCAGCCCGCCAGCGGATCGGGCCTTGGCGACGCCCTCCAGCCCGCGCTCAATGGCCAACTGGTAGATGCCCACCTGATCCAGCGCCGCGGCCTGATCCTTGGTGATCTCCTGCCCCGTCTTGAAATCGACGGCCAACAACTGATCTCCCACTCGTTCCAGCCTGTCGATCCTGCCGTGCAGGAGCAGCTTCACACCTTCGACCTCTACGTCCAGGTCGAAGTCAACCTCGGCCCCCACGAGTTCATCCCTGCGCTGACGCAGCCAGCGGTCGGCCGCCTGCACCATGCGCACCGCACGCTCAAGCTCGCTCACCGCCTCTAGCTCGGAACCGAAGACGAGTCCGGCGAATATCTCTTCCAGGCGTACCCTCGCCGACTCGACGTCCAGGCTTCCACGCTGCAGCTCTTCGACCACCTTGTGAACCGCGGTTCCGACCTGTGCGCTGGCGGAGGGCTGCTCGGCCCGCGCCTCGATTGCCAGAAAGTAACGCCTCGGGCAGGACAGCAGCGTGCTCACCTGGCTAGGGCTAATCCTGAACACCGTGCGCTGAGAATCCTCAAGCTGATCGGTATTCGTTCGGTACAACCACCACTGGTAAGGATCGGCCTTGGGGGCGGCTGGTTCACCGTCGATTTGCTGCTTGGACAGCCAACGCAGGTTCGCCGCCGCGCCCTCGCGCTCGGCCCAGGTGTTCCCAAGTGCGGACTTCTTGCGTAAGGACGAGGTGAGCTGGGCAAGCGATCGCGGTACGTCTAAGTCCTGCGCGTCTAAGACCGGAACCCCGAGTTCGGTTAGGAAGCGAGAGGGCTGCCCCTCGGCCTCCTTCGCTGCGGTGACAAGCAGCTCTTCTTTCGCCGTGCCGCAGGCCAGGTAAAACAATTTGCGGTCGGTGGCAAGAATCTGCCGGCGCATGTCCGGCTGGACGACGCCGTCAAGTGTCAGCCATTCGGGATCCAGCATTCCGGCCCCGCCGCGCAGCCGCGGCCATGAGCCTTCCTGCACCCCAGGGATGGCGACGAAATCCCACTGCGATCCCTTAGCTTGGAACACCGAGCACAGGGTTACCCCGGGGTTGACGACGCGATCCTCACGGGCCGTGTCGGCGGGTAATTGTTGGGCCTGAACCTCACCGAGCAGTTGCTTCACCCCGGCCTCACCGACCGTGTTGACCTCGGCGGCGAAAGCGAAGAACTCCACCAGGGCGTCCAGATCCCTATCGGCGAGCCGGGCATTTTCGTCGTTGCCCTTCGCCGCCTCGATCAGCCGCTTGCTCCACGCGGTACCGTTCCAAAACTCCCAGGCGATCTCCGCGGGGGTGGCCCCGGATTCCAGCTTGCCGCGCGCAGCCTGCAGATGCTCGGACAACTCGACCGCTGCCTTGGCCTGCGGTCGGTCAACGCCGCGCAGCACACCTGGTTCGGCCAGCAGCTGATCGAACAACTGCGGCCCAAGCGCCATTCCCAGGGAGCGGGCCTCCCTTTGCAGCACCCGCAGATCCAGCGGATCCAGACCCCCGATCGGTGAGACCAGCAGCGCCTTTGCCTTGCCTGCAGGCGAAAGCACGGCCCGCAGCGCCAGCAGCAGCGGCTGGACTGCGGGAGCCTGGGCGAGTGCGATGTCCGCTGAGAACTTGCTGACCTCGATGCCCTCGGCGGCCAGCGCCCGCTCGTACTCGCCAAGTTGCCTGCCCGGCGAGCGCAGCAGCACGGCCATGTCCTTATAGGCGCGGCCCTTGGCGTGCTGGGCCGCTACCTGCTGAGCCACGAAACGCGCCTCCTCGGCGGGTGTGGCGGTCAGGCGCACCTGGGCGGCATCGGCTAGCCCGCCACAAGCCGGAACAGGATCGAGAACCCGCGCCTGGCCGTCGATCAAAGGAAGCGGAAGACGGGAGCGCACCCCGGCCAGTGCCTTTGCCAGCACCGGCCCTTGCCTGTACCCGGATTTGAGCTCTATGACGGTACCGCCGAAGAACTCGGCGAATCGCTCGGCCGCCCTGGGGTGTGCGCCGCGGAACCCGTAGACGTTGGTGTTTGGATCTCCAGTTGCCAACAAACGCCGGGACGCCGGCAGCGCATCGGACAAGAGCCCGATCTGGGAAGGATCCAGATCGGTGAAATCGTCGACCACTATCGCCTGGTATTTGCCTAAGAGCTGGGCCGCCTTCTCGGGTTCGGCAAGCGCCAGGCGGGCCCGGTGTGTGCATTCGGCGTAGTCAACTGCCTGTTCGCCCTCCAGGACGTCCAGGTACACCTCGAAGAACGCTCCCAGTGCCTCCCACTCGGGCTTGCCCGCCTCGGCGCCGAAGCGCCGCACGTCCACTGGGTCGAGGCCCAGCTGCCGCACTCGCTGCAGCGCCCCGCGAACTCGGGAGGCGAATGTGCGCGTCCCCAGTGCGGGCGCCAGAAACTGCGGCCACAACTCCTTCGAGCCAGAGAGCAGCTCGCGCAATTGGTATTCCTGCTCCGGAGCGTCGAGCAGCCGGATGCCGGGGTTGAAGCGAGAGAAGATCGACCAGGCGAACGCGTTGGCCGTCGTCACTCTGGGAGTCCAAACGCTCGAAGGAAGCGCGCGCACGATTCGGTTGCGCATCCTGGAGGCCTCCTTGCGGGTGCGCGCAAGCACCAGGCACTCGCCGCTTTCCAGCGCCGCGAGCGCCGCATCTTGCACGAGGCGAGTCTTACCCGTGCCCGGCCCGCCGACGGCCAACACCGGGCAGTTCCAACTACTCAAATCCACGTCCCTATCCAATCACCTGCTTCTAACAATTTCGGATTCGGTCAACCGAAGGCGACAATCGCCGACACCCGAGAAAACTCACGCCCCAGAGCAACCCCGAACCCGCTTATCAGGCTGGAATCAGGGATAATCCCGGGAGTTTTGCCTACACGTTCGACCGGGTACGAAGTAGAGTGTTGAACCAACTACGAAAGGCCCGACATGACCGCTGCGAACGAAGAATCCGATGCCCTGACCCCGCCCGAGGACGTCTTGAATTTGGAGCCGCCCGCCCCCACCAAGGAGGTGGCGCTCACCCAGGCCCCGAAGATGGCGCCCAAGATCGACGTGGAGAAGGTGCCGGAGCTGGACAAGAAAGTCGACGAGTTCATCCACTTGGTGACCACAGCCGAGACCGGCTCGCCAGAGCTTTCCAAACAGGCCGACGCCGCGCGTTCGATGGGCGACATCGACATCCGCAAGGCCGCCGAAACCTCCAACCGTCTGCTGGAAACCCCGGTCAAGGCCATCAAGGACGGTGCCGTGGCCGAGGGCTCCGACATCGCCAACTCGTTGCTCGCCCTTAGAAGAGAAGTCGAAACGCTCGACCCGGCGGGGGCGCGCGGCAAGGAGAAGAAGTTCCTCGGCTTGTTCTCCACCGGCAAGTCAGTGGATTACTTCCGCCGCTACCAATCCTCGCAGTCCCACCTCAACGCCATCTTGCATTCGCTGCGCTCCGGCCAAGACGAGCTGAAGAAGGACAACACCTCCCTGAACCTGGAGAAGAAGAACCTGTGGGACATCATGGCCCGGCTCAACCAGTACGTCTACATCGCCGAGCAGCTCGATTCCAAGCTTGAGCTTGAGGTGAAGAAGCTGGAGCAAACCGACCCGGAGAAGGCCAAGGCCGTCTCCCAGGACGTGCTGTTCTACGTGCGGCAAAAGCACCAGGATCTGCTCACCCAGCTGGCCGTATCCATCCAGTCCTATCTTTCGCTCGACGTCATCATCAAGAACAATGTCGAGCTCATCAAGGGCGTGGATCGGGCCTCCACCACCACCGTCTCGGCCTTGCGCACCGCGGTGATCGTGGCCCAGGCCGTCGGCAATCAAAAGCTGGTGCTCGACCAGGTGACGGCCCTGAACACCACCACCAGCCAGATCATCGAGTCCACCTCGCAGGCGCTGCGCACCAACTCGGCGTCCATCCAAGAGCAAGCCGCGTCCTCGACGATCGGGATGCAGCAGCTGCAAAAGGCGTTCGAGAACATCTATGCCACGATGGATTCCATCGACGAGTTCAAGGCCAAGGCCCTCGATTCGATGAGCCAGACCGTGCAGGTGCTCGAAGGCGAGGTCATGAAGTCCCGCAGCTATCTGGATCGCGTGCGCGCCCAGGATCAGCGCAAGGATCTCCCTGAGCTGACCATCGACTAATGGGGCTGTTCGACTGGTTGGGAACGGGCACCGAGGAGCCTGAGCCGGTTGAGCCTGTCGTGACACCTGCCCCCACTGCCGAGCAATTGCAAGGGCAGCTGGACAAGATCGAAGAGACGATGAAACGCCCCGACGTCCCCACCCCGGTGAAGGCGAGGGTGCGCAAGATCACCGGCACGCTGCGGCTGATCCTTCCGCGTTTGGAAAACCTGGGGCTGGGAAGCTACGACGCCTATGCGGCGATGGCGACGGCCACCGACTACCTGCCCGAGGCGCTGCGTTCGTATCTGCGGCTGCCCCGGCAGTGGGCCGATACCCGCCCGGTGGCGGGAATGAAAACCTCGCTGATGCTGTTGGTGGAGCAGCTGGATCTGTTGGACGCCACCACCCGCAACCTGCTGGATGCGGTCAGCGCCCGCGACGCCCAGGCACTGTACGTCAACGGGGCATTCCTGCAAGAGAAGTTCAGAACGGAGGAGCCATGAGAAGTTTCCCGCAGGCACCGGGTTCCTACCAGGTGGCACCCAACTCGCAGGAGGCGCTGGAGTTCTTGACCGCCCTCTCCGAGTGGGTGAGCGTCGCCAAGGATGATCTCGACGAACTCGATGCCGCCGTCTACGCAACCGGCAGGACGCCCGAGTTCATCGACGACTTAAAGCTTGCGATGAGCCTGTGGCAAGCGGTGAAAGAGCGGTTGGACGCCCTCAAAACCACGTGGGATTCGGGCCGGGCAGGAGCGCGTGAACTCGCCCAGTTCGGCCGCGAGGTTTGGGGCCGGGTCGAGGGGATGCAGGGCCAGAGCTTTACCCTGGCCGAGGCCGGGCGCCTGGTGATGATGCTGCACTCCCAGATGGTCTCGCGCTTGGGGTTAGCCGCCGAGGACGGGACAACTAGAAGGCGCCTGGCGGCCTTGCGTGCGGCCGTCGAGCGGGCGCGCGAGCAGGTGGCCGCCCAGCCCACCTTGCTAGGAATCCCGTCGCGGCAGGTTTCGGCGCTGGCCTCTCGCTTGGACGCGCTGGAGGAAAAGGCCGTGCGCGGGGCCGATGTCGGCGGCGAGCTCTCCGCCCTCGAGTACGACATGGCCAAGGCTGAGCGCGACCTCATCGTGGTCGGCGCTACCAGCCAAAACACCTCCGTCTTCTTCGAGCAACCCGCACAGCCCGGCACCGGGGGCCGCTGCCAGGAACCCGGGTGCGGCGGCCGGATCGTCGACGGCTACTGCGAGGTCTGCGGCGTGAAGGCCTTGGATCAACTCCCATCATCACCTCAGCCCGCCGAGTGCGGCCACGCGTACACCGGTTCGGTCTGCCCGGTATGCGGCCTTGAGATCCGAGGCGCCGAATCCGACAAAGACGATGCCTCCGAGCGTGAACCCTGCTCGCACGCGGGCTGCGAAGGTTGGATTGTCGACGGCTATTGCAACGTCTGCGGCCGCAAATCCGGACTGGAACCCGCCGCGACCTCAAGCGAATCCGGTACCGGCCTTTCCACCCTCATCGGTACCCTGCCGTTCGGCTCGGCGCTCGCCCAGGATTACCAGCGGCCCAGGCCTTCGGAGGCCTTGCAGGACACGGTTATCACGCGCCTGAGCCGCTCTCTGCTGCCGATTGCCCCGGTTCAGCCCGAGGAGCTCCTGCTCTCCGACCCCACTCCCCCCGCCGACAAGCAGGTTTCGGCTCGCGCCATCGAACCCGGAACCCTGGTTGCCGGGCAGTATCGTGTGCTTGGGCCGATCGCCTTTGGCGGCCAGGGCTGGGTATACCTGGCCCGCGACGAGCGGGTGGGCCGTGACGTCGTTCTAAAAGGGATGCTTCACCCCGACGATCCCGAGCAGCGCGAGCTGGCCGCACGCGAGCGCCGGATGCTGGCCCGGCTCGGCTCTCACCCGCTGATCGTCGAGATCTATAACGTCGTCGAGTACGGTTCGGACGAGTACCTGGTTACCGAGTTTGTGCCCGGACGCTCGCTCGCCCAGCTGCTCAAATCCGGTACGTTCACCGCGGCCCAGGCCGTCGCCCTGGTGTTGGCGGTGCTGCCCGGGCTCGACTACCTGCACTCGCTGGGGTTGCTTTACCTGGATTTCAAGCCCGGAAACATCGTGGCGACGCCCAACAAGGTCATGTTGATCGACCTCGGCTCGGTGCGTGAGCTGGGTGATACCGACCGGGCGATCTACGGGACCGTCGGCTATGCGGCCCCCGAGCTGGCGAGCGATGGGCCATCCGTCGCCTCCGACGTCTACTCGGTCGGGCGCACGCTGCTCGCCCTCATCGCCGGAACCTCGGGCTTCGACCCAGCCCAGCCGCCCGCCGAGCTCGCGGGGCATGACTCCTTGATTCGCCTGCTGGAGCGCACGCTCGCCGCCGATCCCAGGGATCGTTTCCAATCGGTCGCCGAGCTGGAGGTGCAGCTCTCCTTGGTGCTGCGCGAGCTGGCCGCCAGCCCCGATCCGGCGAAGGAGACCCGCTCCTCGCACCTGTTCACTGCCCCGATCGGCTCGGGTGCCGGGGCCGACTGGGAGCAGCTGCCCCTGCCGCTGGTTTCCCCCAGCCCCGACTACGACGACGCCCTGGCCTGGCTGCGCCGCTTCGATTGGGCCAAGGCCGCCGAGCGGGTCGACCAGTCGCTGCCCTCTGACCCCTGGCAGTGGCAGTTGATGTGGCTCAAAGGCATCGCGATGCTGCAATCGGGCCAGTACCGCGCGGCCAGGCAGTCGTTCAACACCGTCTACGGCGTGCTCCCCGGCGAGCTCGCCCCCAAGCTCGCCCTTGCTCTCACCTGCGAGCTATCCGGGCAGCTTGCCTTGTCGGAATCGCTCTACCAAATCTGCCTGGCCACCGACGCCGCCTACGGCACACAGTCCGCATTCGGCCTGGCCAGGGTTCGGCTCGCCCTGGGCGACAAGGACGGGTCGGCTGCTGCCCTCGAATCCATATCCCCGTCGTCCTCGGCCTATCAGACCGCCAAACGCTGGGAGCGCCAGTTCTTGAAAGGAAAATCCAATGGCTGAGTACGAGGCCAAGGTCTACCAAAACGAATTCCTGCCCGTCGGCGCGACCGATGTGAATGCGATTGTTTCGTTCGCCCGTCGTTCCCAGGGGGTGGCGAGGGGTGCAGCGGGCGAGATCATCGCCGTCGATACCTCCGGATCCATGGGGAAGAAGCTCAACACCGCCCGGGCTACCGCGCTTGCCATCTTGCAGCGGCTGGCCGACGGCACCCCCTTCGCCCTCATCGCCGGTACCCACCGTGCCTACCTCGCCTACCCGGAGGTGACGACCGGCTCGGGTATGGATCTCATCGATTCGGCCACCCGCGCGCGGGCCAAGGAGGCCCTGCGCAGGCTCGTGCCCGACGGCGGCACCGCGTTCGGCACCTGGCTCAAGCTTGCCGCGCTGCTGTTCCAATCTGCGTCCGTACCAGAACCCCGGCACCTGACCATCATCACCGACGGCGGCAACCGCAACGAGCTGCCCTCCCAGCTCACCGCCGCCATCGACTCGTGTAAGGGCCAGTTCAGCTGCGACGTCTTGGTCTTGGACGAGCAACCCCACCCCGAGCTCGAACAAATCGCAGGCTCGCTGGGCGGCAAGGTCGTCGTCATGCCGCCGCAAGACCAGCTCGGCCCCTTGCTCGATCTGCTGCTGCACCAGCAAACCGACGCCGTCGACCGCCAGGTGCAGCTGCGCCTGTGGCTTCCCAAGGACGCCCAACTGCTGTACCTGCGCCGCGTCGCCCCCGATCTGGAAGAGTTCCACCCCTCCTTCGACGGCCAGTTCGCGCTGCTGCCTTCGGCTGACTGGTCGGACGAGGAAAGGGAGTACCACCTGGGCGTCCGGCTTCCGCCCCGATCGCTGGGCAAGGAGCAGCTAGCAGCGCGCCTTGAGCTTTTGCAGGCAGGCTCGGCGCGGGCGTCGGCCAGGGTCATCGCCAAGTGGCAGGCGTCCGAGAGCCAGGCCGAGCCGCTCACCCCGCTCACGCTGCCTCAGGCGCCGCGCGAGGAGGCCACGTCGTTGCTGAATCTCGACGCCGATACCGGACGCACCGAGCCCGCCGCCGACACGCAGCTGGATGCGGGCACATCCAAGTTGGGCGGGTAATCTATGGGCACAGAAAGGAGAGACCATGAGTGAACCTCTGGCCTGGGTCGCGGAAGTTTGGATGGATCCCGACTGGTACGCCACCCAAGGCTCCGAAGAGAAGATGCCCTCCCCCGGGCTTCCCGACATCATCCCCTTGCAAGGGAAGACGTTCCTGATTGGGCGCTCGTCGCCCTCGCGCGGAATCAACCCGGAGATCGAGTGCTCGCTCGACACCGGCGTCTCCCGCAAACATGCCGAGCTCAGCACCGACGGCACCCGCTGGTGGGTCGAAGACCTCGGCTCCGCCAACGGCACGTTCGTGGGCAATGTCACCGGCCCTCTGCCCGCGCTCCCCATTGCGGGCAAAGTGGAGCTTTCCGAGGGCCAGGCGGTGTACGTCGGCGCTTGGACGAAGATCTACGTACGCCGGGCAACCGATGAAGAGATCGCGACCTTCGCGAAGATGGAAGAAGAAAGTTAGATGGAAGTAAAGGTATATGTCCAAAACGTTCCCCGCGAGGTCGTGGTGAACACCGAGCTGACCCAGGCCGAAGTGGAGAAGTCCTTGGCCTCCGCGCTCGAAGCCGACGGAGTTTTCAAGCTGATCGACACGAAGGGGCGCACTGTTCTAATCAACGCCAAGGCGGTCGGCTATCTCGATTTCGACACCGAACACGCCCGGCAGGTCGGGTTCGGCACCCTTTAGCCCTAGATTGTTTCGCTGCCGGTAGTTGCCGGTAAGGTTGTGGGTTGGCGCACGCCAACGAAATGAGAAGAATGATAGATCAGACAAGCACGCCCGAAAAGAAGAAGACATTTGCGACACTGGGCGTCGAACCGGCCATAGTAAAGGCCCTCAGAGGGGTGGGAATCACCGAACCCTTCCCGATCCAGGAACTGGCGATCCCGATCGCGCTATCGGGTAAGGACATGATCGGGCAGGCGCGCACAGGAACGGGCAAGACGCTGGCGTTCGGCGTCGCCGTTTTGCAAAACATCAAGCTCCCCTCGCCATCCAAGAAACCGCAGGCCCTGGTGCTCCTGCCCACCCGCGAGCTGGCCTCGCAGGTTTCCGACGACCTCACCGTCGCCTCCACCTTCAAGCCCACCCGGGTACTGACCGTCTACGGCGGAGTTGGGTACGAGCCGCAGCTCAATGCTCTGGAGAAGGGCGTTGACGTCGTCGTCGGCACACCGGGACGCATCATCGACCTGGTCGACCGCGGCTCCCTCGATCTTTCCGAGGTATCGGTGCTGGTACTGGACGAGGCCGACGAAATGCTCGACATGGGGTTTTTGCCCGATGTGGAGAAGATCGTCTCCAAGACCCCGAAGTCCCGCCAGACCCTGCTGTTCTCGGCGACCATGCCCTCGGCCATCGTTTCCCTGGCCCGCTCGCAGCTCGACCAACCGATCAACGTTCGCGCCGAAACCGGGGACGCCAAACTTACGGTTCCCGATACCAAGCAGTTCGTCTACCGCGCCCACGACCTGGATAAGCCCGCCCTCGTCGGCAAACTGCTGCAGGCGCGCGACCGCGGCCGCGTGATCATCTTCACGAACACCAAGCGCGCCGCCGAGCGGCTGCTGGACGAGCTGAAGGCCCGCGGTTTTGCCGCCAAGGCCATCCACGGCGACATCTCGCAGGTCTCCCGCGAGCGCGCACTGGAAAAATTCCGCGAAGGCAAGATCGACATCTTGGTGGCCACGGACGTCGCGGCCCGCGGCCTGGACATCGACGACGTCACTCACGTGGTCAACTACGAATGCCCCGACGACGAACTCACCTACGTGCACCGCATCGGCCGCACGGGCCGGGCCGGTGCCTCCGGCATTGCCGTGACGCTCGTCGATTGGCGCGACCTCACCCGCTGGAAGGTCATCAACCGGGTACTCAAGCTCGGCTTCGAGGAACCCGCAGAGATCTACTCGACCTCCCCGGAGTTCTTGGCCGACCTCGATATTCCCGAGGACGCCCCCGGCTGGCTCACCGAGCCTGATCCGGATCGCCCGCTGGGCGGCAAGGATCGGCGCGAAGAGCGCTCCGGGCGCGGCCGCGGACATCGCGACGATCGAAAGCCTTCCAAAGGAGTCGAACGTGGCCGCGACCGCGACCGGGATCGCCGCCCGAGAAGGCAAAACGAGGATCGCCCCGCCGAGGTCAAGGCCGAGCACAAGCCCCGCAAGGAGCGCACGCGCCGCAGGCTTCACAACGGCAAGCCCGTTGAATAGACGCTTGAAGAGCCGCCCCGGGAAACCTGGGGCGGCTCTTTTGTATCGTTCCCCGCTCGTCATCTTGCACATCCCCACCCTCGTCATCCTGCACATCCCCACCCTCGTCATCCTGCGCGTAGTCGCAGGATCTCCTCCCAATCTCCTCCCGCACCATAACCAACGCAAGCCGCCGAAACATCCCTCGGGTAGACTTCGCCGCAACCTGCGAGGAGGTCGCCATGAGCCTGTTGTTGGAAGCACCGGTCAAAACCGAGCACTTGCGCGGCTCCACACCGCGCACACAGCGGCTCAGAGCGCAATCGGAAACAGCCCGTCCCTCTATCACCCTAGAACGAGCCCTCATCGAAACCGAGGTCTATAAGCAATGGGAGGGCAAAGTACCGGCCCCTGTGCTGCGCGGAAAGTTCTTCTACGAGCTCATGAGCCGCAGAACCTTGTACCTGGGCGACGACGAGCTGATCGTCGGCGAAAAGGGCGTCGCACCCCAATCTGCACCCACATTCCCCGAGCTGTGCTGCCACACCGTCGAAGACTTCGAGAACATGGCCGCCCGGGAACGGGTTTCGTTTTCGGTAACCGAGGACGACAAGCGCATCCAAGCCCAAACCATCATCCCCTACTGGGCTGAGCGCGCTTCGATGTCCAAGATGATGGACGCCCTCCCCGAATCCTGGCACCTGCTTTTTGAGGCCGGGCTCTTCACCGAGTTCATGGCCCAGCGCGGCCCCGGGCACACCGTCGCCGACGGGAAAATCTACCGGCGGGGGTACGCCGAGCTGATCGAAGACATAGACGCCCGTTTGGCGTCCATCTCGTATTTGGGCGATATGGATGCCGCGGCCAAGATCGCCGAGCTGCAGGGTATGAGGCTGGTGTGCGAGGGCATGTGCGTGTTGGGCGAGCGCTACGCCGCCCTGGCGCGCTCGCGCGGGATGGACGATCTCGCAGCCGTTTGCGAACAGGTACCCGCCCATGCCCCGCGCAATTTCCGCGAGGCCGTGCAGATGTACTGGTTCACGCACATCGGCGTCACCTCGGAGATGAACAACTGGGATGCCTACTCCCCCGGCAAGCTCGATCAGCACCTGGAACCGTTCTACGTCTCTGGGCTGGCCGATGGCACCTTGACGAGGGATGACGCCCGCGAAATCTTGGAATGCCTGTGGGTGAAATTCAACAACCAGCCCGCACCGCCGAAGGTGGGCATCACGTTGAAGGAATCGGCCACCTACACCGACTTTTGCAATATCAACACCGGCTCGCTGCGGCCCGACGGAACCACTGGAGTATCCGACCTGTCCTACCTGATCTTGGAGGTCATGGACGAGATGCGCCTGCTGCAGCCCTCGTCCAACGTACAGATTTCCCGCAAATCCCCCGAACACTTCCTGCGCAGGGCCCTGGAAATCTCCCGAAAGGGCTGGGGTCAGCCCGCGTTCTACAACTCCGAGGCGATCATCGCTGAGCTTATGAACATGGGCAAGAGCCTCGACGACGCCCGCGAGTCCGGGATCGCCTCCGGCTGTGTGGAAACCGGGGTCGCGGGGAAGGAAGCCTATGTGCTCACCGGCTATTTCAACGTGCCGAAGGTGCTGGAGTTGGTGTTGAACCGCGGCTACGACCATTACACGGGCAGGGTCGTCGCCCCCGACTTCGGTGATCCGCGCGAGTTCGGCTCCTACGCCGAGCTGTACGCGGCCTTCGAGAAGATGCTGCGCTATGTGGCCGATGTGAAGGTTGCCGGAAATAATCTCATCGAGCGGCTATTCATGGACACCCTGCCGGTTCCGCTGCTTTCCGTGATCACCGACGATTGCATCGCCAAGGCCCTTGACTACAACTGCGGCGGGGCAAGGTACAACACCTCCTATATCCAGTGCGTCGGCATTGCGACGGTGACGGATTCTTTGGCGGTCTTCGCACGGCAGGTGTTCGGCGGCTCGCTTGAGATTGGGGAGCTGCTGGATGCTCTGGCCGATGATTTCGTCGGCCGCGACGAGGTATTCGATCTGGTGTTCAACCACACCCCTAAGTACGGCAACGACGACGACTTCGCTGATTCGATCATGCGCTCGGTAGCCGATTCGCTGCAGTCTGCCATCGCCGGGCGTCCTACTCCGAAGGGTTCGAAGACGATCGTCGAGTTCTTGCCCACCACCTGCCACGTGTACTTCGGGCAGGTGATGGAGGCCTCGCCGAATGGCCGCCGCAAGGGCATCCCGCTGCCTGATGGCATCGCCCCCGAAAAGGGGGCCGATAGAAATGGGCCCACGGCCGTCATTAAATCGGCGGCCAAGCTGGACCAACTGAAGACTGGCGGAGCCCTGCTGAACCTAAAGTTCACCCCGCAGGTATTCGCAGGCGATCGGGGTATCTCAGCAGTGGCGTCGCTAATCCGCACCTATTTCGCTCTAGACGGCCACCATCTCCAGTTCAACGTGGTAGACCGGGCCACGCTGCTGGACGCCCAAGCCCACCCCGACCAATACACAGACCTAATAGTGCGGGTAGCGGGATATTCCGACTACTTCAACAACTTAGACAAAGCCCTGCAGGACGAGATCATCGCACGGACGGAGCAGGTGCTGTAATCGGTGCGATGATCTTTCTGGGGTCTGGGGATCGTCCCCAGATGGGCGCGGTATCGCACGGACGGAGCAGGTGCTGTAAATGCGGCGATACTCCCGCACGTATCTCTCATTTTCGCTGATTTGTTGCAGTTTGCAACATATTCTTGCTGCATGACGAACATCCTTGACCCGCTTGACGCTCCGGCGCTGAGGTGGGGTTTTCTCGGGCCTGGCTGGATTGCCTCGATGGTGGCCGAATGCCTGCAGCTGGCAACCAACCAACGTCTGGTGGCCGTCGGGTCACGCTCTTCCGATCGCGCCCAAGCTTTTGCTCAGCGCTGGGAAATCCCCTTCTTTGGAACCTACGAGGCCGTCTTGGCACGGCCAGATGTGGACGTGGTGTACATCGCGACCACCAATAACACCCACGCCGAACTCGCTGAACTCGCCCTGAGAGCAGGTAAGCCGGTGCTGCTGGAAAAACCCATCACGCTTGACGCCGCTGCGGCCGAGT
>JAISTE010000098.1 GCA_031272825.1 Propionibacteriaceae bacterium | reverse complement strand
CCGGCCAGCGGATCATCCGCCCCGCCTACCGCAACGTGGTAGAAGGAGTGCGCGAGTACCAGCCGCTAGCTGAGCGGTAACCTCGCACTGAGCGTTCGTTGTCGGGAAATTGTCGTTCTTAGCCGGAACTAACAGCAATTTCTCGACAATGAACGAGGAGACTTGAGCGAAACGCGCCATAAGCGGCCACACATAACCCGATCCGCAGTGCTCGCAGACGACCACTTCGCCTTGCGTTCTAAACGCTCACCACTCCGCACTCCCTTTACGTGCCCTACGTCCTGTTCAGCCTTCTCACCGGCAACAAACGCCTCACTCGGCAACTCACAACGACTCCTGCACTACGGCCGGCTACCGGCTGCAGCGGTTTTGCGTTCACCAACCTGCGAGAATGGCCCCATGCTTGACCACATCGTCTACGCCCACCCTCACCCCGAGTATTTCGCGGAAGAGTTCCACGAGGTGACGGGAGTGCGGCCGGTTTTCGGCGGCGCTCACCCAGGGAGGGGAACGTTGAACTACCTGGCAGGGCTTGAGAACGGGGCATACTTCGAAATCCTCGGCCCGGATCCGGAGCAGTCGGTCGCCCCTGAGAAGACTATGTTCCGCGTCGGGGAACTCGGGCCGGAGTTTGAACCGAGGGTACTTACCTGGGCGTGGCGGGTTGCCGATTTAGACGCGACGGCGACAGCAGGCCGAGAACGAGACATAGACTTCGCCCACCCCGTAGACGCAGGCCGAACAACCCCAGTTGGGAGGGAACTTCAGTGGCGCTTCGCCGTGCGTGAGCCGCTGCCGTTTGACGGCTTACAGCCGTTCTTGATCGACTGGGGTTCATCGCCCCACCCGAGTGAGGGCCTGGAAAGCGGGATCCGTCTGGTTGAGATGCGCGCATACCACCCAGAAGCAGAGGGCTTGCGGATGGTCTTCGATTTCTTAGGCACAAACCTGGAGGTCATCCAAGGCCGCGCACACCTAGAGGTGACGCTCGCAACCCCAAAGGGGCAGGTCACACTTTGATCCGAGCGTTCGTTGTCGGGAAATTGTCGTTATTGGGGCGAACCGACAGCAATTTCCCGACAACGAGCGTGATTCGTTAAAGGGATCCGCCCCCGCCATTACTGGCGGGGGCGGCCCATTCCCTCACTTTATGGTTACGTTCTTCTTCTTTGCTGCGACGGTCGAACTTCCTTTGTAGGTGACGCTCATCGTCCCCTTCTTGGCTGAGAATTTCGACAGTTTCACCGTGGCCTTGCCCTTGGCCAGCTTTACGGTGACCGTCTTCTTGCCCAGTTTGAACGCCACCTTGCCGGTGGCTTTCTTGCCGTTTGCAGTGACTGTGGCGGTGACCGTCTTCTTAGCCACCTTCACCTTCAGCGTGGCAGCAGCCTTGGCCGTTACCTTGACAGGAGCCCCGTTCGGGTAGAAGGAGGTGGTCTCCAAGCTCAGGCTCAGGCCCTTGTAGGCGAAGGCGGCAGCTGCATGGAAGTAGTCGCCTTCGGCATCGGCGGGGAGCACGAGCGCAAGCCCCGTGGAATACGCGGCGTTGTTGCGGTACCAGCTGACAGAAACGGGCCAGCCAGCCGGGGCCACCGCAGTGACTGTGGCCCCGGCCTGGGCCGTTCCCTCCAACTTCAGGGCGAAAGAGGCCTTGTCAAACACTTCGACGGTCGTGCTGGCCTTCTTCGTTCCGTACGCTCCCTTGTATTCGGCGGTTACCGCGCAGTCTTGCTTGGTCTTGGCCGCGGAAGCGGTAAAGGACAGGCACGCCTTATCGATGGTTGTTGCCTCTTTCACGTCTGGGATCGCGTTGCCGTACTTGTCCGCTCCGGCGATCTGGATTTCCGCGTCGCCGCCGTTCCAAATTGCCGCCTTGGCGCTGACGGTGAGCGTCTCGATCTGGCCGGCCTTGACGTCCAAGGTGATCTCGCGCTTGGCCAGGGTTTTGCCCGAGGCGTCGACGTTGATCAAGGTGAACTTGATTTCCCCGGCTTTGGTTACCACTCCGGTGATCTTGGCTGGCTTCGCCGGGTTGTCGAATACCAGCCCGCTCGGGAGCGAGCCCTCAACCGCAATGTGATCGCCGTTCAAGGCCTGAACCTGCAGGGAAACTTGATCTCCTGCGGTTAGCGACGTTGTTCCGTCGACCTTGATCTGGGCGGTGGCATTGGCCAGCTTCAGGGCTGCCTGCGCATCCAAGGCGCCGTGGCCGGTGTACTTGTCCCAGCCCGGCGATGCGTTGCCGTCGACGACGTCCACGGCCGAGTCGATCAGGATTTGCTTCACCTGGTCGGGGTTGAGAGCGGGATTGGCACGCAAGACGATCGCGGCCGCAGCGGCGACCAGCGGGCAGGAGAAGGATGTGCCGCCCCACAAGTCGTACCTATCGTTTTGACGCATGACGGCTATGTTTTCTCCCGGTGCAGAGATGTCGATGTACTTGCTCCGGGTTGTGAAGTACGTCGGCTCCATATCGCTGTTGATGGCACCGACGGCGATCACAGTCTCGTAGGAGGCCGGGTAATTGACCAAGTCGTAACCGACGTTCCCCATGGACGCAATCGCGACAACCCCGGCTTCATAAGCCCTGCGGAGCGCCTGCCTTTCGACCGATGTGGCCACGTCCGAACCGAAGGACATGGAGATTACTCGTGCTCCACGGGCCACAACGTCGTTTATCGCGGCTACGACCGCAGCGGTATCGATCTCCCATTCCTCGCTCATCACCTTGGACATCATCACCTTGGTTTCGGGAGCGGCACCGGAAATCCCGATACCGTTGTTGGTGTCCGCCCCGATCAATCCTGCGGTTGCGGTGCCGTGTGAGGCGGTTAGACCCCACTCTTCTTCGGAGAAAGGCCGGTTGTCCGCATCTCCGTCGGTGAAATCCCAGGCATTGACGATATTTCCGCCTTGGGCGTCCTCGTGCGCAAAGTCGAAGCCGGTGTCGATCACGGCCACCGGTGCGACGTCCTTGGTTGAGGAATCCAGAAGCGGCCAGATTATGTTGAACTTGGCTCCGCCGGTGCCGTCCTTGAGCCCCCAGGAGCCATCTAGGCCGTATTCAGGATCATTGGGGTCTTCGGGGAATGCGTGGTAGCTATGCTTCACGTTGTAGTCGACAGCTTCGAAGATGTTGGCAGCCACCAGTTCTTCTGCTACCAGGGAACTGTAAGCCGCTAAGACACTGATCTCGGCCACTGAGCTGCGCAAGGATTCCAGGCCAACTGCAGCTTTAGGTTGCTGCGCGGCGATCTTCTTCACCAGTGCCTTAACCTGGGCGTCTGTCGTGCCCTCCTTGAGCAGCGCGACCAGCGTGCTGGCATCGACGCTCTTCGAGCCGGGCTTGGCCAGCGGCCCTAACGTGCTGGATTTCTTTTCCACCGGCGGGGCGGCCTGCGCCGGAGTGCCCAGGCTCACTGTTGCCACGGCTATCGCGGCGATGAACGCCAGTGCGGCATGTGTTTTCTTCATGTTCGGCTCCTCAGTTTCCGCTCGGGCTAGGTGTTGGGCTGGGCGTTGTACTCGGCACTGGCCGGTTCGCCACCCGCAAAGTATTGGTGATGACGGTGCGCGATGCTGTATTAGTACCGCCGGTGTAGACCACCTTCACCTTGTAGGTTCCTGCCTTAGTGATCTTCGGCAGGGCAACCGTGACCTTGCCCTTGCCCTTCTTGAGCTTGGCCGCTGAAATCTTGATCGTCTTGCCCGCGACCTTCACCGTGGCCTTGCCGCCAGGGGTACTGAGCCCGGAGGCCTTGATCTGCACGGTCAGCTTGACCTGTTGACCGGTGTAGATGGACGTCCGGGTCAGCTTTCCTTTGATCGTCGGCTTGATCTTGGGGATCTTCACCTTCGCGGAGGTGGCGGTTGTGGTCTCGTGCCCGGCCCGGGTACTGGTCAGGGTGTAGGAGATCTTCTTCCCCGCCATCTTGGCGGTGACCTTGAGTGTCTTAGCCGTCGCACCCTTGATCGCCTTGCCGTCCAAGAGCCACTGATAGGTGTTCTTCCACCCGCTCGGGCCAGCGGCGGCGGTGAGCTTCTTGCCTACTTTCGCAGTGCCGGTGATCTTCGCCGTCGAGACTGCCTTGTCAGCCAGTGCCACCGCCGCTGGGGCCCTGACCCACACTTCTTCTGCGGCATCTCCGGCCTTGGCGGTGAGCTTCACCTTGATCGTCTGTCCGGCAAAGCGCGGATCTACGGTATACGTGCTAGCCGTGGCCCCAGATATGGCCGTGTCGCCTGCATACCACTGGTAGCTGAACTCGGGTTTGATGTTCCATTCGCCCGTATTGAGCGTTAAGGTCTTGCCCACTTGCGCGTTACCTGAAACATATGGGGCACTGAGTAGCTTCAGGACGACTGGCTGAGGTGAGGGCGTCGCGGCAGGGACTTCAGAGAATTTTGCCTTGGCCACAGCCGCCGTTGTCCACAAGCCGTCTCCCTGGCTAACAGCGACAACCCAGATAGGACTCTTGAGACCGGGAGTAGGCATAAACAGTTCGCCTTCGTAAAGAATGGTCTTTCCATCCGTCCACAGATAGGTGTAGCTGGCCCCGTAGTTGAAGTAGTCCTCCCCAAGGTTCTCAAAGTCGATATATGAGTCCGCATTGATCCCAGCGCTCGCCTTCAGCCCGTTCACAGTTTCGGCGGCCGACACCCAAGGGGAGAAAATGTCGTCGGCGTTCTTGCGGTCTTCCCCAGCCAGGTCTTGGGTCTGAGTTGCACCTTCGGAGAGCAGCACGAGTGATCCAGCGCCGTAATCGGCATCCGGGAACGCGGGGAAATAATCCTTGGAAAAAGCTCCGGGGAAAACCGGATCGTTATCAGGTCTCGGTTCCGAGTCCCAGCCGGCCGCGTCCACCCAGTAGATGCCTTTCTGGAGCCCCGAAATCTGGTATTCAGAACCCGTAACACTTGCGTTGTGCACCTCGCCTGTTTCCAGGTCGGTGGCATAGACCTTCTGGTTGGTTCCCAGAGCGCTGATCTTGCCCTTGATGATCGAGCCCTCGTTGGACAAGACAATGTCCGTGAGCCTTATCGGGTCGGTTCCTTTAAGGGTGAAGGTCTTAGCTTGGCCTTGAGCCAGGGCATCTTTGCCGACCGCACCTCCTAGCCAATGCACGGAATAGCCCTTGGCGTCCATACTGGCTGAGTAGCTCGAAACGCTGCCGGGCGCGCGGGCGATAAACGCGTACTCTCCCGAGACTTCCGGGACGACTTGGTCAACAACGACGTATCCGCTCTCATCAGCCTCAGAGTCATCCGCCATGACCTTGGCACGGGAAACCGTCTCGCCCGACATGACAGAAGCGGTTTCCGCGGCCGACTCCCCCATCCAAAGCGAAACGGTGGTTTCCGACGCTGAAGCCTTGCCTAAAATGACCTTTCCGCCCACCGGCACGCCTTCTTTGAGGCTGATGCTCTTGGTGATGGTGCCCGTGGTATTGGGGATCTTCAGCTGGATGCCGGGATCCTCCTCCACTGCCTGTTCGATGTATCCCAGCTCGGATGAGACTCCGCCATCGAACTGGCTGTAGTACTTTGCATCTCCCTTGTATTCGACTACCGCATCAAGGCCGGGATATGCCTCGAAGTTGAGAACCGAGCCTGGAGCCACCTCAGCCTCTGAGACCAGCCCCCATCTTCCTCCGAAGCTCTGCCAAAGGACAGCCTTGGCACCCGTTTTGGCATCAGTTGGAAGCGAAATTTCCAGGGGAACAGACCCAGCATGCTCCGCTCTGAGCTTGATATTGGGTTCAGGATTGGAGCTGGATTGGTCGACGTCGATGTAAAGCTGCAGCCCTTCGTCCCCGGTTCGTTCGTCGGTCAGGTAATACGATTCTCTAGTCTCATAGCTCCAGGCCTCGAAGTAATAACACTGACCCTTGAAGGCGCTGAAAGCGAAGCTGCCATCATCATCAGCTGACAACTCCAGTGAATAGTCATCCGGAGAATCCAGGTCCCCCTGATCGGAACAGTCGACATTGTCATAGAAAAAACTGACATCGCTCACCGGCTGTCCGTCGGCGTCGACGAACTGGCCGGTCAGTAGTACCTTGGAGGCGGCCTGCGCTGGGGTAACCGCGAGGGTGGGCAAGAACATGGCCGCCAGGGCACTCGCGATGAGCACCAATAACAAATCTCTAGCTCTTTGGGTGATTCTCGGGCTGTAGGCGGCAGCTTCGCCGCCGACCCTTGTGTGGAAGCGATATCGCATCTGCAACCTCTCCGGGGTAGGAACGTGGGCAGCACGCGGGCCGCCCCTTTCAAGTTGAAGAGCTTGCGAACTGCGGTTTTGTGAACCCGCAAACGCGAAAGGGGAAGCAAGACCCACGCTGGGCGTCGGTTTTGGGATAGGCGGCCCGGGCCCGGCCCAGCACTAACCCAGAAAACCCGGGGTTTTATACGACGCTAACAACCGCGCCACCGTCCTAGCCGCGTATGTGAGGTTCGCATCCCCATCTTGCAGCGCCTCCTCCAACGAGGTGAGCTTGCGCAGGATGGGCACGATGGCCAGCACGTCGGCATCGGCGAACTCGTAGTCGTACAGATCGACAAAGCCTGCGAACATGACGGTCGGCACCCCGGCGGCGGTTGCCGCCTTTGCCACCGCGTATGGCGTCTTGCCTGAGAGCGTCTGCTTATCGATCGACCCCTCGCCGGTGAACACGTAGTCGGCGCCCGAAACCTTGTCCTTCAGTCCGACGGCGTCGATAACGATCTCGGCACCGCTGCGCAGCTTGCCGGGGGTAAACGCCAGCAGGGCCGCACCTATCCCGCCTGCGGCACCGGCCCCGGGAACGTCGCGAACCCGCTTGCCAACTGCAGTTTCCACAACGTCCGCCCACCGGTTCAGCGCCTCTTCGAGCTGCACCAGCTGACCGGCAGTGGCACCCTTCTGCGGGCCGAAAACCCGGGTCGCGCCCTTGATCCCCAGCAGCGGATTATCGACGTCACACGCCACCTCGATATTGCACTCGGCCAAGCGGGGGTCAAGCCCGGAGATGTCGACGCGCTCCAGCTCCTCCAACGCTCCCCCGCCAACTAGATCGTTGCCCTCTTCATCAAGGAATTTCACCCCAAGCGCCTGCATCATCCCAGCCCCGGCGTCGTTGGTCGCCGAACCCCCGATCCCGATGATGAGATGCCTGGCTCCCCGGCCCAGGGCGTCTGATATGAGCTGGCCGGTGCCCACGGAAGTGGTACGCGCGGGATCGCGATCCTCGGCGCGCACCAGCTCCAGCCCGGAAGCCTTGGCCATCTCGATGACGGCCAACACCTCTTCCCCGTTTTCCACAAGCCCGTATTCGGCGATGTGCGGATTCCCGAGCGGATCACTGACTTTCACCTTCACGCGTTGCCCGCCCAGGGCGTCGACGATTGCATCCATAGTTCCCTCGCCGCCGTCGGCCATGGGAACGAGCACACACTCAGCCCCGGGCAGCACATCGCGGATCCCTGCGGCCATCGCCTGCGCGGCCACGGAAGCGCTCATCGACTCCTTGAAGGAATCCGGTGCCAAGACAAACTTCGTCATGAAGCTAGCCTATGGCCACTCGACCCTCCGACCGTACGGCCAGGTCCGAGCCAGAAATTCCCCTTGTGCGTTAGGCTTTGTCTGTGAGTCCGAAACGTAGCGCTGCCTATATGTCCGCCGTATTAGATTTTGCCGAGAGCTGGGGCGGGGAGACCGACGCCGAGCGGCTGGCCCGCGAAGTCGCCGCCGACTACGACGCCCGGCCCATCTCTCCCGGCCTTGCCTCATATCTGACGCTGTTGGCCAAGTCGCTGTTCGCCCGCAACGTCGTCGAGGTCGGCACCGGCACCGGGATTTCCGCCACGGCCCTGCTCAAGGGCATGACCGCCGACGGCATCCTGACCTCCATCGATCCCGAGAACGAGCTGCAGCTTCGGGTCAAGGAGCTGCTCAAGGCCTCCAACATCCCGGCACGGAAGGCTCGGCTCATCGCCGGGAACCCGCTGGACGTGCTGGAGAAGCTCACCGACCACAACTACGACCTGGTGTTCATCTCCGGCGACCCGCTGGAGTACGTCGAATATGTGGAGCAGGCCCTGCGGCTGCTGCGCCCGGGCGGCGCCTTCGTGCTCAACAACGTCTTTTGGAAGGGCAAGGTTCCCGACGAACACAACGACGAAGACGAACCTTTGATCATCCGCGAGGCGCTAGAAGCCGCGTCAGCACCCGACAATGTGACCACCGCGATCATTCCGCTCGACGACGGCCTGCTGGTCGGCCTGGTGGAGTGACACCTCGCCCCGGAGCTAGCCCCGGGGCGGTCTTAGTACTTGGCGGGCAGCTTCTTAGTCGTTCGTCACGTGCGTGTTCTTCTGCACGACCGTGATATTGCCCTGAACCTCGAAGCCGCGCGCGCGGTCGTGTTCCTTGTCGATGCCGATCTGCACCCCTTCGTCCACGACGACGTTCTTGTCCAAGATCGCCGAGCGGATTTGGGCGTGGCGGCCGATACGGCAGTTGTTGAACACCACCGAACCTTCGACCCTGGCCCACATGCCGACGCGCACGTTGGGAGACAGCACCGAGTAGGCCACGTCGCCGCCCGAGATGATGCAGCCGTTGGAGACGATCGAATCCTCTGCCGTGCCGCGCTCGACGAACTTCGCGCCCGGCTGCTGCACCTGCGCGGTCCAAATCGGCCAGCGGTTGTTGTACAGGTTGAACTGAGGGTCGACCGAAACCAGATCCATGTGGGCCGCGTGATAGGCCCCGATGGAACCGACGTCACGCCAATAGTTCTTGTCCTTCTCTGTAGAACCCGGGACGTCGTTCTCGGTGAAGTCGTAGACCTGCGCGTCCCCGCCGGAGACAAACGCCGGGATGATGTTTCCGCCCATGTCGTGGCGGGATTCGACGTCCTCGGCGTCCTCGTTGAGCGCCTCGACGAAAGCCTTGCGGGTGAAGATGTAGTTGCCCATCGAGGCAAAGGACTCGTCCGGCGAGTCGGGCAGCCCGGGAGGATCGGCGGGCTTTTCCATGAACTCTTTGATCTTGCCGTCGACGTCAGCGTCGATGATCCCGAAAGCCGAAGCCTCCGAGCGCGGTACCCGGATACCTGCCACCGTGCAGTCCAAGCCAGAGTCGATGTGGGCCATCAGCATCTGCTCGATGTCCATGCGATAGATGTTGTCCGCGCCGAACACGACCACATAGTCGGGATCTTCGTCGCGAATCAGGTTCATCGACTGGTAGATGGCGTCGGCACTTCCCTGGTACCACTGCTTGCCGGTGCGCTGCTGGGCCGGAACCGAGGTCACGTACGAGCCCAACATCGTCGACATGCGCCACGCGATCGAG
Organism: Propionibacteriaceae bacterium; assembly: GCA_031272825.1. Taxonomy (GTDB): domain Bacteria; phylum Actinomycetota; class Actinomycetes; order Propionibacteriales; family Propionibacteriaceae; genus Propionicimonas. The sequence continues at coordinate 7,834 of JAISTE010000098.1, read as the reverse complement.
ATGTGGCGGTCGAGAGAGTGGGACTTGTACTGCGTAAGCACGCAGATTTTCGTCAGATCAGAGTTCACCAAGTTCGACAGAACAAAGTCGATGAGGCGGTAGGTACCCCCAAAAGGGACGGCGGGCTTGGCGCGATCAGCGGTGAGCGGCATAAGCCTCTTGCCTTCGCCTCCGGCAAGAACTATCGACAGCACATGCGGTCTATCCATGGCTTCAACCTAGAGCTTTTCCCCCGGTGAACTCAAGCTGAGGACAGGTGAAATGTCGGCGAATTAATGAAAGAGTCGAGACATGCACGTATCAATACTTACCCGTGAGTATCCACCGGACATCTACGGAGGGGCCGGGGTTCACGTCGGACAGCTCGTCCCCCAACTCGAGAAAATCCTCGGACATGTCGACGTCCAGGCGATGGGCGAACCCCGCGAAGGAGCGACGGCCCACCCCGAGACGTACCCTGAGGGCGCGAATCAGGCGCTCAGAACTATCGGCACCGACGTGGCAATGGCCGCCGCGGTACCCGACAACACCGACCTCGTACACTCGCACACCTGGTATGCCAACTTCGCCGGGCTGCTCTCCTCGCTGTACCTGGACATCCCGCACGTGGTCACCACCCACTCGCTGGAGCCCCACCGGCCCTGGAAGGCCGAGCAGCTGGGCGGCGGCTACCGCGTGTCGTCCTGGGCGGAAAAGACTGCCCTAGAGGCCGCCGACGCCGTCATTGCGGTTTCCTCCGGGATGCGCAAGGACGTCCTCGATTCCTACCCCGACCTGGACGCCGAACGCGTCTACGTGGTTCGCAACGGCATCGACACCGAAGAGTTCAAGCCGGACTTGGGCACGGACGTCGTTGAGTCGCTGGGTGTAGATCTTTCCAAGCCGCTGGTGGTGTTCGTGGGCAGGATCACACGCCAAAAGGGCCTGGTTCACCTGGTGCGCGCGGCCAAGGATTTCGACGCCGACACCCAGCTGCTGCTGCTGGCCGGAGCCCCAGACACGCCCGAGATTGCCGCCGAGTTCGACGAGGCCTTCGGTGAGCTTTCCAAGCTGCGCCCGGTCAAGTGGGTGCAGGAGATGCTGCCGCGCCAGTCGGTGCGTCAGGTGATGAGCCACGCGACGGTGTTCGCCTGCCCGTCGATCTACGAGCCGCTGGGCATCGTGAACCTGGAGGCGATGGCCTGCGAGACGGCCGTGGTCGCCTCGGCGGTCGGCGGAATCCCGGAGGTTGTCGTCGACGGAGTGACGGGCACGCTCGTCCCCTACGATCCGAAGCTGGCCTCGGATGTGAAGTACATCGCCGACTTCGAAGCGGGGTTCGCGGAAGCGATCAACGATCTAACCCGGAATCCGGAAAAGGCCGAACGCTTCGGTAAGGCCGGACGCCAGCGCGCAATCGACGAATTCTCATGGGCGAAGATCGCACAGCAGACCGTGGAGGTCTACAACAAGGCGATCGCCTGGCACAACCGCTAAGCGGTTCAAGCGGCCAAACAACCAAATGACGGCTGCCGGGATCTAGACGATCTTGGCAGCCTCGTCGATCGCTTCTTTGAGCGAGTGGACTTCCGCAGGGGTCAGTTCGATCACCAGACGGCCACCACCTTCGGCGGGGATGCGCATAACGATGATGCGCCCTTCTTTAACAACCTCGATCGGTCCATCGCCGGTCCGTGGCTTCATGGCTGCCATGTGACTACCTCATCCATTCGGGGAAACTAACTCCCTTATTATTTCACGATTTTTGTCTATGTCTCGACGCCGACCGTATCAATGCGCTTGCGGGAGGGTCGGCGGATCGGGCAAACGCGGCTCATCAGCGCCCTGGCCCGGCAGTTTCGGCGGGTCGGGGAGCCTTGGTTCGAATTCATCATCGACGGTCTCAGGCTCGGCTGCTTCTGAGGTTTCCTCATCCCGTTCCCCGACTTGATCCCGTCCCCGGACTTGATCCGGGGCGGGGCTAAGAACCCCAGGCAGCGCCGGGGGCTCGGGAAGCTTCGGCTCGGGCCCTTCTTCGCCGCCAGCTCCAAAGACGGGAAGCGGTTCGTCGTCGAAGGGATTGCGGGTGGGCTCGGCCACGGGCATCGGTGCCGACGGCGGAGCTGGCGTTGGTTCGTCGGATATGAGGGCGCGCTTGGGCAAGGAAACTGAACCCGTGGCGTCGGATAGTTCAGCACCAACGCGTTCGAGCGCCGTGCGGTAGTCACCACCCGGTTGGGAAGGAACGACGGAACCGTCGAGCTGAGCCCCGATACGCTGCAAAACCTCGTCCACTTGGGTTTTTGAGTAGCCGCGCGAGACCGTCTTGAAGTGGATTTGGCTAAGCGAGCGCGAATCCAGCTGCTGCGGGATGTCGAAGCGCGGCTGATCGACGACGCGCTTGGGCAGGGCCCCGAAATGGCCGAGGGCCACCCACACACCGAGGGCGATGACGACTACAACCAGCGCCCACAGGACGTATTCCAACATAGGGCCATATTACTGGTCCGAACCGGTGACAAGCGCCACCGCCTCGACCGGGTCGTCGGTCACGTACAGCGAATCGACGTCCTCTTGCGAGATGTTGCCCTCCCCCAGCATCGTGCCGCGCAGCCAGTCGAGCAGCCCTGCCCAGTACTGGGAACCGAACAGCACCACCGGGAAGTGCTTGATCTTGCCTGTCTGCGACAAGGTGACGGCCTCGAAGAACTCGTCCATGGTGCCAAAGCCCCCGGGCATGACGATGTAGCCCTGCGAGTACTTGACGAACATCACCTTGCGCACGAAAAAGTAGTGGAAGTTGACCCCAAGGTTGATGTACGGGTTCAGCTCCTGCTCGTGCGGCAGCTCGATGCCGCAGCCGATAGAGCGGCCCCCCGCCGCAAAAGCTCCCCGGTTGGCCGCCTCCATCAGGCCCGGCCCGCCGCCGGTGATCAGCGCATAGCCGCGACCGGCAAGCTCGCGTCCGATGGTTTCGGCAGCCTCCAGCAGCGGCCCCTCTTTGGTGCGCGCAGAGCCGAAAAGCGAGATCGCCGGGCCCACATTGGCCAGCGCCTCGAAGCCTTCGACGAACTCGGATTGGATGCGCAGCACCCGCCAGGCGTCGTTCGGCGCCCACTTTTCCTCGCCCAGGTTCTCCAGCAGCTTGGTGTCGGCAGTGGTCACCTTACCGTGGATGTGACGGGCGTTGTCGATTAGATCGGACATGTCCACCTCCTCCTCGCAGGTGGCCAATCTACCCCAAATACCCGACCAACGCGTTGAAGCAGGTGTCCAGGTCGGCGATGTCACAGTACTCGTCGTCGGCGTGGGCTTTCAGCGGATCGCCGGGCCCGAAGTTCAGCGCCGGAACGCCCAGCGCAGAGAACCGGGCGACGTCCGTCCATCCGTACTTGGGCCTGGGCTCGCCGCCAACGGCCTTGGAAAACTCCGCGACGATCGGGCGATCCAGCCCTGGGCGAGCGGCGGGCGCGAAATCGGTGTACTCAAGCTCGTAGCCTGCAAAGAACTGCTCGCAAAAGCCCTTGGCGCTGGCCTCGTCGCGGTCGGGAGCGAAGCGGAAGTTCACGGTGAGCACGCACTCGTCCGGGATGACGTTGGTGGCGATTCCCCCGCGGATGCCGACCGCGTTCAGGCCCTCCTTGTAAGTAAGCCCTTCCACCTCGACCTCCCTGGGTACGTAGCCTTGCAGCCTGGCGAGCGGTTCGGCCATGTCGTGGATGGCGTCGTGCCCCATCCAGGCGCGGGCCGAGTGGGCGGTCTTGCCGCGGGTCTTGATCTCAAACCTCAGCGTCCCCTGGCAGCCGCCCTCAATGCGCGCGCAGGTGGGCTCCATGAGGATGGCGAGATCGCCCTTGAGCAGCTCGGGATCTATGTGGCCCAGCGAGTTCAGCGAGGATTCGACCTCTTCGTGGTCGTACCAAATCCAGGTGACGTCGTGCCGGGGCTGTTCGAGCTTGAGGGCTGCGGCCAGCATCACCGCGACCCCGCCCTTCATATCCGCGGTTCCGCGCCCGTAGACCCGGCCCTGCGTTTGGGTACTCGGCAGGTTACCTTTTACCGGCACAGTGTCCAGGTGTCCGGCGATAACCACGCGCCCTGGCTTTCCCAGTTCGGTTCTGGCGACGACCGTGTCGCCGTGCCTTTCGATGTGCAGGCCCGAGAACTCGCGCAAGGTGGCCTCCACCTGATCGGCCAGCGGGGCTTCGTTTCCCGATACGGATTCGATGTCGACGATCTGGCGAAACAGCGTGACAAGGCCATCGTGAACGTTGAGCATGAGGTTCAGCTTAGCTTCTGTATCACGTTGCCGCTTGCCCAGGTGTGGGCACTTGGAACCTTCACTTGACTACGCGCAGCTTGTAGGTTTTCACCTTTCCGGAAACCTTCACGGTGATCCGCACGGTTCCGGCCTTGAGTGCAGTGATGGTGCCGAGTTTGTCCACCTTCGCGATCTTCTTATTCGACGACTCCACCCGGATCCGCGTGATGGTCGCGTCGGAACCGGCCCATTTCGCCGTGGTTGCCAGCACTGCGCCTACCTTGAGCTTCTTGGGAACCGGGCTGAGTGCAACGCTGGCGACCGCTACCGGCTTGGAGACGACCTTGACCTTGACTTTGGCCGTGAGCGGCTTGCCGACGGCGCCGTTTGCGCTGGTCGTGATGGTGATAGTGGCGGTACCGGCCTTGAGCGCCGTCATCTTGCCTTTGGCGTCGACCTTGACGACCTTCGCGTTGGAGGAGCTGTACGAGAGCGTGTCGCGCGCCTGCGTGGAGAGCATTCCGATCGCGTGGACTGTCAGCTTCGTGCCCTTGGCCATCGATACCGACTTGGCCTCTGCCTTCAGCCAGGTAGCGAAGACGACGGCCTTGGATTCCGCCTTCGGTGTCGAGGTGGCGGCGGAGCTCGGCGTTGCCGTCGGGGATGGTTCTATCGTCGGCGAGTACGTCGGCGTCGAAGTCGGCGGCGTAGTTGGAGTCGGTGTTGGGGACGGGGTCGGCTTGATCGACGCCGTGGGCGACGGGCTTGGGGTCGGGCTCGGCTTAATCGTCGGCGTTGGAGTTGGTGTGGGCGTGGGTGTAGGCGTCGGCGTCGGCTTAGGCGTGACGGTCGGACTCGGGGTGGGCGAAAGACTCGGCGTTGGAGTTGGTGTGGGAGTAGGGCTCGGCGTCGGCTTGGGTGTCGGACTCGGGGTCGGAGTTGGCGTAGGCGTTGGTGTCGGTGTTGGAGTTGGAGTTGGAGTTGGCGTCGGCGTGGGTGTCAAAACGCTGGCGGCCAGGCTCTTCACTTCGGCAACACTGAGTGCGTACGTGTACAGCTTGGCGTTGGCGATCTTGCCCGAGAACGAATAGCTGGGAATCGGAATGGCGACGGCTCCGGAGTAGGGCCCGCAATCGGAGCCTAGGAACCAGGCGTTGGCGCACATCCCCGCCGGCCACTTGAGCGTTCCGGATTGGGCAGCAGAAGACCTCAAGGTACCGTTCACGTATAGTGCGATCGTCGAGCCGTTCCAGGTGACGGCCACGTCCGACCACTGCCCGTAATTGATCAAGGTGTTGAGCTTGGTTGCCTCGGTGCCCGTTGCCATCGAAGCGTAGACGACCACCTTCGTCTGGGTGGACGAGTAGCCCTCAAAGTCGATGCAGATTCCGCCCTCCTGGCATGAGCCCCACGCTGTCGCCCACCCACTATGGTAGGTGGGGTTGACGAGGATTTCGGTGGTGAATCCGCTTGTTAACTTCGTTTTTTCGTTGGCTCGCAGCGTAGTCCTCCACCCGTAGTTGCTCTGGGCGATGGAGTACACGTAGCGGCCCAGGGTGCTGTCCCATACGACCGAGGGGTTCCCGCTGGTCTTCACCGGATAGGGGTTCCCGGCCCCCATCGCCGAAAGCTTGCTCGAATCGCTCGCGTCGTTGTGGCTGCTCGGGCCGATCTGGTAGAACTCGTGGCGGCCCGTCGAATCCACCACGCCGTCGGCTGCGACGGCCGCGTCGATGATCGGCGCTTTGCTGGTGCTGCTCAAGGTCGTGAACTCGGCGGAGATTTTGTTGGACGATTCATTCCCCGAGGTGTCGATGGCCGTGATTCTGACGGTGTAGGCGGTGCCTGCCTTGAGCGTCGTTCCGCTGTCTTGGGCGGCCACCCCTCCCATGGTCTCTCCAGCCGACCAGGAGAGCTGCGCGGGCATGTCCATCCCGTTGTAGTAGTGGGATTGGATGGTTCTCTTGACATCGACGGCCCCGGTCGATTTGTTGACGAACTCGAGCCGGTACAGCTCGACCTCCAGGTTGTCGCGGGCCTGGCGGAAGCTGACGCGCGCGTCGTCGGAGGTAATCTCGCTCACCTGCACCTCGGTCGACGTCCAGGTGGGCTGTATGCGGTCGCGGTTAGGCGTGTAGACGTAACGGCTGGAGTCGGAGGCTGGTTTCACGACCCATTCGGGCTCTTGCAGGCCGGTTTTCCCGTCGCGCAGGACGCCGCCTTCCTTGAAATCGAGCCGGGTGAAGTGCGTCGAGTAGTCGTCCCATACCTCGACGTAGTAGCCGACGGATTCGTCCTGCGGATCATTCCCGTAGCGGGCGCTTTCGATTTCCGAATAGCCGGTGTCCATATCGATATAGGCACCGACGGTTCCGGTGTTGATCGAAGCGTAGTAGCCAAGGGACGCAGAGTTTTGCTGGTGGATGGCGAACTCGCTGGCGATCGGGTAGTGGGAGTGGCCGGAGAAGGTGATCACAGAGGCGTAGCTCGCGCTCTTGAGGTACGGCCCGACGTCGTTCGAGCCCCAGCCGTTCCCGTCGTTGACCGTCCACGAGCCGTTCACCGTGTTCTCGATATGCGGGTGCATGGACAAGAAGATCGGCTTGTCAGAACCCTTGGCGGTATCCGATGCTTTGTTTGCGGCCAGCGAGGTACTCAGCGCGGATTTGAGGAAAGTCTCGGTCTCGGCGGTGTGCAGCGCGCCCTTGGAACCGCCTTCGTGCATAGAGATCTGGATAAACGGGAAGCCCTTGATATCGACCTTGTAGTTACCCGAATTCCGATAGTCACCGGTGGGGGCAATGGTGCTCTTGTAGTTGGCGACGGCCGCGCTTCCGTTGTCGTGGTTACCCATGAGATAGAGGGCCTTCAGCGTCTTTCCCGTAACTGAGCGCCCGTCGACCCGCACATCGGACTCAGGAAACACCGAGGCAAGGGTTCGGCCAAAGGCCGTGTACTCATTGACTTGCCCGGTGTCGGTGAGATCCCCAGCAAATATCAGAGCATCCAGCCCGACGGTGTTGTAGTAGGTGTTGCGCAGGTACTGCAGCGCAGTGCGGAACTTGGCGTTGGCGTCGTAGAAGTTGGATCCCCAGCGGTTGACGGCCCCAATGTGGACGTCGGACATGACGGCGAAGCGCAGCAGCACCTGATGATCGGCGCTCGCCGCGGTCGAGGACGACAACAGCCCAGCGGCGAGTACTAACCCCGATAGCAGCGCCCAAAACCTCTTCACGATTCCCCCAATGTTCCCTGTTCTTGCGACCGATCGCGCATCTTCCCCCTGCCGATCGCACCACGACCGCACAAGCCGAGCCTATTGCCCAAATGCCGTGCCCACTAGCGCAGTCGCGTGATTTGGGCCCCCGATTGGGAACGTCGGTTCTGGGGTTTGGGACCTGCCTGATTTGGGGAATCCCTGGCCGATCGTGGCGGAAGGCAAAACCCTGACCCTTGAGGCCGGGGAAAAGGAAGGATCGGTTCGTATTTGAGATGACCGTCCAGGGGCTGGGGCGATCCGCAACAGCTGGCCCGCGCTATCCCCTGCCCTGCTGGCACTAGCATTGCCCTCATGAGCAAAGCATCTGGATGGGG
>JAISTE010000170.1 GCA_031272825.1 Propionibacteriaceae bacterium | reverse complement strand
CGGCCGTCCAGCCGGTGAAGGTGTAGCCGGTGCGGGCGGGCGGATTGTAGATGCGAATAGCACTCGTACCGTTCACCCAGTTGCGCGTGAACCTTGCCGGGGTGTGTGCGTTGTTTGCGCTGGCCCCGCCCAGGTCGTAGCTGATTCCGTATGGTTCGACCCAGGCAGCGTAGAGCGTGAGCGTGCTCAGGTCGTCGGCGTAGTTGCCAGTGAACGAGAACGGTACGGCGCTCCCGACCACGCCCGAGCTTGTGATTGCGTCGGCGTCTGCCTCGGAGGCGAACCAGCCCACGAAGTCGTAGTCGAAATTCCCGGCCGAATCGTGCGGCGCAGTTGGAATGTCCGACGGCCCGACTTTCGCCAACCCGTAAACCCACCGATCCGCGCCCGTCGTGTTATAGGCCGGAGTTCCGGAGACCGCATTGGCCGGGGTGAAGTCCGCCTGCGCGCCGACGGGCGAGTTCACCTTGTACGAAACGGAAAGAACGTTGGGGTAGAACACCGGATAGAGATCGACGTTCGCCGAGATCGTGAACGTCGCCGCAGCCGCGTAAGCCACGGTCGTCGATCCCGAGGACGTGGCCCAGCCCGCGAAGAAGTGGTGATCCTTGGCAAGAGTTCCCGCGCCCAGCGTCGTAACTGTTGAGCCGTCGTAGTACTTGTTGCCGACCACGGCGCCCGTCGGCGCGTTGCCCGCCGCATCGGCAGGAGCCGCTCCCGAGGTCGAGCCGTCGGCGTGGTACGTGACCGTGTAGATGGGCTTGTCGACGAAGATCGTGCGCGTGGCCGTCGTGCCTTGGGTGTCGCCGTCGGTCGTGGTCGTGTACGTGATGGTATAGGTGCCCGGTGATGTAGTGGAGATGTAGTCGGTGGGCGTGATGTTGAAGTGGCCCTTCACCCCGTCGGCCCCGGTGGCGGGCGAATAGGTGCCGTCGGATATGAAATCACTCGACGACAAGATGACGCTCGAAGTGCCGTCGCCCCAAGGCGTCTTCTCAACCTTGATCGAAGCCGCCGAGATGCCCGCCGTGTAGTCGTCGAAGGTGGTGAGCTTCCACCAATCGGCGAGCCCGCTTGCCCCGTACGCATAGGACTGCGTGGCGGTGGGCAGCGCGCTTGCGTCGAACTCGCGGATTTCCGGTACCGCCGAGCGCAGCAGCCGCACGGCCGAACCCATCTGGTGGTTCTTAATCTGGTTCGAGTTCGGGCCGAACCAGTAGTAGATGTCGCCGACCTCCACATCGCCGTAGCAGTTCGAGGTGCAATCAGGGGCCGAAAGCTTGCGGTAATCAACCTTGTCAACGCGGTATGGCATGTAGAAGTTGATCTGATCTCCGATCGGCAGCGTCTTATAGACGATCTTCCAGGCGGTGATATTCGCCAGGTTGGCAGCCGAAATTCCGCCGACGTCCAGGCGCGAGGAACCGATGGCCGTGAGCGTCCCCTGGCTCCACGTCAGGGAAGTGGTCGTCACCAGCTCACCGGTCGCCGTGTTCAGCGAGTTCAGCACCGAGGTATCCGGTAAAACCGGATCGGTCGTGTACCAAATCTCCATGTCTTCCCAGCCGGGCGTGTGCATGATGTAGGGCGTGCCCGTCATCACCGGCTTCCAGTTCTCGCCCGTCGGCAGCACGAATTAGATCACCGAGTTAGCCGCCGCCGGGATGCCGTCGACGTTGTAGAACATCGAATAGCGCAGGTGTGGAACCCGCTCGTCTACGGCCCGAATCGGCGGCACATCGCTGGCCGACGCAGTGGCCGAGTGGTTGTAATAGCCTCCGGCCTCGCGCTCGCTGGAGGCCGAACCCGATGCCGAGGGCGGCAACACCAACAGCAGATGGTTTGGGCTGAAGGCCGTCTGCGGCCTTGATGTGAACCACCACTCGGGCGAGTCGGCGTCGGGCAAGGTGGTGTGCCCGTTCGTCGCCGCCGAGCTGAACGCCAAAGCCTCGGGGAACATCACCACATTGTCGACGGTCGGGGTCGAGGTCTTGGCCGCGGTGAAGGTGTAGCGCGTGGCCAGGTTCACGGGTGCCGGATAGTACGACGGATGGCTCCACAAGGGCTTTTGTACGATTTCGTGCCGGTAGTTAGTCAACACCGATTCAGTGTCGAACTCAAAGTTATTGCCCTCGGTGAGCTCGTCGAAGTCGGCTGGGATCTTCAGCTTGAGCAGCACGATGTAGTTGGTGTTGCTCGCCGTACCGTTTTGCCGCGCGTTGGTGAACAACGTGGGGTTGCCGTCCTCGTCGGTGATGTCGACCTCCACCATGTAGCCGTCGGCGTTCGCGCCCTTCTGCCCGCCGGTGAACAGGCCGTATCCCGACTCGGTGACGTGCGAAATCGAAGCTTTCAGCTTCTTGCCGTGCACGTCCAGGCCGGTGAGGTTGGTCTTGTCATACATCAGCTGCACGGCGTCGGGGTCGGAGGTGTCGATCTCCAGGCCGGAGGGGATGGAGAAGTAGAACACCGGAGTCACCCCATATAGGACGTTCGCGGTTCCGTCGGTGTGCGGCAGCGGGTCGACGTACGTTGGCGGCCGGTATGCCCGGCCATTTTTCGAAGCCCCGGCGTAGGACGCGTAGTTCTCAGTGCCGAGCGGTCTGAAGTAGGTGCGCACGTAGACCTCCGTGCCCTTTTGCACGGCGCCGACCACGGACGTCTGGTTCCAGCCGGCGGCACCGCTTTGGGTGGAGAACCCGTTATTCGTAGTGCCCTTGGTGACGAGTGCGATGTCGTCGAAGGTAAGCATGCTGGGGACGATCTTCCCGTGCTCGGCGATTCCGGCGACCAGGTTTGCCGAATTTCCCTTGGTGGAGCTGACCTTGAAGGTGACGTTTCCGCCGGGCGTCAGGCCGGTGGTTGTGCCGATGAATGCTATGCGCGCGCCGCCGAGCGAGGATTCGGTATCGCCCGAATCTTTGCCGATGTACTGCAGCTCGTCGACGTAGAACGTGATTGATGCCGGTCCGACGAGCGGTGTTCCGAGCTCAACCTTGGTTACCTTGTCGGCGTCGGCGAGGGCGGCGACGGGCGTCGCCGCAGAACCTGATTGCAGCGGGCCGTCGTTGATACGCACGTCGAACGGGAAGGATGCTCCCTTGTACTCGGCGTTCTTGTACTTGTAGAGCGAGATGTTGGTGGAGTTCGCCATTCCGCCGTTGTACGGCAGCACGATGTGGGTGAGCGTCGTTCCTGTGGGAATCTCGAAGGTGATCGGATCGCTCGCGCCCGCCGCCTCGGCCGCCGTTCGTGCGGTCATCACCTGAATCGACTCGAACGCCTGGTAATACAAGAATCCCTTCTGATCCATATAGTCGGCAGAACCCACGGCGTTCGAGGTGTAGGCCGACTGGAAGGCCGTGGAGTTCGGCTGCAGCCAGGGATCGTAGTTGTTGGTTGTGGGTGTCAGCTGCGCAGGGTTATTTGTGGCCGCGTAGAACGGTGCCGAGGCGGTGATCTGCAGCTCGGTGGCCGCGATCACCGCACCGAAGGCGTTGTTACCGCCGGTTTGCTTCGAGTTATACACGCCCACGTCCATACCCTCGACGACGGTAGCGGTGTTGTAGGTGTTGAGCGTGGTGACGGCCACCTGCGGGTTTGAATGCAGCACCGGCCCGCGTCCGCTGAGCGAAAACTGGTAGTCGACGCTGAACTCAATGCCCAAGGTGCCGCTCTCGTAGAACGAAATCTGGGGCATCACGTTGTTGTACTTGGCAAATTCCGCGGTAGTGTCGTAGACCAGCGTCCACTGGTTTTGATCCTCAACCTGGTAAGCGGAGTACATGCCTTGGTGCGTGCCGGTGAGCTCCAGTTGGGTGGCGAACCCGTCACCATCCAAATCGAGCAAGGCGCTGCCGTCGTGCTGCCTGAAGGTGATGGGCCGCGAGGTGAGGGTAACGGTGTTGGCTCCGGTTCCGAGCGTAAGCGGATAGCTGGCCTGCAGCAGCTGCTTGTAGGTGATGTAGTTGTTGGCGGCAAGCTGTATTCGGGTGTTCGCCAAATCCATGTGTACGGTGTACTTGAGGTATTCCATGCCGTAGTAGGTGGTGGAACCCCAGCTTGCGAGGGCCATGTACAGCTGTCCTCCGGTCGTCGGGCCGAGGCCGACTACCGATGGTTGGCGCGCGTACCAGTACATCCGCGCCGCGCGGCCCGGGCAGTAAGCCTTGGCGGTGGCCTCGCCTTGCTCGACGAGTGTGGCCGAGCCGGTGAGCGGCGCGTTTGGGTCAAGGGAGTTTGCGCCAGCTGCGGACTCGGCGGCCGTCGAGTCCTGGATGAGGTAGGCGGTGATCTTGATCTGTTCGTCGGGATAGGCCGAATAGTCGTTTCCGGCCACGCCGGTGCCGACGTTGATGGTTCCCGAGTTGTAGACGGCCTGGAAGCTGAGCTGTACCGTAGCCAGGTCGAACTGGGTGGTGGGTACGAATGTGTAGACGATCCGGCCTTTGGTGCCCATCCCTGTGGTGTTGTTAGGCGCTGGATCGTTGGCCTCGGCGACTGACTTCATGATGTCGGGTTGGCCCTCGACACCCTTGAGCTTGGCATTCTCGAATGTAGAGCCCGAGCCCGATTTGCCGGTGTAGTCGGTAAGGCGAAAGCCCATCTTTCCGTCGTCGTAGGCATCCGAGACCTTCTCGTACTCGATGACGAGCTTGCGGGTATTGGTCGACGCATGGGGCACCGAAGACCAATCGGTGGGGCCGAACACCATGAAGTTCACCGTCTTGGCGTTGCCCGAACCGGTGGTGATGATCGTGTCGGTGGCCAGCGATTCACCAGCCCAACCGGGTGTGATGGTGAAATCGCTGGCTGCGCCGACGCGCTTGGCTTTCTTGGATTCGTCGCTCGGTGCCGCGGAGGGTTCGGTGGACTCGGGTTCTTGGGTTGGGTCTTCTTCTGCGGCGGCTTCTCGCGTTGGATCGTCCTCAGCGGCGACGTCCTGAGCTGCTTCACCGGGCTTCTTTGCGTTGTCCGGGGCGAATTCTTTATCGACGTCCTGGGTCGGTTCGTCTATCGCTTCTTGGGTTGACTCGCTGTCGGCTGCGCCGCTCGCCGGCTCTTCCGTCTCAGCTTCTCGGTCTTCCGCGCTTTGAGCGTTGCCAGAGCCGGTATCTTGCCCTGACTGGACCTTAGCAGCCTGCTCAACCTCGTCTGTCTGAGCGTTGGCCGAGCCCACGCCGAGTGACAGCGCCAGCGCGAAGGCGAGCATGAGCGTCCCAAATTTCCTGGCCATATTCGTCCCCCTTGATATGGCATCACTACCCCTGGTGCGCGCAATCCTAGCGGGTGGGCGGTAATCGAAGAAGAGCAGCATGAAAATGAACACAAATGCGGCGTTAGAGTAACCTAACGAGCGTTAGCTACCCCATATCCTTGGGTGCTGACGCAAAGCAGGTTTGTATTTCGTATCCGCGCAAGGAAGCGGTCAAGGGGGAACCGAAGATGAGACAGTGGATGTGTGCTGCGACGCTTACGCTCGTTCTGGCACTGACAACGACGACTGCGGCATCCGCGGGCGGGGCGGACCCTGCACCCGTCACGCCGGTGCGCGTTGGAGCGGGCGGCACTTTGGCAGAGATAATGCCGATCGCCGATTGTCAGCCCGAAGAAGAGGAGCTCGGCTGGGGAATGCGGCAGAACTGCATCAATCACGCCGTCATCAACGAGGCCGACTACACGGCCATCCCGGGCCTGGTAATGGCAGGGCGGCTGCCGTCCAGCTACGACCTGCGCAAGGCCAAGCCGGGGTCGGTCACTCCGGTGCGCGACCAAGGGAAGTACGGCACCTGCTGGTCGTTTGCGACGGCGGCCTCGGCGGAAGCCGGCCTGTACAACAACAAGGTGACGCGCAATGAGCCCATCTCCACCGCACACATCGTCTACTCGGTGTACGACAACAACACGTTCAAGGCCACGTCTTCGAAGGGAAACACCTACGAGAAGATGCTGAACTCAGGCGGAAACCTGTACATGGCCGCGTCCGCCCTTTCTAACTGGTACGGCACGACAGCCGAATCCCGGCTCGAATACCCTGCGACTTCCGGGCCGGTGTACGAGACGCAGCTCGAAAAGTCGCTGTTCCACATGCGAAACATGTACGTGTTCCCCTCGCCCTGGCAGTACACGGGCGGAAACTGGGAGTGGTCAGCCGACAACATCGAGACGATCAAAGGCGGGGTTTACGACTACGGCACCCTGTACGTCGCCTATCACGCGCCCGCCAACGTGGAGGAGACAGGAACCTTCTACAAGGCCTCCACCGCCGCCTACTATGACTACGACTCGGACTACAACTCTCCAAACCATGCGGTGGCGATCGTCGGCTGGGACGACAACTATTCGGCGTCCAACTTCGCCAAACGTCCCAAGGGCGATGGGGCGTTCCTCGTGAAGAACTCGTGGGGCAACGGATGGGGCAAGGACGGCTACTTCTACCTGTCTTACTATGACCACTCAATCCAAGAGAGTGCGTATTTCGATGTCGCTGGCGGCACTATCGCGTACAACGGCGGCGGCGGTGCCGACGGGCTCGTCCACAATTTCTCCCTCGACAAGCTGGGCTGGCAAAGCTCGTGGACGTTGGCGTCCTCCACCGGACGCATGGCGAACGTCTTCTCGGTGCCTACCGACTACGCCGAGAACCAAGAGCTGGAGGCCGTGCAGATCGTCACCGCGCAGCCGAACGTGAATTACAAGATTGAGGTGTACACGAACATCGACGGCTCCGCCCCGGATTCGGGAAACATCGCGCTTATCAACAAGGGCGGCACGAAACACATCTCGGGCCACTTCCAGCTAGCCGGGTATCACACCATCGAGCTTCCCGACCCGACAATCCTGAAGGGCGGCACCAAGTTTTCTGTGGTCGTCACGCTTACCGCGGCCTCCGGGAACATCTTGCTGCCGGTGGAAGCGGGTTCGGCGTCGTACAGCTATGGTGTCGAGCTGAACGCAGGCGAGAGCTACTTCGGCAAGGGCACTTCCGGCTGGACCGATTCTGCCAGCTACGTGTCGAAATACGGAATGTCCGGCTCATACGGCAACTTCAACATCAAAGCCTTCACCGCCCCGCAGGGCATCAAATCGATCAAGGCAACCGGCTACCAATCCAGCTATCTGGTTGGCTCGAAACCGAACTACAAGGACGGGCGGATCCTGGTGAAATACGACACCGGCCGGGAGATCTCCATCTCTTTCCTAAACCCCATCGTCATCGCCACCGGCTTCAAGGCGAAGAAGACGGGCACAGTGAAGATCAAGATCACCGCGGGAGGGAAGAAGACCACCTTCAAGGTGAAGGTCACCAACAAGCTCACGTTCAACGTCAACGGCGGCAACAAGTTGAAGAAATCCAGCTTCCCCACCCGCTACGGCAAGAAGATCACCATGCCCAAGCCGAAGCGAACAAACTACAAGTTCCTCGGCTGGTACACCGCCAAGTCGGGCGGCAAGAAGGTGACTTCCACAAAGAAGGTGACGGTAGGCACGCTCTACGCGCACTGGAAGGGCATCAAGAAGACCGTAAAATTCGACGCCAACGGCGGCACGGTGGCGAAGAAGTCCAAGTCCGTCTACTACGGCTCGAAGTACGGAACTCTGCCCGCCCCCACCCGCAGCGGCTATACCTTTATAGGCTGGTACACGGCGAAAAAGGGCGGCACAAAGATCACGGCCTCGAAGAAGGCCAAACTGACAAAGAATCTAAAGGTCTTCGCCCACTGGGAAAAAGTGTAGGGGCGATCTAGCTCTTCACAATTCTGAGCACTGTTGACTTACGCACAGACTTGGAGCAGGCAGCGCGATAACAGCTTCCTGTGCTAGCAGCGCCTCTAGTTGTGACTGAACCCCGCGCCGTTCCCCAGCGCCATCGCCATCTTGAGATGACCTGGCTTGGCCCGCAAGGTTGCTCTCGGAAAGTAAACTCGACCCATGAACCGGGCGCTTGTGAAGCGTCGCGGGTTTTGTGCCGGGTCTTTTGTTGTCATGAGAGGACTAAGTTATGTCTCGATATGATCCGTCTCGATATGATCCGAGAGATTTCGTCCCCAAAGGATTCGGCGGGTACTTCTGCCCCTACATGGCCCAAAAGTGTGCCTACGCTGACGTATTCGGCACGTGCCTCATCGGCTATTGCAAGGTGGAGGACGACGACTGGACTGATGACCCAACCTTCTTCGACGACGGCGACTGGTGAGCCAGCCCAGACCATATGCGTCAAATAAAGGTCAAATGTAGATCCGCTACCCACATTTGACCTGCATTTCTTGTGGAGCATAGGGGATTCGAACCCCTGACCTTCGCATTGCGAACGCGACGCGCTACCAACTGCGCTAATGCCCCGTGTCTTGGTGACCCGGATAGGCTACCACCTTCCGGCGGGTCAGCCGAATCGGCGGTTCTCTAGCGGGTATGTGAAGATCGGCTTGTAGAGCCTTCGGCCCTTCGTTACCGAGGACTCGAAGAGCGTTACCTCGTTGGCAAGCATCTTCCGTGCCGGAACCTCTACCCAGGCATCCTTGGTTTGGACGCCCCGGGCAACCGTTACGTGGGGACGGTATCGGCGGTTTTCGGCGCCGATCAGCGGCTCGAAGCGCTCGGCCAGCGCCGCCTGGAGGCCCAATAGCTCTGGGTTTTGCCTGATGGTTACATGTACCGAGCGGTCACCGAAGGCGCCGAAACCATCTAGGGCCAGTTCCACGGGTTCGCGGAAATCAGCCAGCGCCTCGGCAATCAGCTGTGCCGGAACCGCAGGATCGGCCACCTCTCCTAAGAACAACAGCGTCACGTGCAGGTTGTTCTGTGCCACATAGCGCGCCTTGACGCCCTGGGTCCGGAGCTGCTGCTGCACGGCCTCCAGCGCGCTGTGGAGCTCTTCGCTGAGCCCAAAACCTATGAACATTCGCATCGCCGCAATCCTAGTGCGCGATTTTGCGCCATGCGCGTGTCGCTACCGCGAACCGGGGCGAACCTGCGGTTGGATAGTTGCCAACCGGACCACGTATGAGATGGTCCGGTTCGCGTCTCAGGATTTGGAAGCTCGGAAAACTACACTGATGTAGTTCCAAATCCCCTTGTCTGGCCTGACTAGGGCCTAAGACTAAAGTCCCAAAATTTACCAAAGATTACTTTCGCCCAAACCCTTGCGTGTTCCCAAAGCCGCGAGTAGAAATGTCCATACGCCGATCCGGAAACGGAGTGGGGGAGACCCGAAAGGGGAGCCCACCACCGGGGCCGAACCCGAAAGGGGGAGGTACCCAGCGGGGCCGCAGCCGAAAGGAAGGGCCACCGTTTTCCGAATCTGTTCAGGCCGAGAGGTTGCTGAACTGTCCACCCCGCGTGGGTGTGACTGCCAGCGTCGAGGTGCCGATAGGTGCCGAGAGATGCAGGGCTCGCCGCCGAAAGGCGGTCGCCAGACCCGGCAGGGCTGGCGCGGATCGGATAGAGCGGCAAACGCAGCTCCGTGGGGCGAACGCCAAGCGGGCGCCGCCTGGTGAGGATGGCCAGGCGAGTGAAGCGGGCCGCTCGGTTCGGGAGTATCCAACCCGGACGGCGAAGGCCGAACCAACTCATACTTGGTTCGGCCTTTCGCTTTGGTTTGGCCCAGCTGCGGGGAAAAGGGTAAACTCTCCCCTTGGCCCGGCGTCGAACGTCGGCGATTGGTTTTTTAGCAAGGAGAAGATTGTGGCTGTTCCGAAGCGGAGGATGTCCCGTTCCAACACCCGTGCTCGTCGTTCGCAGTGGAAGACCCAGGCCCCGGCGCTCGTAACGTGCCCGAACCCGGCCTGCGGCGCCAAGAAGCTGCCGCACACCGCCTGCCCCGAATGCGGCAACTACGGCCCGCGCGGCGCTCTGCGTCAGGTGCTGGACGTCTAGTCCCTTGTCAGTTCTCAGCGAGCTGTTAGACCAGCTCGAGATTTCCGCCGACCCTGATTTGATCGAGTTGGCGCTCACCCACTCGTCCTTCGCGTACGAGAACGGGCGGGCGCCCGACAATGAGCGGCTGGAGTTCTTGGGCGACGCCGTACTGGAGTTGGTCGTCACCGATCACCTGTACCGCACCTTCACCGAAGATCCCGAAGGACGCTTGGCGAAACTGCGCGCGGCCGTCGTCAACTCTCATTCGCTGGCCGAAGTCGCGCGCAAGCTCGAACTCGGGCCGCTGCTCAAGCTCGGCAAGGGCGAGATCGCGACCGGCGGATCCAAGAAGGCCTCGCTTTTGGCCAACGCCACTGAGGCCGTCATCGGTGCCGTCTACCTTTCGTGCGGCATGGAGGCCTCCTCCAAGTTCGTCCACTACATCATCGATCCGCAGATCGACAAGGCCTTGGAACAGGGCATGGGTCTGGACTGGAAGACGTCGCTGCAAGAGTTGACCTCTTCGCTGGAGTTGGGAATGCCCGAGTACGTCGTCGAAGAATCCGGGCCGGATCACAACAAGCACTTCGTGGCCTACGTGCAGGTCGGCGAGTGGAAATCGCAGACGGGCGAGGGCTCGTCGAAGAAGGTAGCCGAGCAGGGCGCGGCCAAATCGGCCTACGAGGCCCTCTCTGCCGAACATGCCTGAGCTGGCCGAAGTTGAGACCGTCAGGCGCGGCCTGGCGAAGAAAATCACCTCAAAGACCATCACCGCGGTGACGGTTCTGCACCCCCGCCCGGTCAGACGCCACAGCGCCGGAATCCAAGACTTCGAGAAAACCCTTGTCGGGCGCACATTTGCCGAACCCAAACGCCGGGGCAAATTCATGTGGTTCCCGTTTGCTGACGGCGACGCCCTCATCGCCCACCTGGGAATGAGCGGGCAGTTCCGGGTTTTCGACGACGGTGTAGAGCCCCATTCCAAGCACACGCGGGTGGTGTTTTCGCTGGATTCGGGCGAGAGCCTGGAGTTTGTGGACACCCGCATGTTCGGCGGGCTCTGGCTGAGCCCCGGGGGAGCCGAGCGGCCGCCCGAAATTGAGCACATCGCCGCCGACCCTTTCAGCGCCGACTACTCCCAAGAAGAGCTTGCGAAACAAATTGCGGGTTCTGGAAGGGCGATCAAGCGCCTGCTGCTCGATCAAGGGGTAGTTTCGGGCATCGGAAATATCTACGCCGACGAGTCGCTGTGGCGAGCCGAAGAACACTACCTGACCACGGGCGTCGAGATGGGAGTTACCCGGGCTAGCCGACTGCTGGATGCCGTCAAAGCGGTGTTGAGCGAGGCCATCGCCGCCGGGGGCACCAGCTTCGACGCACTGTACGTGAACGCCGACGGGGAGCCGGGCTACTTCGAGCGCTCGCTCGACGTCTACGGGCGCGAGGGGCAGCCCTGTCACCGCTGCGGCACCCAGATCGTCCGGGAGCCGTTTATGGGACGTTCTTCGTTCCTGTGTCCGAGATGCCAAGTTAGGGAATGACGTGGTGGTTCGGGTGTGTTTGCGGAGATCTTGCGACTGCGCGCAGGATGACGGATGGATTGCCTTGGATGACGGCAGAACAGACAGGCTTGAGATGACGCGCTCAGATAGGCTTGCCCGACGATGAGTTTTCAACAGTTGTACCGCCAGCACAAGCACTCCATCCGGCAGCTGATTCAGTTCGGGCTGATCGGCGGCATGGGGGTGTTCGTGAACATGGCCGTGTTCGTATCTGCCAATATCGTCGGCAGGGACGTTTTCGGCGTGCGCGACAACGGCATCTTGCTGCCGATCCCGGGTACCGATTTCAACATCCGCAACTACTACCTGTATCAAATCCTCGGGTTCCTGGTTGCGAACTTCTTCAACTTCGTGCTCAACCGCTACTGGACGTTCAAGTCCGACAACCGGGCGGCCATCTGGCGCGAGTACATCCCGTTCCTGCTGGTCGGCCTGGCCGCGCAGCTAGTCGGATTCTTGCTCATGACGCTGCTGATGAATCCGAACTCACCGCTAGTGCTTCCGTCGGACATCTTCGATAACTCCACCGGCTTCAGAACCAAGAGCTACTGGGCGAACCTCATCGTGATCGTGTGCGTCACCCCGATCAACTTCGTGCTCAACAAGCTGTGGACGTTCCGCTTCGTGCGCAACCGCCACGGGCGCCTGAGCGAAGAAACTACCGACGCCGGGTAAAATCGGGCGCGTTGTGTCCATAGCCGATAAGAAGGGGAGAGCTTGTACCTCAAGAGTCTGACCCTGCGCGGCTTCAAGTCTTTCGCCTCCACCACCACCATGCGCTTCGAGCCCGGGGTGACGTGCGTGGTCGGCCCGAACGGCTCGGGTAAGTCCAATGTGGTCGACGCCCTGAGTTGGGTTATGGGCGAACAAGGGGCAAAACACCTGCGCGGCGGGAAGATGGAGGACGTCATCTTCGCCGGGACGGCCGCCCGCGCGCCGCTGGGCCGAGCCGAGGTTCAGCTCACCATCGACAACTCCGACGGTGCCCTCCCCATCGACTATTCCGAGGTGACGATCTCGCGCACGATGTTCCGCTCCGGCGGCTCGGAGTACGCCATCAACGGCCACACGGCCAGGCTGCTCGACGTCCAAGAGCTGCTCTCCGATTCGGGTATCGGCCGCGAGATGCACGTCATCGTCGGCCAGGGCCAGCTCGACACCATCTTGAACGCCACCCCGGAAACCCGGCGCGGGCTCATCGAAGAGGCCGCGGGCGTGCTCAAACACCGCAAGCGCAAGGAAAAGGCCGAACGCAAGCTCGACGCCACCGCCGCCAATCTCAACCGGCTCAACGATCTGCTCGGCGAGCTGCGCAGGCAGCTCAAGCCCCTGGGCAAGCAAGCCGAGGTGGCCCGCAAGGCCCAAACAGTGCAGGCCGAGGTGTTCGACGCCCAGGCCCGGCTCTACGCAGACGAGTACTTGGCCTTGTCGTCCCAGCTTTCCTCCGATCAGGAGGCCGAGGATCGCATGAAGGCCGAGCGCGAGGCCGTCGAGGCTGCGCTTGAGCAGGCCAGGGCCGCAGAGCAGGCCGCGGAGGAGCAGGCCGCGGAGCTCACCCCGCAGCTGAACGCCGCCCAAGAAACCTGGTTTTCGCTGGCCGGGCTCAAGGAACGCGCCGCCTCCACCGCCTCCATCGCCGCCGAACGCCTGCGGCACCTGAAGGATTCGCTTTCTTCCGATTACCAGGGCCGCGATCCGCACGCCATCGAGCGTGAGGCGCAGACCGTGCGCACCGCCGAGAAGCAGCAGCGCGAGGACATGGCCTCCAAGGAAGAAGCGCTCGCCAAGCTCAAGGAAGAACGCGCGGCAGCCGAAACTCAGGCCAAGGAGGTGGCAGCCGAGTATTCGGCCAGGCAGCGGGCCATCGCCGACCGCCGCGAAGGGCTGGCCAGGCTAGAGGGCGAGGTCAACGGGCTGCGGGCTAAGGCAGAATCCGCGGGGGCTGAGAGCGAGCGCTACGCGCAGGCCCTGGCCGAAGCCGAGCAGCGCAAGGCCCAGTCAAAGCACGATTACGCCCAGTTGGAAACCAAGCTGGCCACTTGGTCGGCGGCCGAATCCGGGCTCGATTCCAACTACGAAAAGGCCGAGGAACTCCGCGCCGAAGCCCAAGAGCGCCTGGAGCAAGCCAAGGCCGAGGAAAACACCCTGGCCGCCAAGCGTGCGGCGCTCGCGGCACGCGTCGAAGGCCTGAAACTGGGCTTGGAGCGCGGCGGCGCCGAGGAGGCGCTGCTGGCCACCTCCGAGCAGCTTGATGGGCTGCTCGGCCAGGTTGCGGCGCTCATCTCGGTACCCAAGGGCTACGAGCTGGCGATCTCTACCGCATTGGGTGCCGCCTCCGACGCGGTGGCGGTGGTCGGGCTCGACAACGCCGTGGCCTCCTTCGAGCACCTCAAACGCGAGGATCTGGGCCGGGCCGGGCTGCTGCTCGCCGGTTCCCCGATCTCGGTGGGCCGGGAGAACTGGCCGGGCGGCGTCGAATATGCGATAGACGTGGTGAAAGCCGATGAGCGGCTGGAACCGGCCTTCGCAAGGGCGCTGTACAAGGTCGCGGTGGTCGACGATCTGGATCAGGCCGAGGCGCTCGTACAAAAGCTGCCCGAGCTCACCGTCGTCACCAAGGGAGGCGATCTGCTCTCCTCCTGGTTCGCTTCCGGCGGCTCGCAGGGCGGAAAGACGCTGATCGAGATTCGCTCGGCCGTCGACGAGGCCGAGGCCGAGCTCGCCCAAACCCAAGAGGCCTTAGAGCGTTTGCGGTTCGGCCAGGCCAAAGACGAGGCCGAACTCTCCGAGCTAACCGAACAGGCCGAAGCGGCCCTGGCAAGGCTGAACGAATCCGATGCCGAACACGCGGCGCTGGCTGAGGAGGCGTCCAGGCTGCAGCAGGCGGCCAAGGCTGCCGACGAGCTGATCGCCCGCTACGCTAAGGCCGCCGAGGAGGCCCAGGCCACGAAGACCCAGGCAGGCGAGGCGCTGGCCGCACTGGAGAGCCGCCTGGAGCGGGCCCAGGCCGAGCCCGACGCCGAAGAGCTCGACCCCGCCGAGCGCGACCGGCTGAACGACCTGGCCAATCTCAAACGCCAGCAGGAGATGCAGGCCCAGCTGGAGCTGCGCACGGTTCAAGAGCGGGTGCGAGCCCTCGCCGACCGGGCCCAATCCCTGGAAAGATCCGCCCAGGCCGAGCAATCCCGCCAAGAGCAAGCGGCGGTGAGACGGGCGGCGCTAGAGGTCGAGCAAAAACACACGCTGGCCGTCCAGCAGGCCGTTGAGTGGCTGCTCACCCAGATCGAAGACGCCCTCGCACAAGCCGAGCTGGACAAGCAAGCCGCCCAGCGGCGTCGGGCCAAGGCAGAGGAAGAACTCGTAGCCGCCAGGCGCAAGGGCCGGGAACTCGCCAAGGAATTCGAAGATCTCACCGCCGCCGGACACCGCGATCAGCTGGCCAAGGCCGAGCTCAAGCTCAAGGTGGAATCCCTGGCCCAGAAGGTGATGGACGAGCTCGGCTACGAGCCCGACGCGCTGGTGGCGGAATACGGGCCCGACCAGCCGGTTACCGTCACCGACGGCGACGAATCCATCGAGATGCCCTACAACCGCGCCGAACAAGAAAAACGGCTGAAGGCCGCCAAGCGCGACCTGGCCGTGCTGGGCAAGGTCAACCCGCTGGCCCTCGAAGAGTTTCAGGCCATGCAAGAGCGGCACACGTACCTGGCCGAGCAGCTCGAAGACCTGCGCAAGACCCGCGCCGATCTGATCGACATCATCCAGGACGTCGACAATCGGATGCAGGAGGTGTTCAAGTCCGCCTACGAGGACGTCTCGCGCGAGTTCGTCCACGCATTCGATCGGCTCTTCCCCGGCGGCGAAGGCAAGCTCGTGCTCACCGAGCCCGATTCTTGGCTGACCACGGGCGTCGAGGTGGAGGCAAAACCGGCGGGCAAGAAGGTGAAACGCCTGTCCTTGCTCTCCGGCGGCGAGCGCTCGCTGACAGCCATCGCGTTCCTCGTCGCACTGTTCAAGGCCCGTCCGTCGCCGTTCTACATTCTCGATGAGGTGGAGGCCGCGCTCGACGATTCCAACCTCGGCAGGCTGCTGGGGATCTACGAGGAGCTGCGGGAAAACTCCCAGCTGCTCATCATCACCCACCAAAAGCGCACGATGGAGATCGCCGATTCGCTCTACGGCATCACCATGGGCAAGGACGGCGTCACCAAGGTGATTTCGCAGCGTCTGGTCGACGAATGATGAACAGCTGATGAACGTCAGGCTGAGGTTTCCCTTAAACGTCCCTGAGTCCCAGGGCTGGGCAAGCAACGGTTGGTAAGCTTGGCCACAGAAGTTGGGAGTCCATCGGGGTAAGAATGGGAAACGTCATCTGGATTGTTTATGTGGGCATCGTCGCAGCGGTGTGCGTGATTGTGCTCGCGGTGGTCGCCATCGGGATGAGAGGCCGCGGACGCGACCGGGTTCCCGCCGAAACCACCACGTTTTTAGAAAAGGCCGCCGAACACCTCAACGGCGAAGCGCCGCCCCCCGAGAAGCTGGTCGAGGCCTTTGAAAAGATCCCGGTGCCGCACCACGACAAGCACCCGGGGCCGAACCCCCAAGCCGCCAAGTAGACTGGCCCGGTGAACACCACCGATCTGATTTTCCTGGTCATCCTTATCGGGATTGTCCTGGCACTGGTCATCGCCTCCCTGATGGTTGTGCGCGGCCGTCGTATCGAGAAGCAAGAGGCAGCCAAGACCCCGCCCGTCGAAACCCCCGCCGAGCAAGAGTCGGCTGAAGAGCAAGAGCAAACCGAATCCCAGCCGCAGGCCCCGCCGCTGGACATCCCCGAAGCGCCGGAGGGCCGCCTGGCGAGGCTGCGCCGCAAACTCTCGGCCGCCGAGAACCCGTTCGCCCGCGGGCTGTTGTCTCTGCTGTCCGCCGACAAGCTCGACGAGGAGACCTACGAAGACCTTGAGGCCACCCTCATCACCGCCGACCTCGGAGTGGCGGCCACCACCGAGCTGATCGACGCCCTGCGCACAGAAATCGGAATCTCCGGCGGCGACACATCCAAGGCCAAGCAGGTGCTGCACGACGAGCTGGTGAAGCTCGGCAAACCCGAGCTCGACCGCACGCTGAACGTGGAGGGCGCCGACGGCAAGCCCGGGGTAGTGCTGGTTGTGGGCGTCAACGGGACAGGGAAGACCACGACCATCGGAAAGCTCGCCCGCGTGCTGGTCGCCGAAGGACACACGCTGGTGCTCGGTGCCGCCGACACCTTCCGCGCTGCCGCCGCCGACCAGCTCGAAACGTGGGGCTCGCGCGTGGGCGCCGAGACCGTAAGAGGGACCGAAGGGGCCGACCCGGCGTCCGTAGCCTTCGCCGCCGTGCAGCGGGCAATCGAGGCCGAGGTGGACACCGCCCTGATCGATACCGCCGGGAGGCTGCACACCAAGACCGGCCTGATGGACGAGCTGGGCAAGGTAAAACGCGTAATCGAAAAGCAGGCCCCCATCACCGAGGTGCTGCTCGTGCTGGACGCTACGACCGGGCAGAACGGGCTTATCCAGGCCAAGGTGTTTGCCGAGGTCGTCGACGTCACCGGAATCGTGCTGACCAAGCTTGACGGCTCGGCCAAGGGCGGAATCGTGTTCTCCGTGCAGCAGGAGTTGGGCGTCCCGGTCAAGCTCGTCGGGCTGGGCGAGGGGCCGGACGACCTGGCCCCGTTCGACGTCGAGGAATTTGTGGACGCGCTTTTGAGCTGATTTGAGGATTTCACTACGTTTACCGCGATTCTTTCTCCGTCATTCTGCGCGAAGTCGCAGAATCTTCTCTGGGATGGTCGAGGAGGGATCCTGCGACTTCGCGCAGGATGACGGGGTGGGATGTGAGGATGACGTGTCACCCACTAAGTACCGATGCCCAATGTTGGCCGATAGAATGACTGGGATTTCCGGAGGATAAATGTTTGACAATCTGCAACAGCGGCTGACCGGCGCGTTCAAGAACCTGCGCGGGAAGACCCGCTTGTCGGAGCACGATATCAATCTCACGCTCAAAGAGATCCGGGTCGCGCTTCTTGAGGCCGACGTCAACCTGGAGGTCGTCAAGGCGTTCATCCACCGGGTGCGCGAGCGCGCGACTTCCGCCGAGATCAATCAAGCGCTGAACGCCGGGCAGCAGATCGTCAAGATCGTCTACGACGAGCTGGTGGCTGTGCTCGGCGGCGAACAGCGGCCTCTGCGCTTTGCCAAGAATCCTCCGACCGTGATCATGCTGGCCGGTCTGCAAGGCTCCGGTAAGACGACCCTGGCCGGGAAGCTCGGCAAGTGGCTGAAAGAGCAGGGCCATTCGCCGCTGCTTGTGGCCGCCGATCTGCAGCGCCCCAACGCCGTAAACCAGCTGCAGGTGGTCGGCGAGCGCGCCGGGGTGCACGTCTATGCGCCGCAGCCGGGCAACGGCGTCGGTGATCCGGTGCAGGTCTCCCGCGATTCCTTGGGCTTTGCCACCTCCAAGCTCTACGACGTGGTGATCGTCGATACGGCCGGGCGTTTGGGTGTCGACCAGGAGCTGATGAAGCAGGCCGCCGACATTCGCGATGCCGTGCACCCGACCGAGGTCTTGTTCGTCGTCGACGCCATGATCGGCCAGGATGCCGTGAACACGGCTCGCGCGTTCGAAGACGGCGTCGGGTTCGACGGTGTGGTGCTCTCCAAGCTCGACGGCGATGCGCGCGGCGGCGCGGCCCTTTCGATTGTCGGTGTGACGGGTAAGCCGATCTTGTTTGCGTCCGTCGGCGAGGGGCTGGACGATTTCGAGGTCTTCCACCCTGACCGCATGGCCTCGCGCATCCTCGACATGGGCGATCTGCTCACCTTGATCGAGCAGGCCCAGCGCACGTTCGATATGAAGCAATCCGCCGAGGCTGCCAAGAAGCTGCTCGCCGGGGACGGCTTTGGGCTGGACGAGTTCTTGACCCAGATGCAGGCCATGCGCAAGATGGGCCCGATGTCCAAGCTGCTCGGCATGATGCCGGGCGCTGCCCAGTACAAGGATCAGCTGGAGGCTATCGACGAGCGCGACATCGACCGCCAGATGGCGATCATCCAATCCATGACCCCCATCGAACGGGCCAATCCCAAGATTCTCGACGGTTCCCGTCGGGCCAGGATCGCCAAAGGCGCCGGAACAACAGTTTCAGCAGTAAATACCCTTGTCAACCGTTTCGAAGAAGCGCGCAAGATGATGGCCCGCGCCGGTGCTTCCGGGGCGCTGCCCGGGATGCGCAGGCAGGTAAAGCAAGCCAAGAAGAAGGCCAAGACCCACAAGGTTTCGGGTAATCCGGCCAAGCGCGGCAACCCGGCCGCACCCAAGGCCGACGCCCCGGAGATCGTCTCCACGCCGGACATTTCCTTGCCGGGGCTCACGCCCAAGCAATCGCCGTTCGGGATGCCGGGGATCAGCGGCGGGCAGAACATTGAGCTTCCGGACGAGGTGAAAAAACTCCTGGGTTGATGTTAGTCGTCCTGCTTCACCCCCTTCATCGTCGTTCTGCTTCACCCCTTCATCGTCATCCTGCGCGAAGTCGCAGGATCTGGGGTTCTTGTTCCCTACTGAGTCTTGAGATCCTGCGACTGCGCGCAGCATGACGAGTAAATGTGTTGTTTTTCACGGAATTTTTCTTGTTAAGCGTGGTGCCGATATGCTCTCGCTCGCGCGTTGGGCGGATACCGGAAAGGAAATCCAATGGCATCTGAACGCACTATGTGGAAATCCATTGCATCGGCCACAAGGACGGTCGGCAGGGCGTGGAACAAGCTTGGGCTAATCACCAGAATCCTCATCGGCTTGGTCGTGGGCGCGGCGCTCGGGCTTGCCGCGCAGGCGTTCGGTTGGGAGCAGCTGGCGGTCATCACCGTCATCGGCGACGTCTTCGTCGGCGCGCTCAAGGCGCTCGCCCCCGTGCTGGTATTCACTCTCATCATCGCCGCGCTCGCCAATGCGAAGGCCGAGGGGTCGATGGCCCCGATCATCGGCTTCTACGTGCTCTCCACTTTTATGGCGGCTATCGTCGCCGCCGCGTTCTCCTTCATCTTCCCGCTCACCATTACGTTGCAAACTGCCGAGGAACAGTCGGCCCCTTCGGGAATCGGAGAGGTGCTGCACACCCTCATCATGAACGTTGTCGCGAACCCGGTGGCCGCGCTCGCGAACGCCAACTATCTGGGGATTCTGGCGTGGGCCGTCGCCATTGGGATCGCGCTGCGCATGGCGGGCGAGACGACCAAGGCTGTCGTCGCCAATGTCTCCGACGCCATCTCCACGGTGGTGCGCTGGGTGATCAACCTGGCCCCGTTCGGTGTTCTCGGGCTGGTGTTCAACTCCGTCTACACCTCGGGGCTGGAGATTTTCACCGAATACGGCCAGCTGTTGCTGGTGCTGGTAGGAGCCATGCTCGTCATCGCGCTGCTGGCCAACCCTTTGATGGTTTTCCTGGCCATCCACCGCAATCCATACCCGCTGGTGCTTCGCTGCCTGAAGGAATCGGGCCTGACGGCGTTCTTCACCCGTTCGTCAGCCGCGAACATCCCAGTGAACATGGAACTGTGCCGCAAACTCGGCCTTGAGAAGGACATCTACTCGGTGTCCATCCCGCTCGGAGCGACGATCAACATGGCCGGGGCGTCCGTCACCATCACCGTCATGGCGCTGGCTGCCGCCCACACGCTGGGGATCACGGTGGACTTCTTTACGGCCGTCATCTTGTGTGTGCTGGCCGCGGTTTCGGCCTGCGGCGCGTCGGGGGTCGCGGGCGGTTCGCTGCTGCTTATCCCGCTGGCGTGCTCGCTGTTGGGCATCTCCAACGACGTCGCCATGCAGGTTGTCGGCATCGGCTTCATCATCGGCGTGGTTCAGGATTCGTGCGAGACGGCCCTCAACTCGTCCTCCGACGTGCTGTTCACCGCGACCGCCGAATACCGGGGCCGCCTGAAGCGCAAGGAAGAGTTCAAGCCCGGTGCCCTTGTGGCCTGACCTTTCCTTTGAGGATCATCAACCCGGGGTGGTCGAGTGTCCACAGGTGTTCACGCGGATCTGAGTTGTAGACGATTAGATCGGCGTGGGCACCGGGGATGAGGCGTCCGGATTCTCCCAGCCACTCGCGGGCACGCCAGGAGGCCGCCCCGAGGGCGAACTCGGCGCCGCCAACTAGGGCGAGCTGGCGGATTTCGCGGTTGATAAGCCCGTGGGGAACTGTGCCGCCGGCGTCGGTTCCGGCATAGATCGGTACCCCCAGCTCGACGGCCCGCGCAAATGTCTCCATGCGGCGCTTGTACAGCCGGGAAATGCGCTGGGAATACTTGGGGTACTTGGGCATCCCCTGGGCGGCGAAGAGCACGAAATTGTCGATGTTGGTCAGTGTCGGAACTAGAGAAGTTTGGTGCTCGGCCATGATCTTGGCCGTCGACTCGTCGAGGCCGGTGCCGTGCTCGATACCGTCGATGCCGAGCCGAACCAGCTGGGCCACCGATTCCTCGCCGAAGCAATGCGCGGTGATCCGGACGCCGAGCTCGTGGGCCCTCTCGATCCCCGCCCTCGCGGCCTCCTCGGGCCACAGCGGGAGCAAATCACCTTCCGAACGGTCGATCCAATCGCCGACCAGCTTTACCCAGCCGTCGCCGCGCTTGGCCTGGATCTCCACCTCGGCGGCCAGATCCTCGGGCTCGATCTCCACCGCATAGCCCCTGATGTAACGCTTGGGCCGGGCGATATGCCGCCCGGCGCGGATCATGCGCGGCAGGTCTATCTCGGAATCGACCCAGTGGGTGTCATTCGGAGCCCCCACCTCGCGCAGCAGCAGCGCCCCGGCATCGCGATCTAGTTCGGCGTGATGGCGGGATTGTTCGTCGGGTATGGCCCCGCCCTTGCCCAACGAGATGTGGCAGTGCGAATCGACGAGCCCGGGCAAGATAAACCCGTCCCTGGCAACAGTAACGGCCCCGTCGGCCTCCAAGACGACGTGACCGTCCTTGATAAACAGATCGCGGGTGTGCCCCTCGGGCAAAACGACCCCCTGCAGATGCAGCGGGGTGCGCGGATCGAGTTCGGCAAGCTTGTCATCGGGAAGGTACCAGGCCATAGCTCATCTTTGCATTGGCAGGGGCGCGGGTGCCACTGAGGGGGAGTGGTTCTCGCCAGTCCCTGCTTCGGCTTCCATCGTAAAAGGTGAGGCGCAAAGGGAAGGCGGTATATATTTTGTGGGCATTGCAATATATACTCAACCTATGAGCAAGAAACTACTGGATCTGGACGACGAGTTGTTGGCTCAGGCCGTCGAGATTGCTGATGAACATACCCAGGTGGGGGCCGTAAGGCAGGCGTTGGAGGAGTTCGTCCGTCGGCATGCGGCGGCGGACTTTCTGAAGCTGATGCAAGGCGGGATGCTCGCCGATCTCTCCAAGCCGGGGATACTCGCTGAGGCCCGCAGATGATCCTTATCGACAACTCGGTGTGGCAAAGAGTTGGGAAGGAATCGGTCGGGCAGACGGTCGCGAAGTTCATAGAAAAGGACTCCTTAGCTACCTGCCTGCAGGTCGAGCTTGAGCGCGGGTACTCGGCTCGGAGCCCGCAGGAATATCACCAGCAGATTGAGGCGGCCAGAGCGGCGATGGTGTTCCTGGCTCCGGACTCAGAAACTGCCGACATCGCACTGCGGATGCAGGCGGCGCTTTTTGATTCGGGCAAGGGCAGGGCTGCCGGGGTCGCCGACATCCAAATTGCGGCTGCCTGCGTGCGCCACGGCGTGCTGCTGATCCACTATGACCACGACTTTGAATACCTGGCCTCAGTAGAGCCAGCGCTCCGGGCGCAGTGGGTCGTTGAGCCGGGAACGGCGGATTGAGGCGCGTCATTTTGGGGTTTTCGACTTTGGCAATATGATTGCCGTTGCGTCTGTGTGCGTTCCGGGCCCTCTCAATCCGGGGCGCAGGCAGCCCACCGGTGGTGAGGGGCCGAACCCCACTTGGCCATAGCCGCCAAACTACAAAACAAGGAGATACCACACTCGTGGCAGTAAAGATTCGGCTAAAGAGGCTGGGCAAGATTCGCCAGCCCCACTACCGCATTGTTGTTATGGACTCGCGCACCAAGCGCGACGGGCGGGCCATCGAAGAGATCGGCATTTACCACCCGAAGAACGACCCATCGGTCATCGAAGTGAAATCCGACCGCGTCCAGTACTGGCTCGGCGTCGGCGCCCAGCCGACTGAGGCCGTCGTTGCTCTGCTCAAGCGTACGGGCGACTGGCAGACCTTCTCGGGCGACACGACCCCTGCCGGGGTTGAGCCGCAGCCGGTGAAGGAAGACAAGGTCGCCATCTTCAACAAGGCGCTCGCTGAGAGCGACGGCGACACCGCTAAGAAGGCCGTCACCGCCAAGAAGGCAACCAAGAAGAAGGCTGAGCAAGCCGCACCCGAAACCGCAGAACCTGTTTCCGAGGCCGTCGCCGAAGAGCTCAAGAACGAAGAGCCCGTCGAAGAAACCGCCAAGGAAGCCGCCGAAGAAAAGGCCTAAGAGATGTTGACAGAAGCCCTACAGCACCTGCTCCGTGGAATCGTCGCGAACCCTGAATCCGTTCGCGTCAAGGAGTTCAATGGCCGACGCGGTCACTCGCTTGAAGTGAAGGTCGCCCCTGGTGACATGGGCAAGGTGATCGGCAGGCAGGGCCGCACGGCCCAAGCTCTGCGCACGGTCATCTCAGCTCTGTCCGGTGGAGAGAGCATTCGCATCGACTTCCAGGACGCCACCGCCCGCCCGCAGCGCCGTGGCCCCCAGCGCGGGGGCTCGCGCGGAGGACGCCCGCAGCGCGGCGGCTACCGAGGCCGCAGCTAGTAAGCTAACGAAAACGCCCCGCCGCACGCGGGGCGTTTTCTCTTAACACGTGAGGGGAACAGTGTCCGACCAAGTCATCATCGCCGAGATCGGGAAGCCGCACGGCCTCAAGGGCGAAGCCGCCGTGTGGACGGTGACGGACGAACCCGAGACCCGCTACCAAATCGGCTCCACTTATAAAACCGACACGGGCCGCAAGGTCACCATCGCGGGCGCCGAGAAGCGCCAGGGGATCTGGTACCTGCGCTTTGAGGGCGTCGATTCGCGCTCGGAAGTGGAGGCGCTGCGCGGCAAGAACCTGTGGGGCGAATCTCTGCCAGTCGAAGAGGAGAACGTCTACAACGACGTCGAGCTGATCGGGCTGGAAGCGCGCGATGAGGCCGGGGAGCGGCTGGGTGAGGTGGTTCGGGTACTGCACCTGCCCGCCCAGGATCTGCTGGAGATCAAGTGCGCCGACGGCAACCACCTGGTTCCGTTCGTGGCTGCGCTCGTCCCAAGCGTCGACGTCCAAGGCGGCTATGTGCAGATCGCCCAGTTGGAAGGACTTTTGTGAGAATCGACGTCATCACCATCTTCCCCGATTACCTCGCCCCGCTGGAACTGTCTTTGATCGGGCAGGCCAGGGAGGCAGGACTTATCGACGTCCAGGCCCACGACCTGCGCGACTTTACCCACGACCGTCACCGCACCGTCGACGATACGCCGTACGGCGGGGGAGCAGGCATGGTGATGAAACCCGAGCCCTGGGGAGAGGCGCTGGATGCCGTGCTGGCCCGCTGCCCTCGGTTGGGTACGGCGGAAAACCAGGAGGAATCGGGCAGCGGAACCGCGTTACCCGCAACTGAGCTCAACGACGTCCCCCTGGTCGTCTTCCCCACACCCTCTGGCCGCGTGTTCAACCAAGAGCGGGCGCAGGAATGGAGCACCGAGGAGCGCATCGTGATCGGCTGCGGTCGCTACGAGGGCATCGATCAGCGCGTGTTCGACTACGCCAGGGCGAACTGGCGGGTGGCCGAGGTAAGCCTGGGGGACTACGTCTTGAACGGGGGCGAGGTCGCGGCGCTGGCCATGATCGAGGCCGTCGTTCGGCTCATCCCCGGAGTGATCGGCAACCCCGAATCCCTGGAAGAGGAATCCCACTCGGGCGCCTACAAGGATCTGCTCGAATACCCGCTGTATACCAAGCCAAGCGAGTGGCGGGGGATGGGCGTGCCGGAGGTGCTGCTCTCTGGGCACCACGGAAACGTAGATAAGTGGCGCCGGAAGATGGCCGTCGAAAGGACGGCGCAGCGCCGCCCAGACCTGCTGGAACCGGGCCGGTCCGAGGACTGAAACACACCCGCCGACCTTATGCGCCGAGCTATTCCGGCAATGAAATCTCAAACTATTTACGTCACGAAATTTTCACATAAATCCCCTTGTGGCGCGAGACAAGCGCGTTTTGTCCAATAACCTCCGGAAACGAAGCTTACGTGGAATGAAATGGCCCAGACTTTTGGATAGGGTTGCCCCGTGGCGACTACGACTCTTACTCCGCAACAGCAGACGTTGCGATCAACCGTAGCCCGTAAAGCCCTCATGGCTGTCACAGGCTTGATATTGATCGCATTCCTGCTGTTCCATATGTACGGCAACCTCAAAGTTTTCATTGGCGAAGAGGCTTTCAACCACTACGCCGAATGGCTCAAGACGGATATGCTCTACCCGATCTTCCCCAAGGGCGGGTTCATCTGGTGCTTCCGGCTCGTGATGCTCGCAGCTCTCGTCCTCCACATGTGGAGCGCGATCACGCTGTGGCTGCGTGCCAAGAAGGCCAACCCCGACTCCTACGCGGTGAAGAAGCGCCTGGAGCGCACCTATTCGTCCTCCATGATGCGCTGGGGCGGCATCATCCTGGCCGGTTTCCTGGTCTTCCACCTGTACCAGTTCACCATCGCCCCGCGTGATCCTGCCAGCCCCTACAACTCCGTAGTGACGGACTTCTCCCAGTGGTACTTCGTCCTGTTCTACGCGCTGTGGCTGATCGCCGTGTGCATGCACGTGCGCCACGGCTTCTGGTCCGCGTTCGCGACCCTCGGCGCCAACACCTCCGAGGAATCCCACATGGTGCTGAACGCGCTGGCGTGGATCGTCGCACTGCTGATCTACATCGGGTTCATCCTTCCCCCGGTGTGCATTCTCTTCGGATTGATTGGGGCGTAACATGGCAAAACCTGAAGACTTCTTCACCGTCGGCAACGACATCGCCGACACCAAGGCCGACACCTCGCTGCCGATCGAAAAGATTTGGCCCGAGCGCCAGTTCCACGCAAAGCTGGTGAACCCGTCCAACCGGCGCAAGCTCACCGTCATCATCGTGGGCACCGGGCTGGCCGGCGGCGCAGCAGCCGCCTCCTTGGGTGAGGCCGGGTACAACGTCCTCAACTTCTGCTACCAGGATTCCCCGCGCCGGGCCCACTCCATCGCGGCCCAGGGCGGCATCAACGCGGCGAAGAACTACCGTAACGACAACGACTCGGTGCACCGCCTGTTCTACGACACGGTCAAGGGCGGCGACTACCGCGCCCGCGAAACCAACGTGTACCGTCTCGCCGAGGTTTCGGCCAACATCATCGACCAGTGCGTCGCCCAGGGCGTGCCCTTCGCACGCGACTACGGCGGCCTGCTCGACAACCGCTCCTTCGGCGGCGTCCAGGTGCAGCGCACCTTCTACGCCCGCGGGCAAACGGGCCAGCAGCTGCTCATCGGCGCTTACCAGGCCCTTGAGCGTCAGGTCGACGCCGGTACGGTGAAGATGTACACCCGCCACGAGATGATGGAAATCATCTTGAAGGACGGCCGGGCTCGCGGCATCGTGACGCGCGACATGGTCACCGGCGAGATCGAGAGCTGGACGGCCGACGCGGTGGTGCTCGCCACCGGCGGTTACGGCAACGTCTTCTTCCTCTCCACCAACGCAATGGGCTGCAACAACACCGCAGCCTGGAGGGCCTACCGCAAGGGCGCCTACTTCGGCAACCCGTGCTTCACGCAGATCCACCCGACCTGCATCCCGGTACACGGCGACACGCAGTCCAAGCTGACCTTGATGTCCGAGTCCCTGCGTAACGACGGCCGAATCTGGGTTCCGAAGAACGCCGCGGATGCCACCAAGGATCCGCGCGAGATTCCCGAGGAAGATCGCGACTACTACCTGGAGCGCATCTACCCGGCCTTCGGCAACCTGGTTCCGCGCGACATCGCCTCTCGTCAGGCCAAGTACATGTGCGACGAGGGCCGCGGCGTCGGCCCGGCTGTCACCGAGACGGATCAGGACGGCAACACCCGCCAGGTTCGCCGCGGCGTCTACCTCGACTTCTCCGAAGCGATCTCCCGCATGGGCAAGGACGGCGTTTCGGCCAAGTACGGCAACCTGTTCGACATGTACGCGCAGATCACCGGCGAGGATCCCTACGAGACCCCGATGCGCATCTACCCGGCGGTTCACTACACGATGGGCGGCCTGTGGGTCGACTACGACCTGGAATCCAACGTTCCGGGCCTGTATGTGACGGGCGAGGCGAACTTCTCCGACCACGGTGCCAACCGCCTGGGTGCCTCGGCCCTGATGCAGGGTCTGGCCGACGGCTACTTCGTCCTTCCGAACACGATCAACGACTACCTGGCGTCCGGCCCGTACGAGAAACTGTCCGACGACGACCCGGCGGTAGTTGAAGCCGTCAACTCGGTCAACGAGCGCATCGACAAGCTGCTCTCCATCAATGGCGAGCGCACCGTTGACTCCATCCACAAGGAACTCGGCAACATCATGTGGGAGTACTGCGGCATGGAGCGCAAGGAGGCCGGGCTCATCACGGCCATCCAGAAGATCCGCGACCTGCGCGAAGAGTTCTGGAAGAACGTCAAGGTCACCGGCGAGAAAGAGGAGCTCAACCAGGCTCTGGAGCGTGCAGGCCGCTTGGTCGACTTCCTGGAGCTCGGCGAGCTGATGTGTATCGACGCCCTGCACCGCCGCGAATCCGCGGGCGGCCACTTCCGCGCTGAATCCCAGACGGAAGACGGCGAGGCCCTGCGCGACGACAAGAACTTCCTCTACGTTGCGGCGTGGGAGTTCGCAGGCGACGGCAAGAAACCGATCCTGCACAAGGAACCGCTGGTTTAC
The DNA here is from genome assembly GCA_031272825.1 of Propionibacteriaceae bacterium. Lineage (GTDB taxonomy): Bacteria > Actinomycetota > Actinomycetes > Propionibacteriales > Propionibacteriaceae > Propionicimonas. The sequence goes on along the minus strand of JAISTE010000170.1, from coordinate 28,162 downwards.
AAGGCGATCGAGCTGAAGCAGAGGAGCTACAAGTGAGCGACACAAAGATCAACATCACGCTGAGGATCTGGAGGCAGCCGAAGGCCACCTCCCCGGGCAAGCTCGTCACCTATCCGGTGAACGGCGTTTCCACCGACATGTCCTTCCTCGAAATGCTCGACATGCTGAACGAGGAACTCACCGTCAAGGGCGAAGAGCCGGTCGCCTTCGACCACGACTGCCGTGAGGGCATCTGCGGCATGTGCGGCGTTGTTATCAACGGCACCCCGCACGGGCGCGGCTCCTCGCCGGTTCCGACCACCACCTGCCAGCTGCACATGCGCAACTTCAAAGATGGCGACGTCATCACCGTCGAACCGTGGAGGGCCCGCCCCTTCCCGATTATTAAGGATCTGGTCGTCGACCGCTCGGCATTCGACAAGATCATCCAGGCTGGCGGCTACATCTCCGTCAACACCGGTGCGGCCCCCGAGGCCCACGCGGCACCCGTGCCGAAGATCAAGGCCGACCGCTCCTTCGACGCCGCCACCTGCATCGGCTGCGGCGCCTGCGTGGCCGCCTGCCCGAACTCCTCGGGCATGTTGTTCACCGCCGCGAAGATCACGCACCTCGGCCTGCTGCCGCAAGGCCAGCCGGAGCGCTACCTGCGCGTCAAGAAGATGATCGGCGAGCACGACGCCCTCGGTTTCGGCGGCTGCCAGAACCTCGGCGAGTGCGCGGCCGCGTGCCCGAAGTCCATTCCGCTGGACGTCATCAGCCAGCTGAACCGCGACCTCATCAAGTCGATGTTCAAGCGCGACGGCAAGAAGTAAGCGGAAAACAGACACCTGCGTTAGGCCCCGGCGGTAGAGCCCGGGGCCTTTCGCTTTGTTTGGGGAGTTGTTCGGCGGTATTCCCGTCCCCACAGTTGCCGAGCCTTTTGACCGATGCGGGACAAGGGTGAGGCTAAAGCTAAACGCGATAAGCTTGCGGCGATGAGCGAGATAGTCCCCGGAATGAGTGATGAAGAACCAGAACCCAAGAAGGGCGGCATCCTGTCCTGGCTGAAGGAAATCGGGTGCATCGTCCTGGCGGCTCTGGTGGTTTCCACGCTGCTGCGGGTGTTCGTCGTCCAGATGTTCCAAATCCCCTCAGAATCCATGGAAAAGACGCTCATGATCGGCGATCGCATCGCCGTGCAGAAAGTCGTGCCTTGGGGAAGGGGAGACGTCGTCGTGTTCAAGGACGTCTACGGCTGGCTCGGCGATGAACCCGAGGATCCGGGGTGGTTCGGACATGCGCTCATCTTCGTCGGGCTCGCACCCGATACCGCGAACAACTATCTGGTCAAGCGCGTGATCGGCACAGAGGGCGACCGGGTGGCCTGCTGCGACGTCGATGGGCGGGTTACCGTAAACGGTTATGCGCTGGACGAGGATGCGTACATCTGGACGGATCAGGCTGCTGGTGAGAAGCCGGTGCCCTCTGCGTACTCATTTGACGTTACCGTGCCCAAGGGTGCGATCTTCGTGATGGGGGATCACCGCAACCACTCGGCAGATTCACGCTTCCACTTCGACGATGTAGTCCCAGGCCTGGCCGACGGCGAGGCTGCGTTCGTGCCCGCTTCGGCTGTGCAGGGTTCGGTGGCGGCCGTCGTCTTCCCGTTCACTCGCTTCTCGCTGCTCTCGCGCCCGGCGGTCTTTGACTCCGTTCCCGCTCCTACCTCGCCCGCGCCCGATAAGCCTGTGATTACTCAGCTTCCCACCGCAAGATGAGGGGTTTGGCCAACTGGGGACGTCGGCGCTAAGATACACAGGTTGTCTAAAGCGCGCCTGCCACAGGGGGAACGTGCTAGACATTCCGATTAGCGATTGGCAGCCTGTGGTGCCGGCAAGGAAGTGAAACATGAGCAACCTGGTTGCCGAAGTCAGCAAGTCCCAACTCAAAGAAACCCCCGATTTCCGTCCTGGCGATTCCGTCAAGGTTCACGTACGCGTTATCGAAGGCAACCGCTCGCGTGTTCAGGTCTTCGCCGGCGTCGTGATCTCCCGCACCGGTTCCGGCATCGCCGAAACCTTTACCGTTCGCAAGGTTTCCTTCGGCGTGGGCGTCGAACGTACTTTCCCGCTGCACTCGCCGATCATCGAGAAGATCGAGGTAGACCGCCACGGTGACGTCCGCCGTGCCAAGCTGTACTACCTGCGCGGCCTGAAGGGCAAGGCGGCCAAGATCAAGGAGAAGCGCGAAATCTAGCGCGCTTCCGGCTGGGAAGTTCCTAGCCGGGTAGTCTTAGTTTCCGATGAGCGAACACACCGAGCGAGACGCCGCGCGCAAATCCGTGGCAGTCGCTTGGGTACGCGAAATAGTCTTCGTCGTCGTGGGGGCGCTGGTCGCCTCCACACTCATCCGGGTGTTTCTCCTGCAAATGTTCGAGATCCCCTCAGGATCGATGGAAAACACCCTGACAGTCGGCGATCGCGTCGCCGTACAAAAGATCACCAGCTGGAGCAGAGGCGACATCGTCGTGTTTCGCGACGACTACCAGTGGATGGGCGAGCCGCCCGCCGACCCCGGGCCGCTGGCTCGGGCCGTCATCTTTATTGGGTTTGCCCCCGACACCACATCCAACTACCTCATCAAGCGCGTAATCGGCGTCGAGGGCGACGAGGTCGCCTGCTGCGACGCCTCCGGGCAAGTTACCGTGAACGGCGTTGCCCTGGATGAGGATTCCTACCTCTACACCGACCCGGCCACCGGAATCCGGGCCAATCCCTCCGACGTGCGCTTTGACGTCGTTGTGCCCAAGGGGCACATCTTCGTGATGGGGGATCACCGCAACAGCTCTCAGGATTCACGTTCCCACCTGGACGATCCTGTGCCAGCGGGCGTTCCCGAGCACATGTACGGCTTCGTACCGGTTTCTTCCGTTCAAGGCTCGGCAATAGCGCTGGTATTTCCGTTCAACCGCTTCACCACATTCTCGCGACCGGAGGCGTATTCGCGCATCCCCGACGCGAAGTGGGTTCCCGAACAGCCGATCATCAAGCAACTCCCGAGCGGCAAATGAGGCTGGTAGCCGATCTCGAAGCCCAAGGCTTCAAGCTGGTTGCGGGCGCCGACGAGGCCGGGCGCGGTGCCTGCGCCGGGCCGCTGGTCGCCGCAGCCGTGATCTTGGGCGATGCGGACATTCCCGGTTTGGACGATTCCAAGCGGCTGAGCGCTAAGAAGCGCGACGAGTTGTTTTCCATGATCAAGTGGCGGGCCAAGGCCTGGGCGGTCGTTTCGGTCTCGCCTGGCGAGTGCGACGAGATGGGGATGCAGGCGGCGAACCTGGAGGCGCTGCGAAGGGCGTTGCTGGCTCTCGACCCGGTTCCGGACTTTGCACTGACCGACGGGTTTGGGGTGGATGGGCTTCCAATGCCGAACCTGGGGGTTTGGAAAGGCGATCGTGTCGCGGCTCCGGTTAGTGCGGCGTCGATTCTGGCGAAGGTCAGCAGGGACCGGCTGATGGCGTCGTTGGAGGGGGAGTATTCCGGGTTTCACTTCGCCGAGCACAAGGGCTATTGCACGGCTGAGCATCAGCGGGAAATGGTTGCGAACGGGGTGACGGACATCCACCGGCTCTCATACGGCAATGTCAAAGCGGCTTTGGCTGAGCACCAAAGTGTAGGATTGGTGAATCATGAGCGCTGAAGACCTGGAACAGTACGAATCGCAGCTGGAGCTGCAGCTCTACCGCGAGTACAAGGACGTGGTGGGCATCTTCAAGTACGCTGTCGAAACCGAGCGGCGCTTCTACCTGTGCAATGCCGTCGACCTCAAGGTGCGCACTGAGGGCACCGACGTCTACTACGAGGTTTCCATCGGTGACGCCTGGGTGTGGGACATGTTCAGGACGGCAAGGTTCGTGAAAAGCGCGAAGGTGCTGACGTTCCGCGACGTTTCGATCGAGGAGATCGATCATTCTGGGATGCGGATTCCGGATAACTTCTGACCTGTTTGAGCCATCTGAACTTTTTGGGCGCTTTCGTGCGCTGACAAGGCAATATGCGACATGGCTTTGCCGTGCCTGCTGTCTGTTCATATAGCATCTCGGTTGCTTTGCTGAGGCGGTTTTCCACAGGATTTGCCGATATTCGATTATTTGGTCGATTTTTCCACAGAATTTCTTTGCCACAATCGGTGTGAGTGCCGGGCGTCAAGACCACGCGCATGGATGAGAGAAGAGCCCTCGGGGCGCTGGGCGAGCAGCTGGTCGCCGAACAGATACAGAACTGGGGATGGGAGATCCTGGCCCGCAACTGGCGGTGCCGCTTTGGGGAACTGGACATCGTCGCTAGAGAGCCCAGCAGCCCGCCGACCTTGGTCTTTATCGAGGTGAAAACCAGGCGCAGGTACCGCGAGGAGTTGGCGGTGCCGCCGCTGGATGCCATCACGGTGAAGAAGGTGCGTAAGCTCCACGAGCTGGCATTTGCCTGGATGAGCGATAACCCCGGGGCGCGGGGAAAGGTGAGGTTCGATGCCGCTGCGGTCATCGTGGATCAGGACAAGCGCGAGTTCGAGTATCGGCGCGGTTTGGACGGCGGCAGATGAAGACGGCGAAGGCCCGCTCGATTGCCCTGGTCGGGATCGAAGGAATTTGCGTGCAGGTGGAGGCCGCCTGGGCGGACGGTCTGCCGCACACCGAGCTGGTCGGGTTGGCCGACATTTCGTTGAAGGAGGCGCAGGCGCGCTGCAAAGCGGCCTTGGGCTCTTCCGGGGTTTCGTGGCCGTACGGCAGGGTGACGATCAACCTCAGCCCGGCATATTTGCCCAAGATGGGAACCCATTTCGACCTGGCCATCTGCACGGCGCTGGCGGCGTGCGTGCGCGATGATCTGCCCGAGCCCGCAGGAGTGCTGCTCTTTGGCGAAGTGGGGTTGGACGGCACGGTTCGGGCCGTGCGCGGGCTGCTTCCGGGGGTGATAGCGGCGGCCAGGCAGGGCGTCAGCCGCGTGGTGGTGCCGGCAGTGCAGATGCGCGAGGCATCCCTTGTGGAGGGCATGGATGTGGTTGGCGTCGGGTCGCTCGCCGAGCTTTGGGAGGTGCTGCGCGGAGGGCCCGGGGCTTCGATGCCGGAGCCGGTGAAAGTTTCGACTGCGGCACACGGCAAGCTGGATTTGGCTGACGTTACCGGCCAGCCCGAGGCCCGGTGGGCATTGGAAGTAGCAGCGGCGGGCGGCCATCACCTGTACTTCCACGGGCCTCCTGGGGCTGGGAAGACGATGTTGGCAGAGCGGCTGCCAACGTTGTTGCCGCCGCTGAGCGAGGCCCAGGCGTTAGAGGTCTCCGCCATACACTCGCTGGCAGGCGAGGGGCTGGACGCCGGGTTGATCCAGAATCCGCCCTATTCCGATCCGCACCCGTCGTCTTCGTTGGCTTCGATCGTGGGCGGGGGAGCGCAGGTGGCGACCCCCGGAGCAATCTCACTGGCGCACCGTGGGGTGTTGTTCTTGGATGAGGCGCCCGAGTTTCCGCCGAAGGTACTCGATTCGCTTCGGGCGCCGCTGGAAAGCGGCCGAGTGGTGATTTCGCGCCAGCGGGCCACCACGGTTTATCCCGCTCGATTCCAGCTGGTGCTGGCCGCAAATCCATGTCCTTGCGGAAAGCTGGAGACTCGCGGAGCGGCGTGCAAGTGCACTCCCCAGCAGGTGCGCAAGTACGCGAACCGGATCTCCGGGCCGGTGTTGGATCGCATCGACATCCACCAGCACGTCAGGCCGCTGTCGAAGGCGTTCGCCTGTGAACCGGCGGAAGGCAGCGCGGCGGTTGCCCAGCGGGTTGAGATGGCCAGGGAGAGGCAACGTGCGCGCTTGTCCAAGTTCGGGATGAGCATGAACTGCGAGGTACCAGGCAGGGTACTGCGCAAGGAGCTGCCGTTGCCGGACGTGGACGTCATCGAACAGGCTGTGAGGATGGGGCGGCTATCGGCCAGGGGCGCAGACAAGGTGCTGCGCTTGGCCTGGACGGTCGCGGATCTATCCGGTCAGGACGTCCCTGGGGAAGACGAGTTGAACATCGCGCTGGCGATGCGGCAGGGGAGCTGAAGATGAGCACGAGTGAAGACGTAGGTAGCGCAAAGGGCGCCAGCGTTCGGATAGAAGAACGGCTCGCCCGGGTGGGCATCGCATATGTGACCGAACCGGGGGATCCGGCAGTGTCCAAGGCGGTAGCCGATTTCGGGGCCGAGGCCATCTGGGAAGGCATGTTGCAATGGTCGGGCCAGCGCGGGCTGAAAGCCCGCGAGTACCGTCCGGAGGCCGTGTTGGAGGGCGGGCTTCGGCAAGGCCTGCGGTACCTGGTTCCAGGGGACGACGAATGGCCGAGGCGGCTGACCGATCTCGCCAACGTGGTATTCCGCGGTTTCGGCGGGGAACCCCTGGGTTTGTGGGTGAAAGGAAGCGCGCGCTTGGGCGAGCTCGCTGACTTCTCGGTCGGCATGGTGGGTTCTCGCTCATGCACCTCCTACGGCGAGCGGCAGGCGCTCGAACTGGCCCACCACGTCTCCGATTCCGGGGTTTCGGTGATCTCCGGGGGTGCCTTCGGAATCGACGCGGCGGCCCACCGCGGGGCGATGAGCGCTAGAACCCCGACCGTGGCCGTGCTGGCTAATGGCCTGGATGAGTACTACCCGGCAGGGAACGCCGGCTTGTTCGAGCGTATCTGTGAAGAAGGGCTGCTGGTTTCCGAGCTTGCTCCAGGAGAGCATCCCACCCGGGTGCGCTTCTTGATCCGCAACCGGCTGATCGCCGCGCTCTCAATAGGTACCCTCGTGGTGGAGGGAGCGGCCCGCTCGGGTACCCAGAACACCATGAACTGGGCCTCGGAGCTGGGCCGGGTCTCAATGGCCGTTCCTGGGCCGGTCTCGTCCGTGTTTTCGTACACGCCGCACGAGCTGATCCGCTCGGGGCAGGCGGTGTTGGTGACGCACGGCTCCGACATCTTGGAGCTCATCGCTCCGGGCGCTCCCGAGCCGGTGCGCCCAGAACCCGCGCGCAGGAGAACAGACGGATTGGAGCCCGCCGCGCTGGCCGTCTACGAGGCGATACCAGCCAAGGGCTCGCGCACGGTCGGCGAGCTCAGCGCCAAACTCGGCTTCTCAGTTCCCAAGCTGCTCTCTTGCTTGGGCAAGCTCGAAGAGGGGCAGCTGGTTGTCAAGAACCCCAGGGGAGCGTGGCAGCTATGCTGAGTGCTCTTCGATCAGCAGCGCCGAAGTTGGGCAGGCGGAGACGACGTCGCGCAGCTTCTGGGCTTTCTCGGGCGTGTCGGCCACCTCCGGGTCGATCCACGGCTTGCGATGAGTGTCAAACACCTCCGGCATACCGTGCACGCAGCGGGCCGCATGGCGACAAACATCAATGTCGTAGGACACGTCGAGTATCGGGCCGGTATATGTCTTCCTTGCCATAACTATCTCCTTGCGGACGCCCGGCGGACGCTTCCGGGCAAGTCCTTGAATGCCACCCTATCGCCAAACGGCGAAAAGGTGGGCAGGAGGAGCTAGTGCAGCGGGGCTACGTGCCAGATCTTGTCGATGTACTCGTGCATCGCCCGGTCGGACGAGAAGTAACCGCAGCGGGCGACGTTCAGAATCGCCGAGCGCGTCCACTCGTCTTGTTCGGCGTAGTAGTCGTCGACTCGGGCCTGGGCGTCGATGTAGGCCTGGTAGTCGGCTAGGGCGAGGAAACGGTCTTCCCACAGCAGGTTGTTGACCAGCGGGGCGAAGGCGTTCTTGTCGCCGTTGGAGAAGTGACCGGAGGCCAGCAGGTCGATGGTCGCCTTGAGCTGCGGGTTCGACTCGTAGTAGTCGTGGGGCTGGTAGCCCTTCTTCTGCAGTTCTTCCACCTCGGGCTCCAACATGCCGAACAAGAAGAAGTTCTCGTCCCCGACGCGCTGGCGAATCTCGACGTTCGCGCCGTCCTCGGTGCCGATGGTCAGGGCTCCGTTCAAGGCGAACTTCATATTGCCGGTACCTGAGGCCTCCTTTCCGGCCAGCGAGATCTGCTCAGAGAGGTCGGCTGCGGGAATGACACGCTCGGCCAGCATCACGTTGTAGTTGGCCGGGAAGGCAACCTGTAGGCGGCCTTCGAGATCCTTGTTGGCGTTGATCGTCTTGGCGACCTGGTTGATGACGTAGATCGTCTCCTTGGCCATGCGATAGCCGGGGGCGGCCTTCGCGCCGAAGATGAAGGTGCGCGGGGTGACGTCTTCCAGCTTGACCTTGCCGGTGAGGATCTGTTCGTAGACCGTGACGATGTGCAGCAATTTGAGCGACTGTCGCTTGTACTCATGCAGGCGCTTGACCATCACGTCGAGCATGTTCTCGCCCGAGATGTCGATGCCGTCGCGAGACTTGAGCTGCCGATACAGCCGGTGTTTGTTGGCCAGCTTGATCTTGCGGAACTGCTCGCGGAACTCGGCGTCCTCGGCATAGGGTTCCAGCTCCTGGAGCCTTTCCAGGTCGGTGACCCAGCCCACGCCGATGGCGTCGGTGATGAGGGCCGAAAGCCTGGTATTGGCCAGCCGCATGAAGCGCCTCGGGGTGATGCCGTTTGTCACGTTGATGAACTTCTCGGGCCACATCTGCGAGAAATCGGGCAGCACCTTGTCGCGCAGTAGCTGCGAGTGGAGTTCAGCTACGCCGTTCACCTTCGTGCCGGCCACCGTCGCGAGATAGGCCATGCGCACGGAGCGGTCGGGATAGTCGGTGACGATGGCCATGTTGCGAACCTTGGCGTCGTCGTTCGGGAAACGCTTGCGAACCTCGGCCAGGAAGTGGTCGTTGATCTGGCAGATGATCTCGAAGTGGCGCGGCAAAAGCCTGGAGAGCATGTCGGCAGGCCAGACCTCCAGCGCCTCGGGCAGCAGCGTGTGGCAGGTATAGGCGAAGCACTTCTGGGTGACCTCCCAGGCCTCGTCGAAGTCCCAGCCGCGCTCGTCCATCAGGATGCGCATCAGCTCGGGCACGGCGATGACCGGGTGGGTGTCGTTGAGCTGGAAGATGACGCGATCGGGCAGCGTGTGCAGGTCGGCGTCGGGCTCAAGTACTTCTTCGAGGAAGTCGCGCAGCGAGCAAGCGGAGAAGAAGTACTGCTGCTGCAGGCGCAGCTCCTTGCCCTGCGGCGTGGAGTCTTCGGGGTATAGAACCTTGGAGATGTTCTCGGCGAAAGTCTGCGAGCGCACGGCCTCGATGTAGTCGCCTTGGTTGAACTGGGCCAGGTCAAAAGCCTTGGTCGCCTGGGCCGACCACAAGCGCAGGGTGTTCACCCTGCCGTTCTGGTAACCCGGCACCATGTAGTTATAGGGCACTCCCATGACGTTCCAGGCCGGAATCCAGCGGGTGCGCTCCTTGCCCAACTCGTCATAGTACTTCTCGGTATAACCGCCGAAGTCAACCTGGACGGCCGCCTCCGGGTGGGCGAACTCCCACGGTTGCCCCAGGCCCAACCAGGTGTCGGCCTGCTCAACCTGGCGTCCGTCGACGAAAGTCTGGCGGAAGATGCCGTACTCGTAGCGGATGCCGTAGCCGATACACGGAACGGACATGGTGGCCAGCGAGTCCAGATAACACGCGGCCAGGCGGCCCAGGCCGCCGTTGCCCAGCCCGGGCTCGACTTCCTGGTTGCGGATGTAGTTCAGATCCAGGCCGCAGCCTTGGAGCGCGCGCGAGGAAATCTCGACCAGGTCGATCGACTGCAGCGCATTGCCGAGCTGGCGGCCCAACAGGTATTCGGCGGAAAGGTAACCAACAAGCTTGAGCTTGCCCTCCCGGATCTTCCTGGTCGTTTCCAGCCAGCGGGCCATCATGTAGTGGCGCACGGTCTTGGAAAGGGCCAGGTACTGGTCGTTGATCGTCGAGCGGGAGAGTGAAACGCCTTGCTCGAAGTTGAGCTCGTGCAAGAACTCACGCACGAATCCATCCACAGAGTGGGGTGGAGAGGTGACCGGGGCCAGTGCAACCGGGTGGCTGGGCTTGAAAAGCGGGCCTACTCGGTGGGTTTCCGAGGTCGGGGCCCCATCGCTGGGATAGTCCTCCAAGGACAGTGTGGGTTCAAAACCTTCGTATTCGCTCACAACCCAACGCTACCCAATAGGACAAGGGTGAGTAAAACGTCTCACACAGGCCGTTTCCCCAACCCGACAAGCTGGGATAAGTTGGCAAGCCACGCAAGAAACCGAGAAATCAACCGCCCGGTAAAACCAATTTGGCGCTAGGTCGAAAGTATGGGTGCGGGTTGTGACGGAGGGGTTCGAACCCGGGGTAGGGCCGTATCGCTCAACTTACGCTGAGTAGGCATCTCGCTTGACTGAGTTGTAGGGTAAGGCGTATGACCGACACGCCATTGAAGCTTGCCGGGGATTTTGCCACGCCGACCCATGAACAGTGGGAGTCGGAAGTACTGAAGGTACTGAACCGTGGCCGTCCCGAAGGCAAAGAAATCACCATCGAACAAGCCTACAAACGCCTGACGTCGCTCACGGTTGACGGCGTCAAGATCGACCCGCTTTACACGGAGCACGACGGCGAGCTGGGCTACCCGGGGATCGCGCCTTACACACGCGGGGCGACCATCAAGGTGGGGGAGATGGACGCCTGGGACGTCCGCGCCCTGCACGAAGATCCCGACGTCAAGTTCACCAACGAGCAGGTGCTGGCCGACCTCGGCCGCGGCGCCACCTCGCTGTGGCTGCGGCTCGGATCTGACGCCATCGCCGTCGAATCCCTGGCCGACGCGCTTGCTGGGGTCAAGCCCGAGCTCGCCCCGATCGCCGTCACTTCCTGGGACGACCAGGTGGCGGCTGCCAAGGCCCTCGCCTCCTTCTGGAAGTCCGCAGGAACCACCGCAGTCAAGGGCAACCTCGGTCTCGACGCCATCGCCTTCGCCGCCATCAACGGCACCAAGCCCGATCTTGGCGCCCAGGCCGAATGGGTCAAGGTGGCGCTCGCGGAGCTTCCCGGCGTCAAAGCCCTGACGGTCGACGTAAGGCCCTACGACAACTTCGGTGCGGGCGACGTCCAGCAGCTCGCTTTCGCGGCTGCGACCGGTCTTGCCTACCTGCGCGACCTTGAGGCCGCAGGTGTCGCACCTGCCGACGCCTTCCGCCAGATCGAGTTCCGCGTCAGCGTGAACGCCGACGAGTTCCTCTCGATCTCCCGCCTGCGCGCGTTCCGCCGCATCTGGGCTCGCATCGGCGAGGTCGCCGGGGTTCCCGCTCAGGCCCGCGGCGCGATCCAGCACGCGGTCACGTCCTACCGGATGCTCACGCGCGACGACCCGCACGTCAACCTGCTGCGCAACACCATCGCCACCTTCTCGGCGGCGGTCGGCGGCGCCGAGCAGATCACCGTGCTGCCGTTCGACGAGATCCACGGCCTGCCCACCGACTTCTCCCGTCGCCTGGCCCGCAACGTCCAGCTGCTGGCTGCCGAAGAGTCCAACCTCGGCCGGGTCAACGATCCTGCCGGCGGCGCTTGGGTGTTCGAAGATCTCACCGATCAGCTGGCCAACAAGGCCTGGGAGCTGTTCCAGGACATCGAGTCCAAGGGCGGCATGGCTCAGGCGCTTACCTCCGGCTATATCGAGCAGATCATCGGCGAGGTGCGCGCAGCCCGCGACAAGCAGCTGGCCACCCGCAAGCAGCCGATCACCGGCGTCTCCATGTTCCCGCGCGACGAGGAAGTCGAGATCGACGTCCGCCCGCGTCCGGCCGCTCCCGAGCGTTCCGGAATGAAGATGGTTCGCGATTCCGAGGTCTTCGAGGCCCTGCGCGACCGCGCCAACGCCTCTGATCCCAAGCCGGAAGTCTTCCTGGCTTGCCTGGGCACCCGCCGTGACTTCGGCGGACGCGAGGGTTTCACGAAGCCGCTGCTGGCCGTCGCCGGTATTCAGGTTCCCTCCTCCGAGGGCGGAACCGCTGCTGAGATCGTCGAGCAGGCCAAGGGCCACAAGTTCGTGGTGCTCGCCTCGTCGGCCAAGGTCTACGCCGAGCAGGCCATCGAGGTCGCCGCGGCGCTCAAGGCCGCCGGAGTCGAGACCGTATATCTGGCCGGGGCTCTGAAGGAGACCGGCAACGAGGACGAGGCCGCCAAGGTCATCGACGGAACCGTGTTCGCCGGGATGGATGTGGTCGCCTTCCTCACCGAAGCTCTTGACAAGATTGGAGCCGCGAAATGAGCATCCCAACTTTTTCTGACGTGCCGCTCAGCGCCGACATCCCAGGTGATGCCAGCAACGAGTACGCGGCCCTGACCGGTGCCATGCGCGATTATTCGGCTGGCTGGGAGACGCCCGAGCACATCTTGGTGCCGCCGCTGTACCAGCTGTCCGACCTGGCTGATGTGGACTTCCTCCACACCTACCCGGGCATCCCGCCGTTCCTGCGTGGCCCGTACGCGACGATGTACACCCAGCGCCCCTGGACGATTCGCCAGTACGCCGGGTTCTCCACCGCCGAGGAATCCAACGCCTTCTACCGCCGCAACCTCGCAGCCGGTCAAAAGGGCTTGTCCGTGGCGTTCGACCTTGCCACCCACCGCGGCTATGACTCCGACAACCCGCGCGTTGCGGGCGACGTCGGCATGGCAGGTGTGGCGATCGACTCCATCTACGACATGCGCCAGCTGTTCGACGGCATCCCGCTCGACCAGATGTCCGTGTCCATGACCATGAACGGCGCGGTGCTGCCGATCCTCGCCCTCTACATCGTGGCGGCCGAGGAACAGGGCGTGAAGCCCGAGCAGCTCAACGGCACCATCCAGAACGACATTCTCAAAGAGTTCATGGTGCGCAACACGTACATCTACCCGCCGGCTCCGTCGATGCGGATCGTCTCCGAGATCTTCGCGTACACCTCGGCCAACATGCCGAAGTACAACTCGATCTCCATCTCCGGCTACCACATGCAGGAAGCCGGTGCGACGGCCGACATTGAGATGGCGTACACCCTGGCCGACGGCGTCGAGTACATTCGCGCCGGTGAGTCCGTGGGCCTGAAGGTGGATCAGTTCGCGCCGCGTCTGTCCTTCTTCTGGGGTGTTTCCATGAACTTCTTCATGGAGGTCGCCAAGTTCCGCGCCGCCCGCCTGCTGTGGGCCAAGCTGGTCAAGCAGTTCAACCCGCAGAACCCGAAGTCGATGTCGCTGCGCACCCACTCGCAGACCTCCGGCTGGTCGCTGACCGCCCAGGACGTCTACAACAACGTGGCCCGCACCTGCCTGGAGGCCATGGCCGCCACCCAGGGGCACACGCAGTCGCTGCACACCAACTCGCTGGACGAGGCCATCGCCTTGCCGACCGACTTCTCGGCCCGCATCGCGCGCAACACCCAGCTGTTCTTGCAGCAAGAATCCGGCACGACGCGCTCCGTCGATCCGTGGGCGGGCTCGGCCTATGTCGAGAAGCTCACCTACGAGCTCGCGGCCAAGGCCTGGGAGCACATCCAGGAAGTCGAAGCCGCTGGCGGCATGGCGAAGGCCATTGAGAAGGGCATCCCGAAGATGCGCATCGAAGAGGCCGCCGCCCGCACGCAGGCGCGCATCGATTCGGGCCAGCAGCCGCTGATCGGCGTGAACAAGTACACCGTCGAGAACGACCCGGTTCCGGAGGTTCTCAAGGTCGATAATGCCAAGGTTCGCGAAGAGCAGATCGCCAAGCTGCAGAAGCTGCGCGCCGAGCGCGACAACGACAAGGTGCAGGCCTCCTTGGAGAAGCTGACCTGGGCCGCTGCGAACCCCGATCCTTCCGATCCGGATCGCAACTTGCTCAAGCTCTCGGTGGACGCGGCCCGCGATATGGCGACTGTCGGCGAGATCTCCGACGCCCTGGAGAAGGTTTTTGGACGCTACCAGGCCCAAATCCATACAATCTCCGGTGTGTATAACACTGAGTTTGGCGGGGGCCAGGATCTGGAAGAGGCCCGCAAGCTGGTCAAGGAGTTCGAGGCTAAGGCAGGACGCCGTCCGCGCATCCTGATCGCGAAGCTCGGCCAGGACGGCCACGACCGCGGCCAGAAGGTCGTCGCTACGGCCTTCGCTGACATGGGCTTCACGGTCGACGTCGGCCCGCTGTTCCAGACCCCGGAGGAAGCCGCACGCGAGGCCGTCGAGAACGACGTGCACGTGGTGGGCGTCTCCTCTCTAGCCGCCGGACACCTCACCTTGGTGCCCGAGCTGCGCAAGGAGCTGGACAAGCTCGGTCGTCCCGACATCATGATCGTGGTCGGCGGCGTTATCCCGCCGCAGGACTTCGACGAGCTTCGCAAAGACGGTGCCGACGCGATCTACCCGCCCGGCACGGTCATCCCGACCTCCGCGATCGAGCTGCTGGAGAAGCTGCTCGACCATCTTCCGGAAGTCACGGAGTAACACTTCACATCGAGGGGCCGGTTCGTCGGCCCCTCGATTTGTTTAACCCCTGGGCATTTAGAGCGTCGCATTGTAGAGCTTTTTGCGGCTCAACCCCGTAGCCTGAGCGACTTGGGCCGCGGCCTGCGAATGCGGGACGCCCTGGGTCACCAATTCCCGCACCTCGGCAACCGCCGCCGCCGGGTCGGCCTCGGTTGCCCGGGCCCCGCCTACCACAATGGTGTATTCGCCCCTGGCCCCTTCGGCGGCCCAGGCCGCGACCTCTTCCAAGGTGCCCCGTTTGGTCTCCTCGTGAAGTTTGGTGAGTTCGCGCGAGACGGAGGCTGGCCGCAAGGCCCCGAAGGAGTCGCGCATGGCCGCCAGGGTTTCGGCGACCCGGTGGGGGGATTCGAAGAAGACCAAGGTTCTTTGCTCTCCGGCCAAGGTGTCCAAACGCTGGCGTCTGGCTTGGGGTTTGGAGGGCAGGAATCCTTCGAAGGCGAAGCGGTCGGTCGGCAGGCCAGACAGGGCCAAAGCGGTGAGTACCGCGGAAGGGCCGGGTGCCACGTGGGCCTCGATTCCGGCCTCGGCGGCGGCGTGGATGAGCCGGTAGCCAGGGTCGGAGACCGTCGGCATCCCGGCATCGGAGACCACCACCACGAGCTTTCCCTCTTGCAGCTCGGCGAGCAGCTCGGGTACCCGCTCGGCCTCGTTCCCGTCGAAGAAAGAAACCATCTTTCCGTGGGCGTCGATCCCGAGGGCGGTGATGAGATTGCGCGTGCGCCGGGTGTCTTCGGCGGCGATGACGTCGGCCGCGGCTAGGGCCTCGCGCAGCGAGTCGGTGGCGTCCTTGAGGTTTCCGATCGGGGTTCCGGCAAGCAGAAGTGGCATAGGTGAAGTCTACGATGGGCGAGAGTTGTTAGCACCGCCCCCTATGATGGGACGCGTGAGTGAAACTGCGCTGGACGTCGTAGAGCAAAACCTGCCGACGGGCATCGATGAGGACGACGCGCCCTTCACCCCGCCCGATCACCGCGAGTTCGACGATCTGACCACCATCCAGCGCCTGCGCGCGTTCCGGCCGACCGATAAGCTCAACGCCTGGCTCATCACCATCGTCATCACCCTGTTTGCCTTTGTGATTCGCCTTGTAAACCTGGCATTCCCCAACCGTTTGATCTTCGATGAGACGTACTACGCCAAGGACGGCTGGACGCTCATCCACCTGGGATACGAGGGGGAATGGCCCAAGACGGCTGTGGCCCAGAGCGGCTATAACTTTGCCGCCCAGGAAGTTGGCCAGGAGCTTCCGGTCAACGATTTGATCATCCAAGGGCAGGTAAACGACTACCAGACGGCAGCCGAGTACGTCGTCCATCCGCCGCTTGGCAAGTGGCTGATCGGGTTGGGCGAGCAGATTTTCGGCATGAATTCTTTCGGCTGGCGTATCTCCGCGTGCGTGTTCGGCGCGCTGCTGGTGTTCTTCACCATCCGCATGGCGCGGCGTCTTTCCAGATCGACGCTGGTGGGCGCGCTCGCGGGCCTGTTCATCACCGTCGATGGCCTGGCCTTTACCATGAGCCGGGTGGCGCTGCTCGACATCTTCCAGGCCACCTTCCTGATCGCCGCCGTGTGCTGCTGCCTGGCCGACCGCGACTACTACCGCGAGCGGCTCGCTAGAAAACTGGAGGCCGCGAACCTTCCCGACTTCGGCGGAGAGTTCGGCCCGTACATCTGGCTGCGGCCCTGGCGGCTGGCCGCCGGCGTCATGTTCGGCTGCGCGATCGCGGTCAAGTGGAACTCGGTCTACCTGCTCGCGGCCATGGGAATCCTCTCTGTGTGGTGGGACTGCATGGCCAGACGCCTAGCCGGGGCCGAGTGGAAGTCTTTCCTGGCCATCATCAAAGACGGCATTCCGGCGTTCGTGCGCATGGTCGTCGTCGCGGCGGGTGTGTATGTCGCCTCCTGGACGGGATGGTTCCTAACCTCAGGCGGATATGACCGCCAGTGGGGATACCAAAACCCGGCGGATCCGATAACTAAGGCCGTCGGGCCGGACATCGCCGGATGGGTGAAATATCACATCCAGGCGTACGAGTTTCACACCGGAAAGTACATGATGCAGGAGGCCACCCACTCCTACGAGTCGAATCCGTTCTCGTGGTTCTTCGTCATCCGTCCCACGGCGATGGACGCGATCAACGGCATCAAACCCGGAACCGACGGCTGCCCGGCCGACGCCACCTCAGACTGCCTGCGCGTGATCAACGGCATGGGGACGCCGATCCTGTGGTGGGCGGCGACCATCGCGCTGGTCGTGTGCGTGGTGTGGTGGATCGGTGACCGCGACTGGCGCTTCGGCCTTCCGGTAATCGGAACCTTGGCCATGTGGCTGCCCTGGGTGCAGTACATGGGCCGCCCGACCTTCTACTTCTACTCGATCTGCTTTATCCCCTTCATGGCCACCGGCCTAGCCATGTGTCTGGGGTTGGCCTTGGGGGCGAAGAACTCCAAACACCGCTTCCGCAACGGGCTATTGGTGACGGCCCTGGTTGCGTTGATCGTCGCCGACTTCGCGTTCATCTACCCCATAGTCTCCGACGGCCTGCTCACCCGCGCCGCATGGCAGTTGAGAATCTGGCTGCCCGGGTGGGTATAACGCTTGGATTTGCGGGTGTCCTCGGTTCGGTAACTGCGCCGTATACAAGTGTGACTGCTCGCTAGGTTTCGACGTCTCACGGCGAGTCGCTTAGCGCGCTTTGGCTCGATTTGGGTCTATGGTTTTCCAGGCCCAGCGAAAGGATTGAAATGGCACTGCCCTGGAAACTTCACGGTGACGGGAAACACATCAAGCCCGGGGAGGTCGTCAATCCAGACGAACGCCTGACCTGGGGACGCATGATCGGCATGGGAATGCAGCACGTGGTGGCCATGTTCGGCGCGACGTTCCTGGTTCCGCTGCTCACCGGTTTTCCGGTTCCTACGACGCTGATGTTCTCGGGGCTGGGCACGATCATCTTCCTGCTGATTACCGGTAACAAGCTGCCGTCCTACCTGGGCTCGTCGTTCGCATTCATCTCGCCGATTACGGCAGCGATGGGAATGGCAAACGGAGGCATGGGCGTCGCACTGTTTGGGGTGATGGTCGCCGGGCTGACGCTGGCCGTCGTCGGGGCGGTGGTGCACTTCGCCGGGCCCGATTGGATTGACCGGCTGATGCCGCCTGCCATGACCGGCACCATCATCATGATCATCGGCTTCAACCTCGCGGTCGCGGCCAAAAACAACTTCCAAACCCAGTACGAGAACGGCCAAACCGCCGACATTACCGGCTGGGTGACGATCATTGCCATCGTCCTCATCACCGTGCTGTTCCGCGGGCTCATCGGCCGTCTGTCCATCATCTTGGGCGTGCTGGTCGGCTACGTCGCCGCCGTCATCCAGGGCCAGGTCGACTTCGCTTCGATCGGCCAGTATGTAGACACCTACGGGGTGATTTCGGTTCCCCCGCTCTCTCACCCGGTCGTCAACATCTCCATCCTGGGCATGTTCGTGCCGGTCGTGCTGGTGCTGATTGCTGAGAACGTCGGCCACGTGAAGTCCGTCGCGCTGATGACGGGCAAGAACTACGACCGTCTGATGGGCCGGGCCCTGCTGGCCGACGGCGTGGCGACGACCGTGGCCGCTTTGGGCGGCGGCTCCGGCACCACCACCTATGCCGAGAACATCGGCGTGATGGCCGCCACCAAGGTCTACTCGACGGCCCTGTACTGGGTGGCCGCCGGAACCGCTCTCGTGCTGTCCTTCATCGCTCCCTTCGGCGCGGCCATCTCCACGGTTCCCGCCGGGGTGCTGGGCGGCGCCGGCGTGGTGCTCTACGGCATGATCGGCCTGCTGGGCGCGCGCATCTGGGTCGAGACCAAGGTGGACTTCACCTCCCCGGTCAACCTCTACCCGGCGGCCATCGGCCTGATCATGGGCATCTCCGATCTTTCGGTCACCCTGTTCGGCATTCAGTTCGGCGGCGTGGCCGTCGGCACGATCGCGGCGCTGGTGTTCTACCACCTAATGAAGTTCATCGCCCAGCGCCGGGGAACCGCCGAGGCGTGAGCGAGCCCTCTGCGCGTTCGCTGGATCGCGAGATCCTGGCGCTGGCGCTGCCCTCCCTGGCGACGCTGCTGGCTGAGCCGCTGCTTACCATGGCCGACGCCGCCATCGTCGGGCACCTGTCCACTCCCGACCTGGCCGGGTTGGGCGTGGGAGCGAACATCTCCACCACATTGGTGTCGCTGTCGATCTTCCTGGCCTACGGAACCACCGGCCAGGTCGCCAGGCGGCTGGGTGCCGGAAAGCGGAGCTCGGCGCTGCGCAGCGGCCTCGACGGCATCGTGCTTGGCTTGCTGATCGGCATCGCCTTGCTGGCGTTTGTGGAGCTTTGTTCCGGGTGGCTGATCTCCTTGTACCGTCCAGACGCTTCGGTGGCCTCCGCCGCACACCTGTACTTGTCGATGTTAGCCTTGGGCCTGCCAGCAGCACTCGTGATGCTCTCGGCGACGGGCGTGCTGCGCGGCCTGCAAGACACCAAGACTCCGCTGGTGGTATCGGTGTCCATGAACCTGCTCAACATCGCCCTGACCCTAGGGCTGGTGTTCGGCCTGCGGCTGGGAATCACCGGGGCGGCCATCGGGACGGTCAGCGCTCAGACCCTGGCCGCAGTTGCCTTGGTCTGGCGGGTATTGGCGTCTTCGGGCGAAGCGACGAATAGTATCTTGTCCCGGCGTTGGGGGAGGTCTCGCAACTGCGCGCGGGATGACGAGATGGGGAAATCTGGGACGACAAGACCGGACGGCGAAGAAAACTGGCTGCGCGGCTACCGCCCAAATCCCGGTGCCATCTTGGCCCAGGCGAAGACCGGCGGCTGGCTGTTCCTGCGTTCACTGGGGCTGAACACGGCCATTGTCTTGACCACGGGCGTCGCCGCGAGAATGGGGGCGAGCGCGCTTGCCGCGCACCAGGTGCTCAACTCGCTGTGGTCTTTCATGACCTATGCCATGGACGCGGTCGCCATCGCCGCCCAGGCCATGATCGGCAGGTATCTGGGCGCGGGGGAGAGCGCCGTCGTGCGCCGGTTGATGAAGCGGATGCTCGGCTACGGGGTGGCGATCGGTTTGGCCGTCGGCTTGCTCGTGTGGGCCGCCAGCGGGCTCTACGCCCCGGTCTTTACCCCCGACCCTGCCGTGCAGGCGCTGGTTCGAGCTACGGTCGTCGTCTTCGCGCTGGTGACGCCGGTCTCCGGTGTGGTGTTCGTGCTTGATGGTGTACTCATCGGCGCCGGGGATGCCCGCTACCTGGCGCTGGCCCAGGTGATCAACCTGGTCTCCTACCTGCCGTTGCTATGGGCGGTGACCCACTTTCAGGCCGATCTCACGTGGCTGTGGCTGGCCTATTGCGGCTTCATGCTAAGCCGCATGGTGACGCTGAGCGTGCGCGCGGCGGGCAGCAAATGGATGCGCCTGGGGGCATGAGCGCGGAGTGGCGTGGTTCTCAAACGGTGCCCTTCGAGCTTCTCAAATGGTACCCTTCGAGTCTCTCAAACGGTATCCTTTGAGTCTCTCAAATGGTACCCTTTGAGTCTCTCAAATGGTACCCTTCATGTATGAACTACGTTGTCCGAGCCATGGATACTCTGCTTGGGGAGTTGCTTGACGAGTTGCCTGCAATTGCGCTTGAGGGAGCAAAGGGTGTTGGGAAGACCGCTACTGCAAAGCGTCATGCGAAGCGCGTCTTTTCGTTAGATGCGCCCGAAGCGTTTTCGTCAGTTGAGGCTGACCCACAACTCATCCTCGTCGGGAATGGGACAACTTTTATCGACGAATGGCAACGTGTTCCTGATGTATGGGACGTTGTGCGAACTGCGGTAGATGATGGTGCCAAACCCGGGAGCTATCTGCTCGCTGGCTCAGCCAGTCCGAAAGACGATGTCAACATTCATTCCGGGGCCGGCAGAATCGTGAGTTTGATCATGCGGCCGATGAGCTTCCCCGAAAGGGAAGTCGAGCAGCCCTCGGTATCCTTTGCAGAGCTTCTTCGCGGGGAAAAACCTGAAATTCGCGGTACCAGCTCAGTGACCACAGCCCAATATGCCCAAGAGATCGTGCGTTCTGGGTTTCCTGGAATTCGCAATGCTTCTGAACGGGCTCGCAGCTTGCTTCTGGATGGGTACGTGCAGAAGATCGTCGAACGAGACATTCCAGAAGCAGGTGGTGCCGTGCGCCGTCCGGAGATGCTGCTCGATTGGCTCAGGGCCTACGGTGCCGCCACTGCAACTACAGCTTCATACGCAAGCATCGCTTCCGCTTCAAACCCGGGAGAGCCAGAGATTCCATCGCGCAAGTCCACGACAAATTATCGTGAGCTGCTGCGGCGCATATTCGTAGTAGATCCCATACCTGCTTGGACTCCGGCCTTCTCTCATCTCAAACGTCTTGGGCAAGCCCCCAAACACCACCTTGTAGATCCTGGTTTGGCGGCCAGACTCATGGGCTTAGGCGTAGACGGACTGATCCATGGAGAAGGAGGGGGAGGTTTCCGTCGGGATGAGACGTTCCTCGGGGCGCTGTTTGAGTCACTTGTCGCCCAGACCGTTCGCGTACTGATCTCCCTAGGGGAAGGAGCCGTGTTCCACATGCGAGATTTGGATGGGGAACACGAAGTCGACCTGATCGTGCAACGCCCTGACTTGCGGTTCTTGGCGATAGAGGTGAAGCTCTCCACCTCGGTGCGGCCGAAGGACGTGAAATCTCTGAACTGGCTGGAAGAGCAGATGGGTGATCGGATGCTAGACAAGGTAATCGTCAACACAGGGAGCATGGCTTATCGGCGTCCCGATGGCGTCGCCGTTGTCCCTCTTGCGCTGTTGGGTGAATAACGAAAACCCTCCCCTTACGGGGTGTTCTTCTCGCTAGCGCCGGAGGGCGTATTTGGCGTTGTAGAAGGATGGTTTCGCGTGGCAAGTAGGGCGAAACTGTACACTTTTTCCGGTTTCTGAAGCCCCGAAATGTACACTTTTCCCAAGTTTTTTGACCCCGAAAACGACACTTTTTCCGGTTTCCCACAGTCTTCCCTTGTGGAAGACCCAGGCTCAGAGCATCGTGTTGCCGCCATCGATGACGAAGTTTTGGCCGGTGGCGTAAGGCTGGCCGTCGACAAGGAACTTGATCGCCTGGAAGATGTCCTCGGGCGTGCCGATTCTTCCCATGGGAATCTGGGAGAGCACATGGCCCTTGGCTTCCGGGTCGTCCAGTGAGTAGCGCTCGGCGACCTCGTCGGTCATGATGAAGCCCGGCGTCACGGTATTCACCTGGATTTTGGGCGCGAGTTCGAGGGCGAGGCAGCGGGTGAGGGTGAACACCCCTGCCCTGGCCGAGCAGTAGTTGGCACCGTTGAGTCTGCCGGTGATTCCGGTTGTGGCGCCGATGTTCACGATGGAGCCGTGTTCCCCGTCGTATCGACGGGCGAACTCCTGTGAACACAGGAAGGTTCCGGTTAGTACGGTGTCGATAACCGCTTTCCAATCCTCGATTGCCATACCCAGCACCGGGCCGTCGCGGTTCACCCCGGCCATGTTCACCAGCGCGTCGCAGCGGCCATATTCGAGGTAGACGGTGTCAAACAAGGTTCGCACCTGCTCTGGATCGGAGACGTCGGCTTGCACGACGAGCACTTCGCCGCCGTTTCCGCGGATGCGTTCAGCGAGCGCCTCGGCTTCATGCCGGGCGTGTGCATAGTTGACGACGACGGCCCACCCCTCCTGCGCAAAACGCTCGGCCGCGTGGCCTCCCAGCCCGCGCGACGAACCGGTGATCAAGACAACACGTTGCATGGCCGCGAGCCTAGCAGGGGAGAGCAGAGGCTAGAAGAATGAGATCTGCTTGCTGTACCGGGGTAGAGAAATATAGATCCTATTCGTCGCTTCACTCCTTGAGACCGGAGTGGAGGCTACGCCTCACTGCGGTCTGCGACTACGCGCAGGATGACGAGTGAAGTTGCTCCCGGTACTCGCGGGGCATGAGGGTAGCTTGGGTGAAAAGCTACAGCGGCTGCACTTCCACCGGGTAAACGACTAGGGCAAAGCCGCGTGTGATGTCGATTTGGGATGGTACGCCGCGGAACTCGTTGCTTACCCCGCGCGGGAAGCCGGGTTCTAGCACCGTGTCGGCGATCTCGTACTTGAGGCCGCTCAGAGTTACGGTCGTCGGCCCGCCGACGGCGAATACAGAAAGATAGCCGCTGGCCTCGGGGCCGAACGTAAGAGATCCGGAGATCACGGTTGCGCACTGGGAGCTGGCCACGAGCGTCCCGCGAGCTCCTCTTTGGGCTAGCCACAGCAGCGATTGCAGATTGGCGATCGTATGGTCGAAGCGGCCCCCGGTTCCCCCGAAGATTTGGAACTGGCGGTAACCGCGCTCGCAGCCGATGCGAAGTGCGGCCAGGACGTCGGTGTCGTCCTTTTCGGCGGGAAGTTTCACGATGGGGACATCGGTGGGAACGTCCGTCAGGGAATCGAAGTCTCCCAATAGCAGATCGGGGCGGATGCCGAGCCTTTGCAGGGCCGTGTACCCGCCGTCGGCGGCGATCATTAGGTCTCCGGGCTTGGGCTGCGGTGTTGGCCCGACGGGATCGCCGGCCCCATAGACGAAACAGGTAGGACCATTCGCAGCGGGATTCACAGTCGCCACTTTAGCAATGCGGATCGGCACACGGAGATGGCCGAGCCGTCCTGGTCTTGGGATGAAGTGAGATCCCGCGACTGCGCGCGGGATGACGAGTCGGGGAGAGAGGCGGCGAGCAAGAAAAATGGGATGCCAAGAGCAGTTACCCATTCTTGACATCCCATCCAAGCCTGCCAAGGGCGCAGCTCACATGCAAGCGGCTTCGACGTTGTTACCGTCGGGGTCGCGGACGAAGGCGGCGTAGTAGGTGGGGGCGTACTCGGGCCAGAGCTTGGGCTCGTACAGCACCTCGGCCCCTTGGGCTACAGCGGCGGCGAAGAAGGCGTCCACCGCGTCGCGGTCGCGGGCGGTGAAGGCGAGGTGGGTTTCGCGGAAGCCGTCGCCGGAATCGAAGGGGCCGACCCACAGCTCAGGGAAGGAACCCAGGGTTCCGTAGCCCACGACGTCGTCGTGTTCCATGATCCGGCCAGCGCCCAGCTCGGCGAGGACGGCGTCGTAGAAGGCATGGGAGGCCTTCGTATCGTTGCATTGAATGCTCACGTGGTTTAACAACATGCGGGCATCCTAGGCCCGGAATCGAAATCCGAGACCAAGGACGCCCGCATGGCGTCAAAGAACGGGGCAGGTGTTCATACTCCGGGCGGAGATTATGCCTTAGCGGCTACCAGCTCCGGCTCGCGTTGGCCAGCGGCCAGAAACGAGGCGCAGGCCAGCACAGAAGCGGCCAGCATTACCACGGCCATCGGAACGGCGGTGGAGTTGATGCCCACCAGCGGGGCGACGATCGCGGCCAGCGTGAACTGCAGCACACCGATCACTGCCGAGCCAGTGCCGGAGGCGCGCGGCACCTGTTCGAGCGCCAGGGCGGTGGTGTTGCCGAAGACGAAACCGAGAGAGGCCACGGCGACCATGATGGGCAGGCACAGCCAAACCGCTGGGGCGTTCACGGCCACCAGCCCAGCGATCGCCGCCGCGGCGGCCAGGTTGGTGAAAAGCCCGATCCGGGCGAGCAGCACCGGGCCGAGGCGGTTGGTCAGCTTGGCGGAAACGGCTCCCACTACGGCGAGCAAGGTGGCATTCAAGCCGAACAACAGGCCGTACTGGATGGTTCCCATGCCCATCAGCTCCTGGTAAAGGAACGGGGAGGCAGAGATGTAGGCCATCATCACGGCGAAAGAGAAAGCGTAGGCAAGGGCGTTCCCGGCGAATTTGCGCCCTAACAAGGGCCGCAGGGCCTCACGGTCGGTGCCTGCCTGGTTGCGCTTTTCGGCGGGGTGGCTTTCGCGCAGGAAGACCACCGAGCAGATGAGCGCCAGCGCAGACAGCCCGACGACCACACCCATAATGCCGCGCCAGCCCAGCGGGTCGGCGAGCAAGGAACCGGCAACCGGTGCGACGACCGGCGCAACCCCGCCGATCAGCATCATGAGCGACATCGCCCGGGCAGCCTCGCGCCCAGAAGCCATATCGGTGATGATCGCACGGCAAATGACCATCCCGGCTGCGCCCGTCGCACCTTGGATCAGGCGGGCGGCGATCAGTACTCCGAGGCTGGGGGCGAGCATGGCCGCGATCCCGGACAGCACGTAGACGAAACCGCCGATGAGAAGGGGCTTCATCCGTCCAACCCTGTCGGAGATGGGGCCGAAGACGAACTGGCCGACAGCCGCCCCGAGCATGAAGGCGGTTAGTGAGAACTGAACCCCGGCTGGGGAGGTTTGCAGATCGCGAACCATCTGCGGGAAAGCGGGCAGGTACATGTCGGTGGCGAAAGGCGCGGCGGCATGGAGCAATGCCAAGGTAGCGAGCACGGTAAACGTGAGACGCTTCAACTCAAACTCCTTATTACAACATAACTATGTAGACATATATACGTTACCATAAGGGTATGGAGGACGACGTCAAACAAGCAGCCGATCTGGCACAGGTGGTGTTGTCGCTGTCCCGCCAGCTCAAACACGCCACCGACGAGCGCTACAGCGGCGACAGGCTCAGCGGCATCGAGGCCTCGGTGATGTCGCTGGTGGAAACCGAACCCGGCATCTCGACCACCCGCATCGCGCGCACTCTCGACATGAAGTGCTCGAACGTCTCGGCGGTGCTGCGCGCGCTCGAAGCCCGGGAGTTCCTGGCCCGCGAACCCGACGAGAGTGATGGCCGCAAGATTAGGGTCTATCCGCTCCCGGCGTCGGCAAAGAACCTGGACAAGCTAAGGGAATTCTGGGGTGAACTGCTGGCCGATGCGTGCGGCGATCCCAAGCAGCTAGCCGCCGCCGCGAAGGTTCTGCAAGGGGTGAGCGGGAGCTTGCGGGGGAGCACGGCATCCTGACACAAACACAGGCGCGAGCGCAGAGCGTAAGGCCACTCCAGCTACGGCGTGATGCTCAGAAATGCACCGCGCAATCGGCGCTGACTTTCCCATCCCGAACGATGATTATTCGTCCGTCGGGCATGAGTACCCGAGCCGGGACGGGCGGGGTTGAGGCTTCGAAGTGGAACCGGCTGCCCTTAACTCTCCAACTGACCTCAATGGGCCCTGACTCGGA
Source organism: Propionibacteriaceae bacterium (assembly GCA_031272825.1). Classification (GTDB taxonomy): domain Bacteria; phylum Actinomycetota; class Actinomycetes; order Propionibacteriales; family Propionibacteriaceae; genus Propionicimonas. The sequence continues at coordinate 2,519 of JAISTE010000170.1, read as the reverse complement.
ATCGTACGAGGCCCGTACCCAATCCATCCCCGGCCCAGGGGCGGGTTTGAGCAAGATCTCCCTATATCCCGGTGCCGCGGCCTGTATGCCTGCGACGTCCTGGTACAGCCAATCGCAGACGGCACCGAATGCGTAGTGGTTGAGCGATGTCATCGTTGGATCGTTGAGAGTGCCGTCGGGAAGGATCGAATCCCATCGCTCCCAAGTGGTGGTGGCTCCCATCTCCACTTGGTAGAGCCAGGAGGGGCAGCGATTTTGCAAGAACAGACGGTAGGCGTCGGCGGGATAGCCGTTACGCGAAAGTGCCTGGCAGATGTAGGCGGTACCGACGAACCCTGTTGTGGCAAGGTAATCGGCTTCACGAACCAGCTCGGCAAGCCTGGCAGCTGCAGCCAGGCGATTCTTCTCGTCTAGCAAGCCGAACGCCAGCGCCAGCGCGTAGACGGTCGTGCAGTCCGAGTAGACCTGGCCGTCGGACACATAGAACTGGTTGAACGCCCGTCGGGTACGTTCGGCCAACTCGCCCCAGTGTTCGGCATCCGAAGCCCCAATGATTCGCCCAGCTTGGGCGGCGAACGAGGCTGAGCGGTACAGGCAGGCAGTAGCAACGACGCTGGGGTCGGCCTTGGCCCTGCCGGGATCATTTGCCGGGGCGTCGGGGTCAAGCCAGTCGCCGTACTGGAAATCTGGTTGGGTTACCGCTGCTCCTAGGCCGGAATCGGAGGACCCAGAAACCGCAGAATCGGGCTCAGAAAGCGTCGATCCGACCTGTGCTGGCCCCCAGCCGGGCATCTGCTGGCTGATCCACAGGCCCTCGGCAGAAAGGTGCCGTTCAACCACACCCAGGTACCCGGCCATCGCCGGATAGTGCTCGGCCAAGCGCCCGGCGTCCCCATACGCGTTCCACAACGCCTGCGGTACCCAGATGGTGGCATCCGACCAGATCGCCGCGTTGAACCGCTCGTTCAGATAGCGATCCCAAATATCGGGTATGACGCGCGGAACCCCTTCCACTCGGGTGCGCCGGAAATCGCCAGCCAAAGTCATTAGCCACGAGTGCAAGAAATCCGCAGAATCGAACTGGAAACATGCCGTCGGCGCGTAGATCGAAATATCGCCCGTCCAACCCAAACGTTCGTCGCGGTTAGGGCAGTCGGTGGGGATGGAGAAGAAGTTCGATTTCTGGCTCCAGATTGAGTTATGAACGAACTGATTCACGCGCTCGTCCGAGCACTCGAACCAGCCTGTGCGTCTTAGTTCAGAACCGACCACCACCGCGTAAAGATCGCCTCCTTTCAAATCGAAAGGACAGCCGGAAATCTCGGCATAGCGAAAACCGTGGTAGGTAAAAGATGGCTCAAGCCGATCAAGACCGCCGCTTAGGATGTAGCGGTCGGTTGCCAGCGCGTCGCGAAGCGGAGCCACGGCGAGCTCGCGGTCTTGCAAAGCTTCCGCATGGCGAACCACGATCTCGGTGCCAGCAGAGCCCGTCCCGTGCATGTGCACCCAGCCGGCCAGGTTTTGCCCGAAGTCCACCAATGTGCTACCCGACGGCGAAGTCCAGATTCTCCGCGGGTTGATCCGCTCTTGAGTAGTGACGTTCGGCCCGATCTGCGGCCTCAGAACCGAGGGGTCGAAGCTCAACGAGATGGTTTCAAGTCCAGCACCCCGACCGATACGCATATCTGTGGTTTGACCGTCGAAGAGGCTGTTGGCCGTGATACCCGTGGTTTCGCTCACCCAAGAGGTGTTGGTGTGTATGCGCTGGTGGCACCCGTCCTGGTATTCGATGTCCAGCGTCGCGTAGAAACCCAGCGATTCGCCGTAGTTGATGGGGTAGGGCAGATCGTTCCAGCCCTTCCAGCCCAAGTCTCCCCTGTACCATCCGTTTCCAACCAGTGCGGAGAGTTCGAAGGAGGGGCGGTTGGGGATTTGAGCGCTCAGATCGAGGCATTGGAAGTCGAGTTGACGGTCGTATGAGGTCCAACCGGGGGAGAGCTTCGCTTCGCCTGCGTGATGGTCGTCGATGAGAATTTCGTAGACACCTAGCGCTGTGCTCAGCAAGACCGCCGAGAGAACCTGCTCTACCGGCTGGGCCAAATCCACACGGCAGCGAAATCTGAGCGCAACCCCGCGTGGGGCGTCGGCGCTGATCATCTGGGTGTCTGGGTCGAAGCAGACCGTACGTTCGCGCATGTGTATCCTCACAGTATGTTGCAGGTTCGACCAAACCCTCGGCGGTACAGTCGAAAAGGGCGGCTTCTTCGCGATGAACGCCCAGTGGCGAGACGGTATCATGCGTAGCCAAAATCAAACACCCGCTAGGAAGAAGGTTTGTTGCTGGCTACAACTAAATAGTGATTTCTGCTATCAACTCTTCCATCACCGAGTTGAAACGTTCTAACCTCAGTATGGGACACACCGCTGACGACCAAAGGTGGTCGTCGAAAACCATCAAGGAGGATTGGATGAAGTCCGTAAGCCGAGCGGCTGCTGTAGTTGCAGCTCTCTCTCTCTCT